>JACCTY010000093.1 GCA_013812145.1 Geodermatophilaceae bacterium | reverse complement strand
GGCAACGGCGAGCTGGCGCGTCGGCGTACCGCCAGGGCGTGCGCGGAGATCGAGGCGATCGCGGTGCAGACACTGCGCGAGCGGATGGGCGACGTGCACGGATCGGCCTCGCTGCCCGCGTTGGCTGAGCGGGTGGTCGAGGGCGACACTGACCCGTACACGGCCGCCGCGCAGATCGTCTCGCTGTTCTAGCCGGTACGGCGTGTCAGTGCTGGATCGGCTTACCCAGGTTCATCGCCGGGCCGCCGGTGGCAAGCGACGCTGCGCTGGCGAACAGGTACACACCGATCGCGGCGAAGGCGAAGACGGCGATGCCGCCCAGAGTGGCGAAGATCGTTTCCCCGGACAGCGCGCCGATGAGAACCAACGCGAGCGCGACCTCCACCAGCGCGAACACGGCGGTGAAGGCGGCGGGCAGCCGCAGGGTGAAGATCGTCAGTGCGCCGATGACCACGAGCCAGCTGATCAGGAACGCCGGCACGGTCCGGGTGTCGATCGGGTCGGCGGAGATGCCCCACCAGCCGTGGATGAGGCCGACCAGCAGGGCGGAGTAGCTGAGCCAGAAGCCGGTGAAGATGCCGAACACGGCGGCGACCGCTGACTGGCCGAGCGCGGCGGCCCAGATCGTGGTGATCAGCTGGCCCAACCCGGTGGCGAAGATCAGGACCGGCAGCGCGGGGCCGACGGATTCGGCCGGGGTGTACCCGACCAGGGTCAGTCCGAGGAAGACCGATCCGACGATGAAGGTCGGCAGCCCGAGGATGGAGGGGTCACCGGCCAGCGGGCCGCTGGCGGCCGCCGGCTCGGCCTCGAGCACTTCAGTGTGGCCGTGGGGCGCCGACGGGCCATCGCCATGGAGAGGGCTGCTCATTCCTGATCTCCTTCGGGGCATAGGCAACCATCGCTTGGCGGTGAACAACCCGAGGATGGCAGCGCGGACGATCACCAGTTCCTGGCTGACAGGACACTGTACCCTGCCCTATCGGCGGGCGGCATGACTAGCCTTTCGCGGCATGGTCCGTGAGTTGGGGTTGCCGTTCGATCCCATCGAGCGCGCCGGCCAGTTGTGGGAACAGACCTGGGGTCCCGCCCCCGCGATGCGGGCCGCAACGTCGGTGTTCCGGGTACAACAGATTCTGCTGGCCCGCTTCGACGAGGTGCTCCGCCCGCATGACCTCACCTTCGCCCGCTACGAGGCGCTCGTCCTGCTGCGGTTCAGCCGGCGCGGCGAGCTGCCGCTCAAGATCATCGGCAACCGGCTCATGGTGCACCCCACGAGCGTGACGAACACCGTCGATCGGCTCACCGCGTCCGGCTATGTCCGTCGGCGCCGCAACCCCACCGACGGGCGTGGCGTCCTGGCCGCCATCACCGCCGGTGGGCGCGATGTCGTGGAGCTGGCCACCGCTGAGCTGATGGCGCTCGACTTCGGGCTGAGCGTCCTCGATGCCGCCGACCTGGAGCACGTCGTCCGGGTGTTACGCGACGTCCGCGCCGCAGCCGGTGACTTCCCGGGGTGATCCAGATCCTCGCGCTGGATACTAGGGAGTCCTACTATTCAGGCATGGACGAAGCTGAGGTAGCCGCCGGTCGGCGCCGCTGGCAGGAGCGGTTCGACGCCGCTTTCGTGCGCGACGCCGACTTCACGACGCTGTCCGGAGTCGAGGTGGAACCCGTCTACGGGCCGGGCGACGGGCAGTCGGCGCAGGGATTCGATCGGATCGGCTGGCCGGGGGAGTACCCGTTCACGCGTGGCCTGCACGCCACGGGCTACCGGGGTCGGGCGTGGACGATCCGTCAGTTCGCCGGCTTCGGCAACGCCGAGCAGACCAACGAGCGCTACAAGATGATCCTCGCCGAGGGCGGCGGTGGGCTGTCTGTGGCCTTCGACATGCCCACCCTGATGGGCCGTGACAGCGACGATCCCCGTGCGCTCGGCGAGGTCGGTCACTGCGGCGTCGCCATCGACTCCGCGGCCGACATGGACATTCTCTTCAGCGACATCCCGCTGGCGCGGACCACGACGTCGATGACGATCAGCGGCCCCGCCGTACCGGTGTTCTGCATGATGCTGGTGGCTGCTGAGAGACAAGGCGCGGCAGTCGAGTCGCTCAACGGCACGCTGCAGACCGACATCTTCAAGGAGTACATCGCGCAGAAGGAGTGGCTGTTCGCGCCCGAGCCGCATCTGCGCCTGATCGGCGACCTGATGGAGTTCTGCGCCAGTGAGGTGCCGGCGTACAAGCCGCTGTCGGTCTCCGGCTACCACATCCGGGAGGCCGGTTCGACGGCCGCGCAGGAACTCGCCTTCACCCTCGCCGACGGCTTCGGCTACCTCGAGTTGGGACTGTCCCGCGGGCTCGATATCGAGCAGTTCGCGCCCGGCCTGTCGTTCTTCTTCGATGCCCACATCGACTTCTTCGAGGAGATCGCGAAGTTCCGCGCGGCCCGGCGGATCTGGGCGCGCTGGGTGCGGGACGTCTATGGCGGAAAATCCGCGCGATCTCAGTCGTTGAGATTCCATACCCAGACAGCGGGGGTGTCCCTGACGGCGCAGCAGCCGGACAACAACGTCGTGCGTACGGCGATCGAAGCGCTGGCCGCGGTGCTGGGTGGGACGAACTCGCTGCACACCAACGCCTTGGACGAGGTCCTCGCGCTGCCGTCGGCACGGGCGGCGCAGATCGCGCTGCGGACCCAGCAGGTGATCGCCGAGGAGACCGGCGTCCTGAACGTGGCCGACCCGTTGGGCGGCTCGTGGTACGTCGAGGCGCTCACCGACGAGCTGGAGCGGGAGGCCGAGGAGATCTTCGCCCGGATCCGCGGGATGGGCACCGACGGCACCATGACCTCGGGGCTGTTGCGGGGAATCGAGGACGGCTGGTTCATGTCCGAGATCGCCGAGGCGGCGTTCGTCTACCAGCGGCAGGTGGAGAAGGGTGAGAAGAAGGTAGTCGGAGTGAACGTGCTGACCCGCAGCGTGGAGGACCCGCTGGAGATCCTGCGGGTCAGCCACGAGGTCGAGGTCGAGCAGAACAGGGTGCTCGGTCGGCGTCGAGCCGACCGCGACGACGCGGCCGCCCGAGCCGCGGTTGCCCGGATGATCGAGGTGGCGCGGACCGAGGAGAACATGGTCCCGGCCATGCTGGAGGCCTGCCGCGCCGAGGCCACCCTCGGCGAGATCTGCGACGCCCTGCGGGCCGAATGGGGCGCCTACACCGAGCCCGCGCGCTTCTAGCGTCCTCCGGTCGCGCCGCTGCACCCCACCCTCAGCGACTTTGCCTGTGATGTGGTCGCGGTGAGCGCCGATTTGTCCCGTTTACGGGGCCGCCTGACAGGCAAAGTCGGGGCAGGGCGGGCGGCGCCGGCGGGCCGGGGGATCTGGGAGACTTGCGGGCATGCAACCTGGAGAGGCACGGCTGGCCGCGTCGATGGCCGGCGCACTGGACCTGTCCGCTCTCAAGGCGCGGGCGACCGCACCGCCGGCTCCCCCGGGCGGCGCTGCCCCAGCGGCAACCCCGAACGTCGTTGATGTCACAGAGGAGACGTTCCAGACCGAGGTGATCGACCGGTCCATGCAGGTGCCGGTGGTGATCGACCTGTGGGCGGAGTGGTGCCAGCCGTGCAAGCAGCTCTCCCCGATCCTGGAGAAGCTGGCCGCCGAGGGCGGCGGGTCGTGGGTCCTGGCCAAGATCGACGTCGACGCCAACCAGCGGATTGCCCAGGCGCTGAAGGTGCAGGGCATCCCGGCGGTCAAGGCGGTGTTGCAGGGTCAGCTCGTCGCCGAGTTCAGCGGCGCGATTCCGGAGGCCGAGGCACGGCAGTTCATCGCGGCCCTGGTGGACGCGGCCGGCGGCGCGGCTCCCCCCGCCGCCGACGCGCCGCCGGAGCCGGAGGACCCGCGGCTGATCGCTGCCGAGGACGCGCTGGAGCAGGGGCAGTTCGACGAGGCGGCCCGGATCTACCGGGACATCCTGACCGCCGAGCCGGCGCACCCGTTCGCAGCCGACGCGCTTCGCCAGGTCGAGTTGATGCAGCGGCTCGCGCAGGCCGGACCGGATCCGGTCGCTGCCGCGGACGCCGCCCCGGACGACATCGCCGCGCAATGCAGCGCAGCGGACGCACTCGTCGCCGCGGGCGACATCGAGGGCGCCTTTGCCCGCCTGCTCGACGTCGTACGCCGGACCTCCGAGGAGGATCGTGATCAGGCTCGTCTGCACCTGCTGGAGCTGTTCGCGGTGATGGGAGGCGACGACCCGCTGGTCACCGCCGCGCGGCGCGACCTCACCAACGCGCTGTTCTAGACCCCCACCTCACAGGCAGCCGGTCCGCGCACGAAGCCCTGCCGGAACAGGTCGACCAGCTGGAATCCCGACAGCCCGACGTCGGGCAGCACGCTGGGGCTCTCGCCGTACTCCAGCAACACCTGGATGGACTCGTCGACGTCACCGGGTGAGATCGTGGCGACCGGCTGGCCGTCACGGGTGATGTTGGCAAAGAAGAACTGGCTGACATACCAACCGGTCAAGCAGATCGTGCTGCGCAGCGCGTCCTCGCCGCGGAAGTCCAGGCCCAGCTGGTCGCGGGCGGCCTGGGCGTAGTTGATCGACAGCAGCGTCGTGACGGCGAAGTCGCCGACCTCGCTGTGCACCGTCGGCATCAGCGTCTGGTTGTCGAAGTCGATCCGGTTCTCCGGCTCGCAGAACGTGACGTCCCGGCGCTGCCGCGCGCCGGCGCACTCCGGCCGGGCGCCTTCGAACGGCTGCAGGCTCGGTGCCTGCCATTCACCCTCGAAGACCTCGCCGAACTCCGTCGACCAGAAAGCGTTGAGGGTGTCCTCGCTGATCGTGAGGGCCTGGTCGTACGGCGCGTTGCCCTCGTTGTCGAAGTCCGTCTGGTCGTTGAACTCCTGCTGGGTGAAGATCCGCTGGTCGGTGAAGTTGTCCTTGCAGGCCTGGGCACCGTCGTCGTACCCCTCCTGGAATGCGCTGACCCGGTCGAAGTACGAGCCGTGCGCGTCGTCGGCCATCGGTCCGGAGCCGGGGGCGTCGCGGAGCAGCAGATAACCGCGCAGGATGTCGTCGAGCTCGGAGGCGCGGATGAAGAAGTGCTCGGCGTTGTCGTCGGCGACCCAGCCGGTCCAGGCGCCGGCGAAGCAGTCGGCCTGGGTCTCGAACACGATCGACAGCGTGCTCGCGGGTGCCTCGCGGCCCTGGATGGCGTGCCCGAACTCGTGCGCCATCACAAGGGCCGGAATGAACCGGCCGTAGTCGGCGGCCAGCGCCTCGAGCAAGGTTCGGTCGTAGACGATGTTGTCGCCGCCACTGGGCTGCGGGAAGCAGTAAAAGGCGTTGTCCTCGACGTCCTCGGCACTGTCGAAGCAGCCGATGTCGTCCGGATAGTCGCTGGGGTCGAAGTCGTCGGGATTGACCGAGAAATAGCCGCCGGACAGCGGCTGGAAGTCTGCGCCGTACACCTCCGGGAACGTGTCCTCCCAGTACGCCTCCAGGTCGGCCAGGGCGTTGCGGGACAGCGTGTCGATGTCCTCGTCGGTGGACCCGACGATCTGCAGGTTGGACGGCGCGACGTTGGGGCGCACGCCGTCGTTGGTCTGACCCTGCCCCTCGATCTGCCGAGCACAACTGGGGACCAGCAGCGCCAGGGCGCAGAGCAACACCACGCCGGTACGACGCGGACTTCGCGGAGGCATCGACAGATCACAACCTTCACCTGGGCACCCGTTTGCCGACTGGAATGGTGACACGCGCGAGGAAAAATCGCTGTAAGGACGGCTACTCGGCTTTCGGGCCGGCCGATGAGTCAGCCGCCTCCGGCCGTAGCCAGAGCGTGCCCAGCGGGGGCAGGTTCAGCGTCGCCGAGCACGGCTGCCCATGCCAGCTCTCAGCCGTGGCGGTCACGACGCCGAAGTTGCCGACACCGGAGCCGCCGTAGGCGTGTGCGTCGGTGTTCACCACCTCCGTCCAACGTCCGGGCAGCGGCAGCCCGAGGCGGTACCCGATGTGGGGGACGCCGGCGAAGTTCGCCACGCACGCCAGCACATCGCCGTCGGAGCCGCGCCGGACAAAGGAGAAGACGTTGCTTGGCGCATCGTTCGCGTCGATCCACTGGAACCCGGCCGGGTCCCCGTCGAGGGACCACAGCGCGGGGGTGTCCCGGTAGATGTGGTTCAGATCGCCGACGAGCCGCTGTACGCCGAGGTGCGCGGGTGATTCCAGCAATGCCCAGTCCAGCGACCGGCCGTCGGCCCATTCGGAATCCTGCGCGAACTCGCAGCCCATGAACAGCAGCTGCTTGCCGGGATGCCCCCACATGTAGGCGAGCAGGCAGCGCAGGTTGGCCAGTTGCTGCCATCGGTCGCCGGGCATCTTGCGCAGCAGCGACCCCTTGCCGTGCACCACCTCGTCGTGGCTGATCGGCAGCACGAAGTTCTCCGAGTAGGCGTACATCAGCGAGAACGTCATCTGCTGGTGGTGGTGGATGCGGTAGACGGGTGCTCGGCTGGCGTAGCCCAGCGTGTCGTGCATCCAGCCCATGTTCCACTTGAAGCCGAAGCCCAGCCCGCCCAGATGCGTGGGACGGGTGACGCCGGGCCACGACGTCGACTCCTCCGCGATCGTGATGGCACCGGGTACCCGCCGGTAGACGGTCGCGTTCATCTCCTGCAAGAAAGCGACCGCCTCCAGGTTTTCCCGGCCGCCGTACCGGTTGGGCGTCCATTGCCCGGGACCGCGGGAGTAGTCGAGGTAGAGCATCGAGGCCACGGCGTCGACCCGCAGCCCGTCGATGTGGAACTCCTCGAGCCAGAAGAGCGCGTTGGCGACGAGGAAGTTGCGGACCTCGCGGCGGCCGAAGTCGAAGACCAGCGTTCCCCAGTCCGGCTGCTCGCCTCGGCGCGGGTCGGCGTGCTCGTAGAGCGCCGTGCCGTCGAACCGAGCGAGCGCGAAGCTGTCCCTCGGGAAGTGCCCCGGCACCCAGTCGACGATCACGCCGATCCCGGCCCCGTGCAGCCGGTCCACGAGATAGCGGAAGTCGTCCGGCTCGCCGAAACGGGCGGAGGGCGCGTAGTACGACGTCACCTGGTAGCCCCACGATCCGCCGTACGGGTGCTCGGCGACCGGGAGCAGCTCGACGTGGGTGAAGCCGGTTTCGGCCAGGTAGTCGACCAGTTCGTCGGCGAGCTGCCGGTAGGACAAGCCGGACCGCCACGATCCCAGGTGCAGTTCGTAGGTGCTCATCGGCGCGGCGTGCCACTCGGTCCTCGCCCGCCGCGTCATCCACTCCTCATCCCCCCAGGAGTACCCCGACGAGTAGACCCTCGAGGCGGTCTGCGGCGGCACTTCGGTGGCGAAGGCCATCGGATCGGCTTTGGCCCGCCAGACCCCGTCCGCGCCGAGGACGGCGAACTTGTACAGGGTGCCCGCGCCCACGCTCGGGATGAAGATCTCCCAGACGCCGGTCGAGCCCAGTGCGCGCAGGGAGAAGTCGCGGGCCCGCCAATAGTCGAAGTCGCCGGTGACCCGGACGCCGCGGGCGTTCGGTGCCCACACCGCGAAGGAGACGCCGTTGACCGGGCCAGCGGGGCTGTCGTACCTGCGTACGTGTGCCCCCAGCACGTCCCAGAGCCGCTCGTGCCGTCCCTCGGCGATCAGGTGCTGGTCCATCTCGCCGAGCGTGGGCAGCCAGCGATAGGGGTCGTCGACATCGTGCGTGGTTCCGTCGCAGACCACTTCGAGCCGGTAGTCCCTGGGCTCGCCGGAGTGGTTGCCGGCGAAGACGCCGCCGGCATGGATCTGCGCGAGCTGCACCCGTCGGTTGCCCACGATCGCGGTCACCGCGCTGGCCTCGGGGCGCAGCGTGCGGATCACCGTCCTGGCCCCTGCTGGGTGGGCGCCGAGCAGGGAGTGCGGGTCCTTGTGCTCTCCGGCGACCAGCCGGTCCAGCTCGGCTTTGGTGGGTTCGGTCACCCCCCGCTCCCCGCGCAACGTCCGTGGGAATGAGCGCCATGGCGACCAGAGCTACGGACGCAACGCGAGGGGGCGCTCATGCGAGTTGGGCCAGCTTGGCGAGGGAGTTCAGTGGGATGGGCAGCCAGTGCGGGCGGTTGCGCGCCTCGTACACCGCCTCGTACACCGCCTTGTCCGCCTCGAATGCCCGCACCAGGGCGGGCTGCTCGCTCGGGTCACGGCCGGCCACGTTCGCGTAGCCGTCGCAGAACGCCTGCCGGTTTCGCCCCGCCCACTCGTTTGCCCGGTATTCCAGCTGGGGGTCGGAGTGCCCTTCGACGAGTAGGTGCCTGGCGGCGTATTCGAACGAGCGCAACATCCCGGCGATGTCGCGAATCGGACTGTCCAGGCCGCGGCGGGCGGCCAGCGGCCTGGCCGGTTCGCCCTCGAAGTCCAGGATCGTCCAGCCCAGATGAGTGCGCAGTACCTGGCCGAGGTGGTAGTCCCCGTGCACCCGTTGCACGGGGATCGGCTCGTCCAGCTCTCCAAGTTCGGCGAATCTGGCCCGTAGGCCATCGGCGTACGGCGCAAGCTCCGGTACGACTTCCAACGCGGCGTCGAGCCGGCTGTTCATGCCGGCCACGACGCCACCGAGCTGGCTGGCGTCGAAGCTGCCCGTCGACAGGACCGCGGCCAGGTCGGCGTGCACCGACGCCGTCGCCTCGCCGAGCCGGAAGGACTCGCTGGCGAAGTCGCCGCCCACCTCGTCCGGGTGCAGGTCGCCCTCGGCGTACAGGTCACGGACGCTCGCCACCGCCAGGGACCAGCCGTCGCTGGCCGCGGGCAGGAACGTCTGCAGCATCGCGATGGTGCCGTCCTCCTGCCCCTTTGCCTGCTCACCTTCGATGGACAGGAAACCCAGGAGCGGGGCGACGTGCCGGTTGTTCCTCGAGTGCAGCGCGTCGTGGACCTCCACGTCCGGGTTCAGGCCCGGTTCGAGCCGGCGGAAGAGCTTCAGGATGGTGGAATCGCCGTAGACGAGCGAGCTGTTGCTCTGCTCGGTGCTGACGATGTCTCCCGGAAGGTTGAGCGGGATCTCGGCGCCTGGCTCCAGGTGGAACCGCAGCTCCTTGTGCTCGTGCCGGGCGGCGAACAGGTCCAGCCACAACGGCGTGGTCCGGCGGTCGCGCATCGCGTCGTAGACCCAGCGTGGATCCTCGTCGAGTTCACCGATGAGCACCCGGTCGAGTTGCTCGTCCCTGTCGTGGTGCCGGCTCAGCGGGACGATGAAGACGTCGGTACCGTCGTCGACATAGCCGACGTACACCAGATGCAGTTCTACCAAGGGTTCCTTGCTCAGCTCCAAGGCGGTTGTGTCCACAGTGGACACCTCCCGGCCCTTGGCCGCGTACCAACGCTGCTCCGGCATCCATCTCCTGAGCAGGTCCGTCAACTTCACTGGTGGGTCTCCGAGCGGCTGAGCAGGAACCAGTAGAACCCGTGCCCGGCCAAAGTGAACATGTACGGCAGTACCCCGATCTCTGGGAACGCAACCCGGCCGGTGAGTTCGGTCGGCGTCCATCCGTCGAACCGGCGCAGGTCCAACTCGGCCGGCTGCGGGAAGCGGGACAGGTTGTTGACGCAGAGCACCACGTCGTCGCCGTACTCCCGGATGTAGGACAGCACGGTGGGATTTCGCGACCCCACCTCGGTCAACGTTCCCAGCGCCAGCGTCGGATGCTGCTTGCGCACCTCGATCATCCGCCGGGTCCAGTAGAGCAACGACGTCGTGCTGCGCATCTGCGCCTCGACGTTGATCGCCTGGTAGCCGTAGACCGCGTCCGCGATCACCGGCAGGTGCAGCCGCTGCGGGTCGGCGGTGGAGAAACCCCCGTTGCGGTCCGGGGTCCACTGCATCGGCGTACGCACCCCGTCGCGGTCACCGAGCCAGATGTTGTCGCCCATCCCGATCTCGTCGCCGTAGTAGAGAACGGGTGAGCCGGGCAGCGACAGCAGCAGCGCGGTGAACAGCTCCAGCTGGTTGCGGTCGTTCTCCAGCAGCGGCGCGAGCCGACGACGGATACCGATGTTGGCCTTCATGCGTGGGTCCTTGGCGTACTCCGCCCACATGTAGTCGCGGTCCTCGTCGGTGACCATCTCGAGGGTCAGCTCGTCGTGGTTGCGCAGAAAGATCCCCCACTGGCAGTTCGGCGGGATCGCCGGTGTCTGCGCGAGGATCTCCGAGATCGGGAAGCGGGACTCCCGGCGCACCCCCATGAAAAGCCTCGGCATCACCGGGAAGTGGAACGCCATCTGGCATTCGTCGCCCGTTTCCGGGTCGCCGAAGTACTGGACGACATCGGCCGGCCACTGGTTGGCCTCGCACAGCAGCAGCCGGTCGGGATAGTCCGCGTCGACCATCCTTCGCAGCCGCTTGAGGAACTCGTGCGTCCTGGGCAGGTTCTCGCAGTTGGTGCCCTCCTCCTCGAACAGGTACGGCACGGCGTCGAGCCGGAACCCGTCGATCCCCAGATCCAGCCAGAATCGCAGCGAGTCGAAGATGGCGGCCTGTACGGCGGGGCTCTCGAAGTTCAGGTCGGGCTGATGGCCGAAGAAACGGTGCCAGTAGAACTGGTTGCGCACCGGGTCGTGCGTCCAGTTCGACGTCTCGGTGTCGACGAAGATGATCCGGGCGTCCGGGTAACCGGTGTCCTTGTCGCTCCAGACGTAGAAGTCGCCGTACGGACCGGACGGATCGCTCCGGGAGGCCTGGAACCAGGGGTGCTGGTCGCTCGTGTGGTTCAGGACGAAGTCGATGATCACCCGGATTCCGCGCTCGTGGGCGGCGCCGAGGAAGTCGCGGAAGTCCCCGATCGACCCGTACTCGGGCAGCACCGAGCAGTAGTCGGCGACGTCGTACCCGCCGTCTCGCAGCGGGGAGGCGAAGAACGGCGGCAGCCAGAGGCAGTCGACGCCCAGCCACTGCAGGTAGTCCAGCCGGCCGGTCATGCCGCGGATGTCACCGGTGCCGTCGCCGTTGCTGTCGGCGAAGCCGCGGACCAGGACCTCGTAGAATACGGCGCGCTTGTACCAGTGCGGATCTGGCTTCACGCGGCGTACCTCCGCACGACGAAGATGTGCGACGGCTCGTGGTGGGGGTTGAGCTCGACGTAGTTGAACTCCCCCCAGTGGTAGATGGCGCCGGTGATCTGGTCCTCCACCGCGAAGCGGTCGCGCCAATCCATGCCGAGACCGGGCATGTCCAGCCGCACCGTTCCGAGCTGCGCGACATGGCTGTCCAGGCTGCAGATCACCACGACGGTGTCCTCGGCGTCCTGCTTCGAAAAGGCGATGAGGTTCTCGTTGTCCACGTCGTGAAAGCGCAGACTGCGCAGGTTCTGCAGTGCGCTGTGTTCTCGGCGGACCCGGTTGAGCCGGGTGAGGTACGCCGCCAACGTGCGCCGCTCCCTCCCCGCAGACTGCCAGTCCCGGTGCCGCAACTGGTACTTCTCCGAGTCGAGGTACTCCTCACTGCCCGGGCGGACCGGCTGGTGCTCGAACAGCTCATACCCTGAGTAGACGCCCCAGGTCGGGGACATCATGCTTGCCAGCACGGCGCGGATCTTGAACATCGGCGGCCCGCCGTACTGCAGGCTCTCGTGCAGGATGTCCGGCGTGTTCACGAAGAAGTTGGGGCGCATGTAGTCCGCCGCCTCGACGAGTTCCCGGCCGTACTGCTCCAGCTCCCGCTTGCCGGTCCGCCACGTGAAGTACGTGTAGGACTGGGTGAACCCGAGCTTTGCCAGCGCGTGCATCATCGCCGGCCGGGTGAACGCCTCGGCCAGGAACAGCACGTCGGGATGGTCCTGTTTGACCTGCCAGATCAGCCAGTGCCAGAAGTTCAGCGGTTTGGTGTGCGGGTTGTCGACCCGGAAGATCTTGACGCCATGGTCGATCCAGTGGGTGAGAACTCGCAGTGTTTCGGCGTAGATCGTTTCGGGCGCGTTGTCGAAGTTGATCGGGTAGATGTCCTGGTACTTCTTGGGCGGATTCTCGGCGTACGCGATGGTGCCGTCGGGGAGCGTGGTGAACCACTCCGGGTTGGACGTCACCCACGGATGGTCCGGGGCGGCCTGCAGCGCGAAGTCCAACGCGACCTCCATCCCGAGTTCGCGGGTGCGTTCGACAAAGGAGTCGAACTCCTCGATGGTGCCGAGATCGGGGTGTACGGCGTCGTGCCCCCCGTGCCTGCTGCCGATCGCCCACGGCGAGCCGACATCGTGGGCCTCGGTCACCAGCGTGTTGTTCGGCCCCTTGCGGTTGACCTCGCCGATGGGGTGGATGGGCGGCAGATAGACCACATCGAAGGCCATCTCCTGGATGGCGGGTAGCCGCTCGGCGGCGTCCTTGAACGTCCCGTGGATGGGTCGGCCGTCGACGACCTTGCCCTCGGAGCGCGGAAAGAACTCGTACCAGCTGCCGTACAGAGCCCGCTCGCGGTCCACCCACACGTCGTAGCGACTGGACTTCGTCAGCAGTTCGCGGACCGGGTGAGCGAGAAGCAGCTCGTGCAACTCGGGCTCGAACGCGGGGGCCAGCCGGTGCTGCAGGTCCAGACTCTTGTCCCCCAGTGCTCGTGCGGCGCCCAGGACCCGGTGGCGCCACTCTTTCGCGACCAGCCGCGCGGCCCGCTCGATCAGGCTCGCGCCGATCGCGAGGTCGTTGGCCAGCTCCGGCGCGCCCTGTCCGACCTCGGTCTTCGCCTCGATGGCGTGTCGCCAGGTCGCCAGCGGGTCGCCCCATGCCTCGACCACGAACGTCCAGCGGCCCTCGCGATCGGGGACGACGGTGGCGTGCCAGCGGTCGGTGCCGGGGGCACCGGGGACCATCGGAAGGAACGGCGGGCGGTCCCGCCGGCCGCCGACTCCGCGTGGGGGCGTCCAGACGACGTTGCAGCCGACCCTGTCGTGCCCGTCGCGGAGCACGGTGGCGGAGACGGGTAGGCGCTCACCGACCACCGCTCTGGCGGGGTATGCGCCGCAGGAGATGGCAGGTGAGATGTCGGCGATTCCGAGGCGTCCGGTCATCGCCGTCAACGCTACCCAGGGGTGAGGGTTCACCCCAATCCAGCCTCCTCCGCCCGGCACCCGCCCCCCATCACCCGACGATCATGACGATTCGGCCGTTCAAACGCGGATAATCTGCGCGAATCGGGCCACCGAACGTCATGATCGTCGCGGGAGAGGGGTGGAAGGACCCGCACGCTGACTGCCTCAGAGGCCAAGCAGCCGACGAGCGTCGTCAGCCTCGGGCGACAGCCGTGGGCGCAGTGCGGCGATCCGAGCCGGGGCATCTGACAGTGCGGTACCCGCGTCCTGCACGATTCGACGCTGCCCGCGGTAGACGGCCTCGTCTGTGTAGCGGAGCACGAACCAGCCGCGGTTGACCAACCAGTTCTGCCTGGTGCGGTCCCTGCGGAAGACGTGTCGATCGGTGTGCACTGCGAAGCCGTCGTACTCGAGCCAGATCAGCTTGTCGCGGTAGCCGAGCTCGCCGCGGGCGAGCAGCCGGCCGTGCTCATCCCGGATCCGCATGTCGACGTCGGGCTCCGGCAAGCCGCCGCTGAGGAGTATCAGCCTGGTGAGGGTCTCCTGGCAGGAGTCGGTGCCTTCGCGAGCGAGCTCGACAACCCGGCGAGCTTGAACACAGCCGCGTAAACCGGCCAACAGCGGTAGTCCACGGCGTAGATCGTCGACCGTGCACCAGCCAGACCGCAGCGCGCTGTCGGCAATGACTACGGCGCGTTGGCGGGGCACCGCACGGATCAGCGACAGCGCGGTCCACGCGGCGCTGGTGACGGGTAGGCCCGAGATGCGGTCGAGATGTTCCGGAGGGGTGAGGCAGCGGTGGAGCCGCACGCCCTCGGGACGGTGGCGTGCAATCCAGTCCCGCGGTACCACCAGATGAACCAGCGGGTCGGCCGGGACACCCTCAAAGCCGTGTAGACCGGCGGCGCTGGAGTGGCTCAGCGCAACCCCGGGCGGCCACCTGCCGTTGGGCGACTGCGTCAGGAGGGCAGCCCGAAGCCGCCAGCGGTCGTCGACCGCCGGGCGGACTTCATGCAGTACGCCATGGTGTGCCGACTTCCACTCGCCTGAGCGCAGCCGCTCGCGGATCTGCTGTTCGGTCATCCCGGCGGCGATCGCCTGTTGGCGGGTCAAGCAACCCTGCTGCCGGACAAGCACATGATCGACGTCCATTGCGGCGGGTGACATGGCGATCGGTCTACCGACGCCGAAGCCCTCGCGGTGGTCGCCTGGCCAGCGTGTGGACATCGCCGTACCGCTGTGGATAGCACCCTATCCCCGACGATCATGACGATTCGGCCGTGCAAAACACGGCAATCTGTGCGAATCAGGCCACCTAACGTCATGATCGCTGGGGAGAGGGCGCGGGTTCGGCGGAGGTTCGGAGGCGCGCCAACAGAGTCGGTATCGTGCGGCCAGTGAAAGCGCTGCGCCGATTCACCGTCCGCGCCACCCTGCCTCCGCAGTTGGCCGCCCTGTCCGATCTCGTCCTCAACCTGCGGTGGTCCTGGCATGCCGAGACCCGCGAGCTGTTCGAGACCATGGACCCCGATCTGTGGCGGACCTACAAGGGTGACCCGGTCAAGCTGCTGGGGGAGATCTCGGCCCAGCGGCTGGCTGCGCTGAGCAGCGACAAGCGCTTCCTGCGCACCCTGTCCAACCTGGTCGAGGACCTGCAGGACTACCTGAGCGCGCCGCAGTGGTACCAGCGGCGCGCGGAGGGACCGGCCGGCATCGCCTACTTCAGCCCGGAGTTCGGTATCACCGAGGTGCTCCCGCAGTATTCCGGCGGGCTCGGCATCCTCGCCGGTGACCATCTCAAGGCGGCCAGCGACCTGGGTGTCCCGATCCTGGCGGTCGGCCTGCTCTATCGGGCCGGCTACTTCAGCCAGTCCCTGTCCGCCGATGGCTGGCAGCTGGAGCATTATCCGGCGATCGATCCGCATGGCCTGCCGCTGGTCCTGCTGCGCGAGGAGGACGGCACCCCCACCAGGATCGTGGTCGGACTTCCGGACGGACGAAACCTGCACTCGCAGGTCTGGAAGGCGCAGGTCGGCCGGGTACCGCTGCTGCTGCTGGACTCCGACATCGAGGAGAACGAGGCCACCGAGCGGTCGGTGACCGACCGGCTGTACGGCGGGGGCAAGGACCACCGGCTCGTGCAGGAGATGCTGCTCGGCATCGGCGGCGTCCGGGCGATCCGCGCCTACTGTCGGCGTACCGGCGCGCCCGCTCCAGAGGTGTTCCACACGAATGAGGGCCACGCCGGCTTCCTCGGGCTGGAGCGGATCCGGGAGCTCGTCGAGCACCCGGCCGATGCCACCAGCGCGCCGCTGAACTTCGACGAGGCGCTGCAGGCGGTCCGCGCCGGCACCGTGTTCACTACCCATACGCCCGTTCCGGCCGGCATCGACCGGTTCCCCGTTGACCTGATCCGGGTGTACCTCGGCGGGTCCAACGCCTGCCCCGGGGTACCGATAGAGCGGATTCTCGCGTTGGGCGCCGAGGACGACGACTCGAGCATGTTCAACATGGCGCACATGGGATTGCGGCTGGGTCAGCGGGCCAACGGCGTGAGCCGGCTGCACGGCGCGGTGAGCCGGAACATGTTCGGCTCTCTGTGGCCCGGGTTCGACACCTCTGAAGTGCCGATCACGTCGGTCACGAACGGCGTACATGCCCCGACCTGGGTGGCGCCGGACATGCTGGAACTGGCAACCGACAGCGACGGGCTTCGGCTGCTCGGTGAGGACTCCGACTTCACCGCGATCGGTGCCGCTCCAGCCGAGCTGATCTGGCGGCTGCGGCGTGCCATGCGCGGCCGGTTGGTCGACGAGGTACGACGGCGGGTGCGGGCCTCTGCCCTGCAGCGGGGCGCGAGTGAGGCGGAGGTGGGCTGGACGGACACGGTCCTCAACCGGGATGTGCTGACGATCGGTTTCGCCCGACGGGTGCCGTCGTACAAGCGGTTGACGCTCATGCTTCGTGACCCGCAGCGGCTGCGGGACCTGCTGCTCGATCCGGCCCGACCGGTCCAGCTCGTCATCGCCGGCAAGAGTCACCCGGCCGACGACGGCGGCAAGAAGCTGATTCAGGACATGGTCCGATTCGCCGACGACCCGGAGCTGCGGCACCGGCTGGTCTTTCTCCCCGACTACGACATCGGGATGGCACGCTACCTCTACTGGGGCTGCGACGTATGGCTGAACAACCCGCTGCGGCCGCTCGAGGCGTGCGGAACGTCGGGGATGAAGTCCGCGCTCAACGGCGGCCTCAACCTGTCGATCAGGGACGGCTGGTGGGACGAGATGTACGACGGGGCCAACGGCTGGGCGATCCCGACCGCCGACGGTGTCGGCGACCCGGAGCGGCGCGACGATCTGGAGGCCGGTGCGCTGTACGACTTGCTCGGCAAGCAGGTCGCGACTCGGTTCTACGACCGGGATGCGGCCGGCGTACCCGGCCGCTGGGTGGAGATGGTGCGGCACACGCTGTCCACCCTCGGGCCGAAGGTGCTGGCCACCCGAATGGTTCGGGACTATGTCGAGGAGTTGTACACGCCGGCGGCTCGCGCGGCTGCGACGCTCGCGGCCGGTGACTTCGCCGGCGCCCGGGAGCTTGCGGCGTGGCGGGCGCACATCGCCGGGCACTGGAACGGCGTCCGCGTCGAGCACGTCGAGTCCAGTGGGGTGGGGGACACACCCGAGCTCGGCAGTTGGCTGTCGCTGCGGGCAGAGGTCGAGCTGCCCGGTCTGGGGCCGGAGGATGTCGAGGTCCAGGCGGCGTACGGGACCGCCGACGAAGCCGAGCAGTTGCACGAGGTGAGCCTGGTGTCGATGAAGCACGTCGGCGCGGAGGGTGTTCGGCACTGGTTCGAAGCCTCGGTTCCGCTGGAGCGCACCGGCGGCTTCGGCTACACGGTTCGCGTGCTGCCTCGCCACGACGGGCTGTCCACGCCCGCCGAGCTCGGGCTCGTGGCCTCGGCGTAGCAGGTGGGTCCCGAGGGTTTGCTCCTCGTCGCCCTCGTGATGGCGGTGGGCGTGGTCGGCGTTCTGGTTCCTGTGCTGCCGGGGCTGCTGCTCGTCGCCGGCGCAGCGCTGGTCTGGGCGCTCACCGAGCAGGACACCCTGTCATGGGTGGTCTTCGCCGCGATGATCGTGGTCCTCGGCGTCGGCGCGATCGCCAAGTACGTGCTGCCGGCGCGCGACCTGGCCGCGGCCGGAGCGCCGCGCTCGACGCTCGTCGTGGGCGCTGTGGGCGCTGTGGTGGGGTTCTTCGTCATTCCCGTCGTCGGCCTGCCGGTCGGCGGGATCGCGGGTGTGTTCGTCGCCGAACTGCGGAGGTTACGCGGTGACCGGGCCGCTGCCTGGCGATCGACCTGGGTGACCATCAAGGCGGTCGGCCTGGGCATCCTGCTCGAACTGGCCGCCGCGCTGGTGGCCGTGGCGATCTGGGCGGTCGCCGTACTAGTGGGCTGAGCTGGAGCCCGGGGGGCCGACTCGGTCAGGCCTTGGGCTCGGTTCGCTTGACCTCCTGGACCAACCAGCCGTTGCCGTCAGGATCGTCGAAGCTGAAGAACGTTCCGTAGTCACGACGTTCCGGATCGGGTCCCGGAGTCTGACCGGCAGACCCGAAGTGGAAGAACTCACCGACGACCGTCCCGCGTTCGACGAGTTCGGCACGCGCCGCGTCGATGTCCCGGACGATCAGGTGCAGGCCGCCATAGGAGCCTGGGGCCGCCTGCGAGATGCCCGTCCCGATGGCGATCGAGCACGCCGAGCCCGGCGGGCTCAGCTGCACGACGCGGAAGTCGTCGCCAGCCCGGTGGTCGACGTCCAACTTGAACCCAAGCTTCTCCAGGTAGAAGGTCTTGGCGCGGTCCACGTCCGAGACGGGTACCACCACGAGTTCGAGGGTCCAGTCCACGACGCAGCCTCCTTGGCCTGTTGGGTCTTGTCATCGGTGCTGCGATGAGGAGGAAACCTCAGGCGCCGTTCTTGCGGTAGGTCAGCACGGTCCAGCCGAGCAGCATCCGGAAGCCGTCCTGCATCGGGTACGGCGCCCCCGCCGTCAGCTTCGTCCAGTCCCGGGCCTCGGGGGAGGCGACGTGGGTACCGTTGAGCGAATCCAGGTCGACGACGAGCACCTCGTCGCCCTGGATGCGGACCGCCGCGTGTGCGCTCGACAGCACGTGTTCCGGGTCCTGGATGACGAGCGGTTGAGCTTGGCCACTCTCCACGAGTTCGTGCTTCTCCGGCCGTCGGCCGAGGACGACGTCGCCGGTCAGGTTCGCGGTCGCACCGTCCTCGAAGACCAGTACGCCGACGCTGCGCGCAAGCTCAGGGTTCGACGGCGCATCACGCTGCGGCGGTGGGTGGAACTCGGTCTGCTCGGGGTCGGATGTCGGTGCGGCGTGCACGTCGGTCGCCGGGAGGTCGTGTTTGGTCAGCTCTACCGCGTCGTCGGCGCGGTCGGGAGGTTCCTCCGGGGCGGCCGGAACCGGTGCCGCCTCGCTGCCCGTCGCCGGTCGCTCCTCAGAGGGTGGGGTGGCAGTTGGCGAGCTCGACCACCGGAACCCGCCACCGGCCACCGCGCCGTCTCGGAGGTCGTGGCGGGAGGACCCCGAACCGGCGGCGAGTTGTTGCTCGGCGTTCGAGTCGCCGGCGACGACTGTCCGGCCGGCAACCCGGACCGCCACGACCGCGCCGCCTTGCACCGGTTGACCGTCCAGCGTCACGACGACACGCCCGTGACGGAGCACGAAACCCGCAGTGCCGTCGGTCACGACGACGGCGAAGGCGGCGTCCGCGTCCAGGTCGACCGGCATCGTTTCGGCGACTGCGTGCAGCAGCGGAGCAGCGCCATGCACCCGATCACCCAGCGTCAGGCAGGCCAGCAGCGTCTCCCATACCAGGTCGGATACCTGCTCGGAGGCCCATACCAGGCTGTCCGCGCGGCGGGCGACGCTGCCCGACCCCGGTAGCACCTCACACGTTGCGCCAGTCACATTTCCTCCCGTATGCACTCTAGTGATGGTCGCATCGCAGCAGCACCGCGCTCCGACCGGTGATCCAAAGCACGTCCCCCGGCCGCAGTTGCTGCCCTCCGGGGTCCGGTCGTTCCAGCGCGGTGTCCAGCACCACGTCGTAGCTGTGGCCCCAACTGTCGCCGGGGAGTGTCACGGCCACTGTCTCAGCCCCCGCGTGCAGCCAGAGCAGCCACCCGTCCCGCCAGCGCTGGTGCATGCCCACCGTCTGCCGACCGGCCTCCTGCCACCCCGGCGCCGGCAGCTGCGTCCCATCGGAATCGAACCAGACGACATCCAGTCCGCCGGGGAACGTCGGCCGGTGGAGTACCGGCAACCCCTTCCGTAACCGAAGCAGCGCGGCCGTCCAATCCCGCAGGTTCCGCGCCTCCGCCGAATCCGACCAGTCCACATAGGACAGTTCGTTGTCCTGGCAGTACGCGTTGTTGTTGCCGTGCTGTGTACGCCGCAGTTCGTCACCGGCAAGCAGCATCGGGACACCGGTGGACAACAGCAGCGTCGTCAGCAGGTTTCGGGACTGACGTCGGCGCAGCTCCTCGACGTCCGGCGTACCCGGCCCTTCCATTCCGCAGTTCCAGGACCGGTTGTGGTCCTCGCCGTCGCGGTTGCCCTCCGCGTTGGCCTCGTTGTGCTTGGCGTCGTACGAGACGAGGTCGCGCAACGTGAACCCGTCGTGCGCGGTGATGAAGTTGACCGACGCCGTCGGCCGCCGGAACAGGTCGGCCGAGCCGGTCAACCGAGCGGCGAGTTCCCTGATGCCGTCGGAGCGGCCGCGCCAGAAGTCGCGCACGCAGCTGCGGTAGCGGTCGTTCCACTCGCTCCACTGTGGTGGGAAGCCGCCCAGCTGGTAGCCGTCGGAGCCGACGTCCCACGGCTCGGCGATGAGCTTGACCCCGCGCAACACCGGATCCTGTCCGACCACAGACAGGAACACCCCGCCCATGTCCACCGCACCGGTGCTCGAGCGGGTCAACGCCGGTGCGAGGTCGAACCGGAAGCCGTCGACGTGCATCTGCTCGACCCAGTAGCGCAGCGAGTCCATGACCAGGCGCAGGCCGGGTGCGCGTGAGGTGTCGAGGGTGTTGCCGCAGCCCGTCACATCGGCGTACCGGCTCGGATCGGCGGGCTCGAGCCGGTAGTAGGCGGCGTTGTCGATCCCACGCAGCGACAGCGTCGGCCCAGTCTCGTCCCCCTCGGCCGTGTGGTTGTAGACCACGTCGAGAATGACCTCCAGCCCGGCGGCGTGCAGCGTCTTGACCATCGCCTTGAACTCGGTCACCTGCTCGCCCCGGGCGCCGCCGGAGGAGTAACCGGCGTGCGGCGCGAAGAACGCCAGGGTGTTGTAGCCCCAGAAGTTGCGCAGGCCGCGCTGCAGCAGCCGAGGTTCGCTGAGGAAATGGTGAACGGGCATCAGCTCCACGCTCGTGACCCCGAGGCCGGTCAGGTGCTCCAGAACGGCCGGATGGGCCAGCCCGGCGTACGTCCCGCGAAGCCGCTCAGGTACGCCGGGGTGGCACAGGGTCAGTCCTCGCACGTGTGCCTCGTACAGAACGGTGTCCGTCCACGGCACCGCCGGCAGTCGGTCGTCCGCCCAGTCGAAATCGTCGTCCACGACGACACCGCGGGGGACGTACGGCGCGGAGTCCCTGCTGTCGTATCGCCCGTTGCCGAGCAGCGCGTCGTGGGGGCGGAATGCCCCTTCGATCGCCCGCGCGTACGGGTCCTGGAGCAGTTTCGCCGGGTTGCATTCCGGGCCGCTGACCCGAAACCCGTACCGCTGGCCGGGCCGCACGTCCGGCAGCCTGCCGTGCCAGACCCCGTCGGTGAGCGCCGGCAGCCCCAGCCGGGTCTCCCGCCCAGCGTCGTCGAACAGGCACACTTGCACACCGTCGGCTGCCGGTGCCCAGACAGCGACGTTCGTGCCCTGCCCATCCCAGATCGCGCCCAGATCCGGACCCATGACGGGCGAGCTTATGGTGTTCGAGCGCAGCCCTGTGCGAGCACACAGCAGGAGCGCAGCGGACGGAGATGCGCGGGGCCAGAGCGCTGCGGTTGGATTGACGCGTGTCCGTCCCGCCCCCCATGCCTGCGGATGTGGTTGTCCAGCTGGACGGGGTCACCGTCTCCCGTGGCGGCAACGACCTGCTTGCCGAGCTGTCCTGGTCGGTGGAACTCGACGAGCGTTGGGTGGTCCTCGGGCCGAACGGCGCGGGCAAGACCACGCTGCTGCAGCTGATCAGCGCCCAGCTGCACCCGACTCACGGCACGGTCCACCTGCTCGGCGAGCGGGTCGGCGCCGTCGACGTCTTCGAGCTGCGGCCGCGGATCGGTCTGACCACCGCGGCACTGGCCACCCGGATCCCCGAGCACGAGCGGGTGGTAGACCTCGTCGTCAGTGCGGCGTACGCCGTCGTGGGTCGCTGGCGGGAGAGCTACGACGACGCCGACCTGCAGCGGGCCTGCGAACTGCTCGGACAACTCGGCGTGGACGCGCTGGCCGACCGCTCGTTCGGGACGCTGTCCGAAGGGGAGCGCAAACGGGTCCAGATCGCCCGTGCGTTGATGACCGATCCCGAGCTGATGCTGCTCGACGAGCCGGCCGCCGGGCTGGACCTCGGCGGGCGGGAGGACCTGCTCGCCCGGCTGACCGAGCTGGCCGACGACCCGGACGCGCCCGCGCTGGTCCTGGTGACTCACCACGTCGAGGAGATCCCACCCGGGTTCACCCATGCGCTGCTGTTGCGGGAGGGGCGGGCGGTGGCCAGCGGCCTGCTCGACGACGTCCTGACCGAGGACAACCTCAGCGTGACGTTCGGGATGCCGCTTCGGCTGGAGTGGGCCGATCAGCGGTGGTTCGCTCGCGCCGCCCCGTGTGCCAGCACGCCACCGCGATGAGGACCGTCCACAGCCCATAGAGCAAGACATCGCTACCGGCGAGCACCCGGTCGTCCGGGAGCAGCCACGCCAGCGGCCAGTGCAGGTCGATCCGGTCCGGTGCGGCGACCCAGGTCGTATCTCCTGCCCAGCCACGCCAGAGGACGACGCCATAGATCCCGAGACCCCAAGAGGCCGCAACTGCGCCCAGCAGTTGCGCGGGAGCCGAGAGCCGGGAGACCCACCAGAGGATGACGAGGACCCCCACCGGGAGGACGACGACGAGCTGCCGCCCGGGCCACCAGAAGCCGTGCATGGTCAGCGCGATGTACGTCGCCGTAAGCCAGCCGGTGGCCAGCGGCACGAGCAGTACTGTCCGTTGAGCGAGGCTCGGTCCGCGAGCAAACGACCGGAGCGCAGCGGAGTGAGCTTCGCGGGGTTGTCGAGCAGGACGGCGTCCCAGCATCGCCGCGGCCGCCGGCACGAGCAGCAGCCAGGCCGGCTGCCAGGCGGCTAGGCCGAAGTCCCGATCGATGAGCAGTCCCAGGATCCGGATGCTGCGCCCCGGATAGTTCGGATCGAAGCCGACGACACCGAACTCGCCACTGCCCTGGAAGTGGTCGCCTGCCGCGTAGACCGTCCAGCCGCCATAGATCATCCGGTGTAGGAGCAGGTACGCAGCACCGGCCACCGCCAGCGCACCCACCAGCGCCGCGGCGTCCCGGCCGGTCCGGCGGCGGAACACGAGTAGGACGCCGAGCAGGGCGAGCGCGGCAGCTACCGGCACGTACTTCACCGACAGCCACGGCAGC
>JACCTY010000090.1 GCA_013812145.1 Geodermatophilaceae bacterium | reverse complement strand
ACGGCACGGCGTCGTACCCCTCCACCCTGACGACCTCCTCGCAGAGATCGGCCGGGTCGATCAGGTCAGGACGCCACGACGGCGGGAGCACAGCCAGCGTGGCTCCGCCCTCCACGGCGCACCCGATGTCCGCCAGCGCCTCGGTCACGGTGCCGGGTGAGTAGGCGACGCCGGCGACCTGGGCCGGCAGGTCGGCGTCGAGCAGGATCGGCAGCCGAGGCAGCCGGTGGTCGACATCGATCACACCGGGCACGACCCGTCCCCCGCCGTACTCCACCAGCAACGCCGCTGCGCGCGCGACCGCGACCCGGGTCATCTCCGGGTCGACGCCGCGCTCGAACCGCTTCGACGCCTCGCTGATCAGCCGGTGCCGCCGCGCCGACCGGGAGACCGTCACCGGGTCCCAGTGCGCCGCCTCGAGCAGCACCGCATCCGTCGCATCGACTATCTCGGTGCTCAGGCCGCCCATCACGGCGGCCAGCCCGATCGGCCCGCTGTCGTCGGTGATCAGCAGATCCTCTGGATCGACCCGGCGCACCGCACCATCGAGGGTCTGCACCCGCTCGCCGGCGGCACCCCGGCGTACGACGATCGGTCCGTGGACCCGGTCGCGATCGAAGGCGTGCATCGGCTGGCCGAGTTCGAGCATCACGTAGTTCGTGACGTCGACGGCCAGTGATATCGACCGCACCCCGGCTGTCGTCAGCCGTCGCACCATCCACAGTGGACTCGGGCGGGTCGGGTCCAGTCCCTCCACGACCGCGGCAACGAACCGGTCGCATCCCGAGGCGTCCTGAACGCGGACGTCGTACGGCGCCGGACCGTCCGGGAGCAGCGTGACGGCTGCGGCCGGATCCCGGAAGGGCGATCGCAGGCCGAGAGCGAGTTCGCGGGCGAGCCCTCTGACCGACAGGCAGTAGCCGCGGTCCGGGGTGATTGCCAGCTGGACGACCGTGTCGGTGAGCCCCAGCACGGCGGCGGCGTCGGCGCCGACCGGCGTGTCGGCCGGGAGTACCAAAATGCCGGCGGCGTCCGCGCCGATGTCGAGTTCGCGGGCGGAGCAGATCATCCCGTCGGAGAGGTGCCCATAGGTCTTGCGGGCTCCGATCTGGAAGCCTCCGGGCAGGACCGCGCCGGGCAGCGCCACGACCACTCGGTCGCCGACGTCGAAGTTGGTCGCGCCGCAGACGATGCCGCGGACCTGCTCGGGACCGACCCTCACCTGGCAGTAGCGGATCGGCTTCTTGAACTCGGCCAGCTCCTCGATCTCCAGGACCGCACCGATCAACAGCGGGCCGTGCAGGTCGTCCCCGACCCGCCGGATCCCCTCGACCTCCAGGCCCATCCGGACGAACGCGGCGTCGATCTCCTCGGTGCTGACCGCAGCCGGCAACTCGACGTGCTCGGCCAGCCAGGACAGGGCGACCCGCATCAGACCTCCATTCCGAACGCGCGCGTGAACCGGACATCGCCTTCGACGATGTCGCGCATGTCCGAGACCCCGTGCCGGAGCTGCAGGGTGCGTTCGAGACCCATGCCGAACGCGAACCCGCTGTACTCGGCCGGATCGATACCGCACGCGATCAGCACCCTCGGGTTCACCATGCCGCAACCGCCCCATTCGACCCACTGCGGCCCGTCGCGGTGTTCGGGGAACCAGATGTCGAACTCCGCGGACGGCTCGGTGAAGGGGAAGTAGTGCGGCCGCCAGCGGGTCCGGGCCTGCGTCCCGACGACGGACCGGGCGAAGTGGTCCAGGGTGCCTCTGAGGTGGGCCATCGCGATCCCGCGGTCCACGACGAGGCCCTCGACCTGACCGAAGACGGGCGTGTGCGTGGCATCCAGCTCATCGGTGCGATAGGTCCGACCCGGGCAGATCACGTAGATCGGTGGCGTACGGGACAGCATCACCCTCGCCTGCACGGGCGACGTGTGCGTGCGCAGCACCAGCCGGGACTCCGGCGGTTCGACGAAGAACGTGTCCATGAGCGTCCGGGTCGGATGGTCCGGACCGATGTTGAGCGCGTCGAAGTTGAGCCACTCGGCTTCCAGCTCCGGCCCCTCGGCCACCTCGTAGCCCATCCCCACGAACACGTCGACGATGCGTTCGGTGATCGTGGTCAGCGGATGCCGAGCGCCCCGCGGCCGGCGATCCCACGGCAGCGTGACGTCGACCAGCTCATCGCGGAGCACCCGCTCGTCGCGATCAGCGGTCAGCCGAGCGAGTCGGTCGTCGTACCCGGTCTGGATCTCGACGCGGGCGGCGTTGACCCGCCGACCGGCGTCGGCCCGGGCCTGCGGCGGCAGGGCGCCGAGTTCGCGACGGGCCAGGCTGACCGGCGCCCGTTCGCCGACGTGAGCAGTGCGTACGACGGCGAGCGCGTCGAGGTCGCCGGCCTGCTCGAACGCCTTGACGGCCTGAACGACGGCCTCGTCAAGCGACTCCGGAGACAGGAGCGCGACCTGCTTGGGGTCGTAGCTGTATTCGGTCAACGACAGTCCGTTCAAGGGTCGGGAAACGCGGCGCGCATCGCGGCGTTCCATCCTGCCGACCCGCGAGCGCGGTCCGCCGGTCAGGGTCGGTCAGCTGGACTGGCGACCGGCGGACCGACCAAATCGACGACCGATGCAAGACACAAAGACCACCCTAGCGACGCCCAGCTCGGGGGCATCGGGGTTTTCGATCCCAAGATCGTGACGCGGGCACACAGTGCGCGTCGATTCGCGCCTTGATCGCGGCGTGTTGCCCCCTTTGGGCGGCGTGTCGCGATGGACTGTGTGCGCTGGTTGCGATCATGGTCGCCGTTGGCACCGGGCCGAGGCGTAGAGGCAGACGGCGGCGGCCGCGGCCAGGTTGAGACTTTCCGCTCGGCCATGGATCGGAACGCGGACCCGTGCGTCAGAGGCAGCCGCGAGGTCCGAGGACAGGCCGCGAGCCTCGTTGCCGAACAGCCACAGGGTCGGCACCGCCAGGCGCCCGGAATCCGCTTCGCTGTCCAGGTCGTTCTCGCCGTCCGCGATGGCGGCCAGAACGCGCATTTCGGCGGCTCGAGCGGCGGCTAGCGCGTCAGCCGGTCCGGCGTCGCGCACCAGGTCCAGGTGGAACAGGCTGCCGGCAGAGGCGCGCACGCACTTGCCGTTGTACGGGTCGACGCTGCCCGCGCTGAAGGCCACCAACCGGGCGCCGGCAGCATCGGCGGTGCGCAAGACGGTGCCGGCGTTGCCGGGGTCGTTGATCTCGGCGAGCAGCACGGCGAGCCGCGGGCCGGCGGACATCACTTCAGCGAGCGGCCGGTCCACTGCCGTACACACCGCGACGATCCCCTGCGGATGGACTGTCTCGGACAGGCTCGCGGCGGCACCCTCGGAGACGACCCGGTGCCGGCCGGACCAGGCTGACATCAAATCGCGGTGGCGCACGGCTGCGGCCGGCGTACAGAAGAGCGCGGTGACCGCGCCGGCGGCGATGGCTTCCCGGACGGCCTGCGGCCCCTCGGCGAGGAAGCTGGCCGTCGCGGACCGCTCAGCCCGACTGGTCAGCCGCCGAGCCGCGACGACCCGGGGCGAGCGCGGTGTGAGCACCGCGTCGTCCTCGGGTCGCGGGTGGGTGCCGCGGGTCAGGCGGCGCCCTGCTCCTGCGCGCCGTCCGCGGCTGGCAACGCTGCCTGCGCGGTCCCGACGAGCACAGCAAAGGCAGCGGCATCGGTCACCGCGAGGTCGGCCAGCACCTTGCGGTCGACCTCGACACCGGCGAGCCTCAGGCCCTGCATGAAGCGGTTGTAGGTGATGCCGTTGAGCCGGGCGGCGGCGTTGATCCGGGTGATCCACAGCTTCCGGAAGTCGCCCTTGCGCTTCTTGCGGTCGCGGTAGGAGTACGTCGCCGAGTGCAGCAACTGCTCCTTGGCCTTGCGGTAGAGCCGGGAGCGCTGGCCGCGGTAACCGCTGGCCGCCTCCAGCGTCGTGCGCCGCTTCTTGTGGGCATTGACAGCCCGCTTGACGCGTGCCACTGGTGCACCTTCCTGTCTGTGTTGTACCGGTGACTAGTGGACTAGCGACCGAGCAGCTTCTTGATCCGGCTGGTCTCCGCGGGCGAGAACTCCTCCGTGCCGTGCAGTCGGCGCTTGCGACCCGAGGACTTGTACTCGAACTTGTGCTGGTTGTTCGTCTTCTCGTGCACCAGCTTGCCGGTGCCGGTGACGCGCACCCGCTTTGCCATTCCCTTGTGCGGCTTGAATTTGGGCATCAGTGACTGTCCTGTCTCGGTATCGGTGCGGTGCTCGGTGGATCGTTCGGGATCAGGACTCCTGGCTGACCGCGGGAACCCTGGTCAGCTTTGTGGGGCTCTTGTGCGGGGCCATCACCATCACCATGTTCCGGCCGTCCTGCTTGGGCGAGGACTCGACGAATCCGAGTTCAGAGACGTCTTCGGCCAGTCGCTGCAGGAGCCGGAAACCCAGCTCTGGTCGGGACTGCTCCCGACCGCGGAACATGATCGTGACCTTGACCTTGTCCCCCGCCTTGAGGAATCGCTCGACGTGACCCTTCTTGGTCCCGTAGTCGTGCGGATCGATCTTCGGGCGGAGCTTCATCTCCTTGATGACGGTGAGTGTCTGGTTGCGACGGGACTCACGCGCCTTTTGAGCGCTCTCGTACTTGAACTTGCCGTAGTCCATGAGCTTGGCGACCGGCGGCCGGGCCATCGGAGCCACCTCGACCAGATCGAGGTCGGAGTCCTGCGCGAGACGCAGAGCCTCTCCGATGGAGACGATGCCGACCTGCTCACCTTCTGGTCCGACGAGGCGGACTTCCGGTACGCGGATCCGGTCGTTGATGCGGGGCTCAGCGCTGATGGGGCCTCCTGATGTCGTGACGGTGCGGCCGCGTCCGGGGGCTCGGATGCCCACGCCAGCGGCGGGTGCTCTCACGAGAAGGGCCCTGCGAGCATGGCTCACAGGGCTCACTCGACCGATCCCCGACGGCCCGTGACGGGACGCCGTGCACATCTCGGAGGATGTGCCCGGGACCGGACCCGGCTCGCCGGTGGCGGCGGGTGGGAGCAAGCTCCTCTTGCGTACCTGAGGTGCTCGGAAAGCGCTCCAGGCCGGTCGCGTCGCAGATGTTACCACCGGCCTCCGATGGTGCCTGCTCCCGGACAACAGCCACGGTCGCACGGGCATTCCGGGAGAGGTCAGCCGGCCCCCGCCCGGCGCGGGCTCCGGCTGGCCGCGAGCAGCCTCCGCAGTCCCTCGACCGCATCGGCGGCGCGCTGCTTGTCGACCGCCTGGATCGCGAGGACCGCGACGGTCTCGTCGTCGTGCAGTTCCAGTGCGGCCCAGGACGCCCCGTCCGGAAAACGCACTGCCTCGACGACCTCCCATCGCAGGTCGTGCGACATGACGATGTTGCGAATCCTGATCCGCTCGGCGTCGGCGTACACCCGAGGGCGGCCGAGGGACAGCACACCGACCGCGATGACGATGCCCAACCCGACCATCGCGAACTGGTCGCTGGTGTGGAACGCCGTACCGGCCGTCGACTGCTTGAGCAGCGCACCGATCACCGCGAAGCCGGCAACGATGAGGATCGCCATCACCACAGATACCTGCCGCGTACGGCGGGGGTAGGTGGTGACGATCACCCGTCGATTGTCTCACCGAGGTCCACGATCGCGGCCACCGGACCGCCGCCTGAGGGACCCTGGTGCACCGCGGCGACGGAGACGAAGACCGCCGGGTCACCGGTGACGGCGGCGGTCACACCGCCAACGCAGGCCTTGATCTGGCGGTGCCAGTGCACGTCGGAGTCGTCGAGCATCGCGTTACGGCGATCGCGTACGGCGCCCGACGGGTCGGCCTCGCACTTGAGGAACACGTTGACCAGGCGGCCGCGCAGATCGCTGTGGTGGGGGCGTTCAGGCAGCTCCAGGCCGGCGTCCCGGATCGCCGACCAGATCCCGTCCTGGTCCAGGGCGTCCCGCATCACGTCGTGGCCGATCCGGTAGCGCCCGCCGACGCCCCGGACGTTGCCGACGACGACGATCTGCGCCCGGTCCAGCTCGACGCCGGAGGAGCAGGAGGCGACCGAGGAGTACAGCGACAGATCGTGCATCACCTGGTCGTCGTTCGGCTGCTCGATCTCGCCGAGCGCCACCGCGATGCCCAGCGCCGTCGTGGCGTTGGACAGGTCCATCGACTCGTGCGTGTTATCCGTCCAGACCTGCTGGCCGCGCGACTTCGCGTCCCGGATCGCGTCGATGGTCAGCAGCGGCGTCTTGGTCTGCACGTAGTGCACGTCGGCCGGGTCGGTGATGCCGGCGCGTTCCATCGCCGTACGCACGCCTGCCGCGACCTTGTCGATCATCGCGGTGCGCCCTATCTCCTCCGGCTTGATCGCGTCGCTCATCGCGAAGCCAACTGTGAGACGGGGCTCGGTGCTGTGGACGGCCCGCTCCGGCGGGAGCGTTGCGAAGACGGTTGCGTGCGGGGAGATGACACCGTCGGTGCCGCCGGACCACACGATGGGAATCTGGCTGACTTCCTCGGCCGAGCGGCTGCCCTTGGCGACCAGCACCTCGCGGAAGGCACGGTCGGCGATGATCCGGGTGTAATCGTTGACCCCGCCGTTGCCCTCGGTCTTGCCGATCACCGCGATCACCCGATCGGCGTCGAGGACGCCGCCGTCGAGCAGCGCGGCGAGCTCGGAGGCGTCGCTGACGCTGTGCAGCGGGATCTTGCGGACCTCGATGGGTTCGGGCACTGACATGTCTCCTCAGGATTGGCTTGTAACGACTGTTCCGAAGGCTCCCGCGGCCGCGTCCACGATGTGGTCCAAGGAGCTGATCACGGCGCGGATCCCACCGGCATCCACGAACCGAGCCGCCGCCTCGGCTTTGGGTCCCATGCTGCCGGCGGAGAATTCGGCTGCCAGCTCGCGCAGCCGCTCGGGGGTCGTGCGGGTGATCGCCTCTTGATCAGGATCGCCGAAGCGGACCATCACATGGTCGACGTCGGTGGCGATCACGAGCACGTCGGCCTCGAGCTCGCGGCCGAGGATGGCAGCGGTCAGGTCCTTGTCGATGACCGCCTCAACCCCGCGCCAGCCGTCGCCGTCGGCGACGACCGGGATGCCGCCGCCGCCCGCCGCCACGACGACGTACCCGGCATGCAACAGGTCGCTGACCGCGGCGGCGTCCACCACACGGCGCGGCTCCGGTGAGGCGACGACGCGCCGCCAGCCCTTCGCCCCCCGGTCCTGCCAGGTCTGCCCCATCTCGATGAAGCGCTCGGCTTCCGCTCGGGGCAGGTGGCGACCGATCGGCTTGGAAGGGCTGCCGAATCCGGGATCGTCGGCGTCGACGACGGTGCGGGTCACGACGGTCGCCGTACGCCGGTCGCAGCCCACCTGGCGCAGGGCGTCCTCGAGCGCGTTCTGGATGGTGAAGCCGATCGTCGCCTGTGTCTGGGCCACGCACCAGTCCAACGGAACCGGCGGGACCTCATGCGCGGAGAGCTCGTTCTTGGTGAGCAGGTTGCCTACCTGCGGGCCGTTGCCGTGGGTCAGGACCACCTCGTGGCCGGCTCGCACCAGCCCGGCCACGCCGGCCACAGCACGGGTGACGGCGGCCTGCTGGGCGGCCACAGAGGCATCCCCACCGGGGCCGATCATCGCATTGCCGCCGAGCGCGATCAGGATGCGGTTGCGCTTCGCGGGTTCGTCCATGCCGACGCCGACTGTAACGCCACCTAGACTCCGCTCCGTGGCCTCCTACGACTACCGCTGCCGGACCTGCGATCACACCTTCGAGGTACGGCGCTCGGTGAGCGATGGAGAGACCGGCTTGCGGTGTCCCGCCGGGCATGTGGACGTCACCCGAGTGTGGTCGGCGGTCGGGTTGACCGGCGCAGCAGCCGCCGCAGCGCCGGCGGCAGGGTGCTGCGGAGGCGGCTGTTGCGGCTGAGCGCGGCTACGCTGACTGCGTGAAGGTGCTCATGCTCGATGCCCCGGAATCGCTGCTCGCCGAGCGCCGCCGGCTGGGCCTGGACGTCTTCGACGAGATGTGGGACGGGGTTCTGCACATGGTTCCGCCACCGGGTGGACCGCATCAGGTCTTCGGCACCGAACTCTTGCTCGTTTTCGGCCCGCTGGCCAAGCGCCGCGGACTGCAGCCGCAGTACGAGGCCGGACTGTTCCGGTCGGCGAAGGACTACCGCGTTCCGGACCAGCTCTACTGCCGCCCCGAGCATCGGTCGGCTCGGGGTGCTGAGGGGGCCGAACTCGTCGTCGAGATCCGCTCGCCCGAAGACGAGACCTACGACAAGGTCGACTTCTATGCCGACCTGGGCGTCCGCGAGATGCTGATCGCCCACCCTGCCGAGCATCGCGTGGCGTTGCTGCGTGCGGTGGACACCGCCTGCTGCCGGTGAGCGCCGACGCGAACGGCGCTGTCCGTTCCGAGGTCCTCGGGGCCAGCTTCGCGACCGTCGGGTCGTGGTTGCGGATCAGCTGGAACGACGGCTCCGACGACATCTGATCCATGCACATCCGGCTGCCTCATGCGATGGCCAGGTTCAACCGCGCCATCACCAACCGGGTAATGGGCCTGTGGGCTCCCTACCTGCCGCCGTGGGCCGTCGTACTGCATCGGGGCCGGTGGACCGGCCGGGCCTACCGCACCGTGGTCTGGGCATTCGTTCGTCGCGGGACCGTCGTCGTGGCGCTGACGTACGGCCGGACGGACTGGCTGCGCAACATCCTGGCGGCCGGCGGCGGTGAGGTGGTGCGACTCGGCCGGCCCCGCACCATGAGCAACCCACGGGTCATCGCCGCGGCCGACCGCAAGGCGTTGCCTCGTGGTACCCGCTGGACCGCCCGCGTCTTTGGTTCGGCGTTCACGGCCGACCTGTCCTGAGCAGAACTCACCGCTCCGACGAGTCGAGCCAGCCGCGGACGCTGTCGTTGTGTTGGCCCAGCGTCGGCGGCGCGGCGTGCTGATGCTCGACACCGTCGAAGCGCAGCGGAGGCCCGGGCAGCTTGATGCGCCCCAAGACCTCGTGTTTAACGTCGATGAGCAGTCCCTGTGATCGCGTCTGGTCCCATTCGTAGACCTGATCCAGACTTCGCACGGCTCCCGCCGGGACGCCGGCCGCGGCCAACCGAGGCAACCACTCCGCGGCCTTTGCACGGCCGAACGCCGCCTCGATGAGCTCGGTCAGCTGGGCTCGGTTTTGCACCCGGAACTGGTTCGTGGCCAGCGACGGTGTGCCCGGGTCGATGTCGACCAGTGGAGCGAACGCCCGCCACAGCGCCTCGCTGCCCACGGAGATCTGCACGAGTCCGTCGGCGCACTGGAATGAGCCGTACGGGCTGATCGACGGGTGGTGGTTGCCCTGGGCTCGTCCGACCTCGCCTGCCACGGTGTACCGGGTGCCCTGGAAGGCGTGTGCGCCGACCGTGGCGGCCAGCAGGCTCGTCCGCACCACCCGTCCACGGCCCGTGCGGTTGCGTTCATGCAGCGCGGCCACCACGCCGTACGCCCCGTACATCCCGGCCAGCAGGTCGGAGATCGGCACGCCGACGCGGGTCGGTTCGTCGGGGCTCGCGCCGGTCAGGCTCATCAGGCCGGCCTCGCCCTGCGCGATCTGGTCGTACCCGGGTCGGCCCCCCTCGGGTCCGTCGTGGCCGAACCCGGTGATCGAGAGCACCACCAGCCGTGGGTTCAGCGCGTGCAGGCGGTCGACGGAAAAGCCCAGCCGGTCGAGGACGCCGGGCCTGAAGTTCTCCATCAGCACGTCGGCCCGCCCAACGAGCCGGCGCAGGAGATCCTTGCCGTCGGGAGCCTTGAGGTCGGCGGTTACTGACTCCTTGTTGCGGTTGCAGGACAGGAAGTACGTCGACACCGGGTCGTCGTCCGGGCCGAGGAACGGCGGACCCCAGGTCCGGCTGTCGTCGCCGGCGACCGGGCTCTCGACCTTGATGACGCGGGCGCCGAGATCGCCGAGCATCATCGCGGCGTGCGGTCCGGCCAGCGCCCTGGTCAGGTCGATGACGATGACGTCCGCGAGCGGTCCGGGCATGTCTGGCATCGTATTGGCCGTGCCCGGTGGGGGACGATGTGTCGGTGAGTCGGATCCCGGTCGCCGCCGCCGAGCCGCTCGGTGACCCGCGGACGTTCGAGCGGGGCGTGCCGTTCGACCTGTTGGCCCGGCTCCGCCGCGAGTACGGCGTCGTCCGGGTGGCCGAACCCGCCAGGCTGAGCCAGCCGGCGGGCCCGGGCTACTGGCTGGTGCTCCGGCACGCCGACGTCGAGCGGGTGCTGCGGCAGCCCGAGCTGTTCTCGTCGGCGCTCGGCGGAACGCAGGTGCGCGATCCCGCGACGCCGCAGGACCTCGCCTACGTGCGCCAGATGATGCTGAACATGGACCTGCCGGAGCACTCCCGGCTGCGTCGCCTGCTCGCCCGCACCTCTCGCCCGCGCCGTGGCCGGGCTCGCGGACCAGATCGGCGGGCACGCCCGCCGTACCGTCGACCGGATGCTCGCCGGCCCGCCGGTGTGCGACTTCGCGACGGACGTCGCGGCCGACCTCCCGCTGCTGGCCCTGGCCGACACGCTCGGGATGCCGGAGCAGGACCGGATGCTGCTCTTCGACTGGTCGAACCGGGTGATCGGATGGCAGGAACCCGGACTACGCGATCAGCGCCGACTTCGACCCAGCCACCGGTACGCCGATGGCTCGCCGGGCACTCCGCGCGCGTCCGCCGCCCCAACCGGACGGCAGCATGCCTGATCCTCGCAGCCGCGCAGGGATGGCCGACCTGTACAGGTACGCGCACCTGCTCGCCGAGGCCAAACGGCGCTCCCCCGGCGCGGACGTGATGTCCACCCTGCTCGCCCAGCTCGACGACGACGGCGGGCAGGTCTCGGTCGAGGAGTTCGAGAACATGTTCTGGCTGTTCGCGGTGGCCGGGAACGAGACTCTGCGCAACGGCCTGCCCGGCGGAATGGTGGCGCTGCTCCACCACCCCGAGGCCCAGCGGGCACTGCGCCACGATCCCGCTCTGCTGGGCGGAGCGGTCGAGGAAATGCTGCGCTGGTGGACGCCGGTGATGGTGTTCCGGCGTACCGCGGTTGCCGACACCGAACTGTCCGATGTGGACATTCGCGCCGCTGACAAGGTCGTCGTGTCCTTCGCCGCCGCGAACCGGGACGAGGGAAGTCTTCGCCGACCCTGACCACTTCGACATCGAACGCAGGCCGAACGACCACCTCGTGTTCGGGCACGGCCCGCATTTCTGCCTGGGCGCCCTGCTGGCCCGCGCGCAGATGATGGCGTTGTTCGGCGACGTCCTGTCACGTACGACGTGGTTGGACGCCGCCGGCGACCCGGTGCTGCTGCGGTCGAGCTTCCAGCGCGGCGTCAAGCACCTTCCGCTGCGCTGGCAGTCCTAGCGGGGCTGCACCCCAGCCCTTGAGCATGCCTTGTCCGGGTCAAGCCGAGCCCGCCGTTGCCCTATCAGCGACACCGCGGCCAACCTGCGGGTGCCGCGCGGTCAGGAGGCAAGGTCACCATGGGGACACGGCAACTGGGACATTGCCGGTCGTACCGGATCAGAGCATGTCTACGTAGGAGTTCGGCGAGCCGCCGGACAGCCGCGCGTACCCCGGCCCGCGGTCGAAGAACGGCTGTTCTTCTGGCCGCGCTGACCTCAGCTGCGCCCGCAGCCTCGCCGTCGCGTCCTCGTCAACCTGCGCTCGCGTGGTCTCGTTGACCTCTGCTCCCTCGACCGGGGCCCCATCGTCGACGATTCCCGCAACCGTGGCCTCGGCTTCGAAGCCTCCGGCAGCAACGACCACCCCGTAATCCGCCCGCGCACCGGCGACCGACACCTTGCCCCACACCACGTCGCGCAGCACCGCGGCGGCCGGCCGGTCCAGCGGGTCACCCCAGCCGCCACCGCCGGTCGTCCGGATGCGGATCACCTCGCCGGCGCGCACCGGCTCGCCGTCGGCCAGTGCGTCGACCACCCGCTCGTTCGGCCCGCCGGGATCGACGACGACGCTGAACGGCTGGCCGGCGCGGCCGCCGCGGACGCCCCAGCAGGCCAGGATCGAGCGGTCCGCGATGGACATGAACGACGCGTCCTTGAGCATCCGGATGTGCTTGTCGTAGCCCAGCCCGCCGCGGAACAGCCCCGGCCCGCCCGAGTCCACCGCCAACCCCAGCCGCTCCACCAGGAACGGGAACCGGGATTCGGTGAACTCCGTCGGCAGGTTCCGCGAGTCCGGTACGACGTGGATCGTGTCCTCGCCGTCGGCGTAATACCTGCCGCCGCTGCCCCCGCCGAGCACCTCCCGCATCAGGTACGGCTCCCCGTCGGAATCGTCGCCGTACACCCCCGTATACCGGATCGTCTCCTGGTCCGCGGGCATCCGGCCGTCAACGGCCTTGGCCAATACGCCGGCCAGCACGCCGAGCAGCCTCAGGATGACGAAGGTCCGGGCATTGGTCGGTGCCGGGAAGATCGGTGTCAGCAGGGTCCCCGGAGGCGGGAAGCGCATCTCGATCAGCGGTACGACGCCCTCGTTGACGTCGAGCTCGGCCATCCGCTCGGGCGTGTCGGCGAGGTTCCGCAGGATCGGCGCCAGCCACTTCTTCAGGAAGTTGCCGTCGGCGTAGTCGCCGCAGTGGTTGATCGGTCCCTTCGCCTGCGCCGAAGTACCGGTGAAGTCAAGGATCAGACGGTCCGGTTCCTTGGTGAGCGTGATCCGCTGGGTGTGCAGTCGCGGCTCGTCCACGCCGTCGTGCTCGGCGTAGTCCTCCCAGACCCAGCTGCCCTCGGGGATCTTCGACAGGATCTCCCGGCGGAACGTCTCGGTGGTGTTCGCGAGCAGCGCGTCGAAGCACTCCTCGATCGCGGCCCGGCCGTAGCGGACGAACAGCTCCGCGAGGCGATGCGAGCCCATCAGGCACGCCGAACACTCCGCGTCCAGGTCGGCGGCAAGCGAGTCCGGCATCCGCGAGTTGCGGGTCATGATCGCGAGCGCCGCCTGGTTGGGCACGCCGGCGTCCCACAGCTTGATCGGCGGCACCATGAGGCCCTCTTCGAAGACGCTACGGGCATGCGACGGCATCGAACCCGGCACCGCTCCCCCGATGTCGTCGTGGTGCCCGAACGCCTGCACGAAGGCAACGACGTTGCCCTCGTGAAAGACAGGGACCGTCACGCACAGGTCGGGCAGGTGCCCGATGCCGCCCTCGGAGGTGTAGACGTCGTTGTGGAAGAACACGTCGCCCGGCCGCATGGTCGAAAGCGGGAAGTCGCGGGCGATCGGGTGCACGAGCGCGGAGTAGGACCGGCCGGTGAGCTTGCGCAGCTTCCGGTCGTGGATGCCGGCCCGGAAGTCATGAGCATCGCGGATCATCGGCGAGCGGCTGGTGCGCGCGATGGCGGTCTCCACCTCCATCTCCACCGACGCGAGGGTCCCCTCGACGATCTCCAACAGGATCGGATCCACCGTCACCGCCCAAGCACCGACTTTGCCCCCTGGGGACCGGGACACGCCGCGACCACGTCGGCGTGTCCGCGCGCCTGGGGGGCAACGTCGTTCTTGGTGAGGACGACGTTGCCGAAGCGGTCCACGGTGGCTGCGAAGCCCGGGTGCACCGGGATGGTCGACCCGAACTCCTCGATCACGGCTGGCCCGGCCACGACATCCCCCGCCCGCAGCCGCGACCGGTCGTAGATCTCAGCCGGGGTGTACGCCGTCTCGAACCACACCTGTCGTTCGCCGGTCCGTGCACCGTCCAGGCGACCGTCGCCGGGCCGAACCTCGCGAGGCACCGGCCGGCGGATGGGACCGACCCCTGTCACCCGCAGGTTGACCCACTCCACCTGTTGCCGGTCGTCGTCGGTGAAGTCGTAGCCGTAGAGCGCGTGGTGCGCCCTGTGGAAGGCGCCGGCGACCGCGTCGGCAGCGGCCTGGTCGAGGGCTCCGTCGGTGACCGGCACCCGCACTTCGAACGCCTGTCCGAAGTAGCGCAGGTCCGCCGTACGCACGAACCGTTGCTCGGTGGCGGCAAAGCCCTCCCGGTCCAGTGCCGCTGCCGCCCGCTCCCGCAGTTCGGCGTACGACGCGAACACGGCCGGAAGCTGCAGGTCGCGATGGCGGCTGACCGCCGTCTGCACGTAGTCGCAGCGGGCGTCCACGGTCAGCAGGCCGTACGCCGAGGTGTTCCCTGGGTCAAGCGGAACCAGCACCGACGGCAGCCCCAGGATGTCGATCAACCGGCAGGCCAGCAGCGAACCTGAACCGCCGAACGTGACCATCGTGAAATCACGGACGTCCAGCCCACGCTTGACGGTGATCTGGCGCAGGGCGTTGGCCTGGTTCCACGCCGAGATCTCCAGGATGCCGCCGGCGCAGGGTTCCGCGGCCATGCCGAGCTCGGCGGCGAGCTTCGTGAGCCCCTCCCGCGCGGTGTTCACTGACAGCGGGATCTCCCCGCCGAGCAAGTGGGGCGGGATCCGACCGAGCAGGACATGGGCGTCGGTGACGGTCGGCTCCGTTCCGCCATCGGGGTAGCAAACCGGGCCGGGGACGGCGCCGGCCGACCGCGGACCAACCTTCAGGTTCCGCTCGGGAGAAGTCCAGGCGATCGAGCCGCCACCGGCCCCGACCGTGACGACGTCGATCATCGGGATCTTCGACGGGAAGCGGCCGATGCTGCCTTCGGTGGTAAGCGTCGGCTCACCGTCGAGCACGACGGAGACGTCCGTGGACGTGCCCCCACCATCCAGCGTCAGCACCCGGCCGTAACCGGCTCGCTGCGCGATGAGGCCCGCCCCGAGCGCGCCCGCGGCCGGTCCGGACAGCACCGTGGTGATCGGCTGGTGCACGACCTCCTCGGCGGACAACACCCCGCCGTTGGACCGCATGATCGAAAACGGCACGCCGGGCGCGAAGTCGTGCAGCCGCTGGGCGAGACCGGCGACGTACGCCGCCACCTTCGGCTTCACCGCGGCATCGACGAGGGTGGTCACGGCCCGCTCGTATTCGCGGTACTCCCGCAGCACGTCGGAGGACAACGACACGACCGCACCCGGGTGTTCGGCGTCAAGCATCGACCGCATGGCCTGCTCGTGCGACGGGTCGGCGTAGGAGTGCAGGAAGCAGACGCCGATCGTCGTGATGTCTTGCTCGCGGAACCACCGGGCCACCTCACGCGCCTGCGCGGCATCGAAGGGACGGATCTCGCTCCCGCGGAAGTCCAGTCGGCCGCCCACAGTCCGCACCCGGTCGACCGGCACGATCCGGTCGGGCTTGACCCAGAAGTAGGAGTTGCCGTAGCCGTCGGGGACGGACTGCCGGGCGATCTCCAGCAGGAACTCATAACCCTCGGTCGTGATGAACCCGAGCCGGCCGAGCTTGCCCTCCAGCAGCTGGTTCGTCGCCACCGTGGTGCCGTGCGCGACCGAACCGACCGCGGCGCCGTCCTCGCCGAGCAGCTCGAGGACCTTGGTGACGGCTGTCATGAAGCCGTCGGCCGGGTCGGCAGGGGTCGACGGCGTCTTCGTCGTGACGAGTGCGCCGGTCTGCTCGTCGACCGCGACGACGTCGGTAAACGTGCCGCCGGTGTCGATCCCGATCCGGATGCGGCGCACCCGGCCATCTAACCCGCCCGGCGACCGCCGGTCCTCACTCGCCGAGGATCTCGCTGACCGTGAGACTGAGTTCTGGCAGGGAGTGCGGGGTGATCGGCTCGTCGCCGCGTATCGTCCGGACCTGACGGTACGAGCCGTCGACGGGATCGGTGTACACAGTCACCGAGCGCCCGGTGAGATCGACCAGCCACACCTCGACGACTCCTTGCCGGGCGTATATCGGCACCTTGACCATCTGGTCCTTGCGCAGCGTCGAGTCGGCCACCTCGACGACTAGGAACACATCCTCTGCCGTTGGGTGGGCGCCCGCATAGAAGTCGCGTCGCGCCCGAGCGAGGATGAAGTCGGGTTGCGGCTCTGACCGGGGCTGCAGCCGCATTGGGTTCTGCACGATCACGGTGGCGAGGCCGGCCAGCCGTTGGACCAAGAACTGGTTGACGCGGTTGACCGTGCTGGCGTGCATCGGCCCGATCGGTGACATGGCGACGATCTCCCCGTCGAGCAATTCCACCCTGTCGTCCTCGTCGAAGATGCCGACCTGACCCATCCGCTCGTACTCCTCGACGGTGAACCGCCACCGCTGGTCGAGGAGAGGTTCCGCGCTCATGATTCTCAGGGTAGACCGCAGCTCGACCGTTCCAGCTGATGACCGGCGCCCGTGCAGCGGCCCAACTCGTCCACGACGGCCGGGCGAGTGGTCGGCAGCCGTCGTGGTGCACGCGTTGAACCGGGCGCGGCGGTCGGGAACTCGCCGCTCCGGGAGGCGGCCTGTTCACCGAGGTGTCTGTTGGCTCGGCGAACGGGCTGGCCCACGAGAGCGTGGTCAGCGACAACATCGTCACCGTGCCCACGTCCGTACTCGGTCGTCACATCGGCCACCGGTTACCGGCACCAGGCCAACTCTCCACTGCCATCCAGGCCGCTTTCGCTCTGGTTTGAGAGCTGCGGCAAGGGGGCGCTCAGCGCTCGCACTGAGTCCTGTCGTGGCGCCTGCGCCGCCGGCGCAGGAGTCGGACCCGAACCCGCCGTCGAGGCTGTCGTTGCCGGCGTCACCGAACAGCCGGCCGTCGCCGCCGTGGACGGTGTCGTTGCCGCCGTACCCGTGGATCGTGTCCCGACCGCCCAGCCCGCGGATGACGTCGCCGAGCGTCGTGGAGCCAAAGATCAAGTCGTCGTACGCCTACCCGCGCACCTGCTCGACGCTTCGGAACACGTCGTACCCGGAGTCACCGCGAGCGTCCCGGTCATAGGCATCCTGGTTGGTGAGGTTCGGGACCACCGGACCTCATGCGGCGGCGTAGGAGGCGGTGTCCGAGCCCGGCCCACCGACGAGCACGTCGGCCGCTACGTCGAACGGGGCGGTTGCGGCAACGCTGATTCCTCCATCGCAGTGATCGCGGCCAGTCCCGAGAGTCCGGCCCTCACCCTCCTGGTAGAGGTGCACCTGGGGGGCGGACGCAGACCCAGGCACGCTCGACAAGATCATCGAAACCTTCTCCGTCACGCCGTAGAACAGCCCCACAGCACAGGTCGATGCCCGCCAGCGACGGGCCACCGGCGATTGGCAGGATCGGCCGATGACCGACCAGTGGGGCGTGGAGGAGTCGTATATGGACAGCGACGGCCGTCGGCAGCGGGTCTCAGACGTCGTCGTACGCCGGCTCCGCGAAACCGTCGGCCGATCACCTGACGACATCGACCAACGGGCGCCCCTCGTGCTGCGGCTCGGTAGCGAAACGCATGTCGGCCGATGCGACATCGGACTGGAGGACGGGACGTCGGTGCCGGTCGACGCCACGCTGCCTCCGGACCTTCCCGCGGGCTATCACGAACTCCACCCGGCCGACGGGCCGACGCGGCCGCTCATCCTGAGCCCCGGACAGTGCTACCTACCGCAGCGGCTGCGGATGTGGGGGTGGGCCGTGCAGCTGTATGCGGCCCGCTCGCGCGGCAGCTGGGGTATCGGCGACCTGGCCGACCTTGCTCGGCTCCGGGATTGGGCAAGGGGTCTTGGGGCCGGCTTCCTGATGGTCAACCCGCTGCACGCCGCCGCACCCACGCTGCCTCAGGAGCCGAGCCCGTACTCGCCGACCAGCCGACGTTTCGTGAATCCCCTGTACCTGCGGCCGGAGCCGGTCCCCGGGTTCGAGCGGCTGGACCTAGCCGACTCCGCGGTGGCAACGACGTTGAACGCCAGGCGCGAGATCGACCGGGACGAGGTGTGGCGGCTCAAGCGGCCGATCCTGCAAGCGATCTTCGACCTCGACCGCGGCGGTGAGGATTTCACCCGGTGGCGTCGCGAGCAGGAACAGTCGCTGCAAGAGTTCGCAGTCTGGTGCGCGCTCGCGGACGTCCACGGCGGGCGGTGGCGGACGTGGCCGGCGCAGCTGCGGCGTCCGGACAGTCCAGCAGTTCAGGACTTTGCCGCCAAGGCGGAGGACGAGGTCGCGTTTCACGCCTGGCTGCAGTGGGCGCTGGCCGAACAGCTCCGAGACGCGACGGCGGGACTGACTGTGATCCAGGACCTACCCATCGGCTTCGACCCCGACGGCGCGGACGCGTGGTCCTGGCAGGACCTGCTGGCAGCGGAAGTCACCGTCGGCGCCCCGCCGGACGCCCTCAACGGCAACGGCCAGGACTGGCAACTGCCGCCGTTCGTTCCATGGAAACTGCGCCAGGCCGGCTATCGGCCATTTGTCGAGTCGATCCGGGCCACGATCGCCCGGGCCGGTGGGCTGCGGATCGACCACGTCATGGGGTTGTTCCGGCTGTGGTGGATTCCGGAGGGACACGGTCCCAAGGACGGGGGCTACGTGCGATACCCGGCTGACGACCTGTTGGACATCGTGGCGCTGGAGAGCCAACGCGCCCACGCTGTGGTCGTCGGCGAGGATCTGGGCGTCGTCGAGGGCGGCGTCCGGGAGGAGTTGACGCGGCGGCAGCTGCTGGCCTACCGGCTGCTGTGGTTCGCCGACGAGGAGCCGGCCCAGTGGCCGAAGCTGTCGATGGGCGCCGTCACGACGCACGACCTGCCGACCGTCCCCGGCCTCTGGACCGGTGCGGACCGGCAGGAACAACGCCGGTACGACGTCGACCCCGGCGACCGAGCGGTCGAGGCGCTGCGGTCGAAGCTGGGCGCGCTGCCGGGCGAGGCGTCTGTTGCCGAGGCGACCGCGGCTGCCTACCGTCGGCTGGCGCAGGCGCCGTCAGCACTGCTCGTCGCAACGCTGGAAGATGCTGTCGGCGAACAACGCCGGCCCAACATGCCGGGCGTGACCGACCGACCCAACTGGTCGTTGGCCCTGCCGGAGCCGATCGAGTACCTCGCTGACCATGCGGTTGTCGCCGACCTGGCGGGCATCCTCGGCGCCCGTCGCTCACCAGCGACCTGACCCCGCCGACCGCCAACAGATCCTCGGTTTTGATGACTCACCGGCCCTCGGCTACAAGGCGGTCTACCCCGATGAGGCGGTCCAGGCCCACCTCGCCTTTCTGGCGCGACGGCGGGCGCTGCGACCCGGGCGTTCCCCACCCCCTGCATCCACGAGCACCCCTGCATCCGCTGCTCGATGCTCTGGCCAGACCCGAACCAACGGCCCCGGCTGGTCGACATCCGCGACAACCTCCTCGACCGGATCGCCGAGGCCGAACGCGAAGGCTGGCTCGGCGAGGTCGAGGGACTACGCGTCAGCCTGGCCGGAGCCGAAGACAGACTCGCCCAGATCGACCACCACCTACCGCAGGCGACATCCCTGGACCCTCGGCCCCACCAGAACCAACGCACAGACGGAATGACGGCACGACCCACCGAGGAGCTGCCAACCCCAGAGCACATCGCGGGCCTCCCCAAGTTCAGTGAATGCGACGCACCAGTCGCCAACGAGGACCTACCGGAGGTGCCGATGCCCTACCGCGCCGGCTAACCCGGCGCTACCGTCATAAACACGGATGACGCGGTGATCTGCCATCCACCACCTCCGCGGACTTGGCCTGTGTTGGCGCTCAACGGAGGTGCGTGACTGCGAGGAAGCGGCCTGAGGCCGAAAGACTCACGCCTCGAGTCGATACAAGCGGACCCACAGATCGGGCTCCTGCGTGGCTTCTTTCCTGACGTTGAAGCAGCCATCGCCAGTCGGCGCGGGCACGGGGGTCGTGCGCGACAGCGACGGCCGCTGGAGGAACTGCTCCCGGAACTCCTCCGTCACCCAAATCTGGCCAGGGGCAACGATGGGCTCGACGCGGGCAGCACAGAGGATGGCATCTCCTCCGACGATGACGGTGCGCAGGTCGGTGACCCGCTGACGAGTGTGCACCTGCCCGTAGTGCAGGGCGATCCGCAGCCGCGGCTGCCCGGCGGCTCGGTACACGTCATCCATCAGGTGCCGCGCCGTCTGAGCAAGCGCCACCGGGTCATCGGAGGCGATCAGCGCCGCGTCGCCGGCGCCAGTCTCGCTGATAGCAGCCGCCGGCGCCCACTGTGCCACCGCTTCGTCCAGCGCCTTTCTGACCGGTGCATCCCTCCCGGAGCGCATCAGGCTGCCGAAGGCGGACACATCGGCCTTGAGCACACAGCAGGTGTGGACGTTCGCCGTACGATCGACCGGGCCGGACTCATGCCACGGCCGGTCGTAGCCAACGATGTTCACGCGGTCGATTCGCTGCACAAACGCCGGATTGATGAGCGCGATCACATCGGACAGGACCGGATGCAGCAGATAGTGAGTGGCGCTCGGCAACACACCATTCGGTTCGAACGTCGCCTCGCCTGGGCGAAGGAAGCGCTGCCGCCACTCGCCGCGCACCCGATCGTGCTGGACGTAGCCGAGCAGTCCCACCCGGTACAGCGCGCCGATCGCATGCTTACCCTGACTTGGCTGGTCGCCGTTCTCCTCGCAGATCTCCTCGATCTCGGCGCGCGTCAAGATGTGCCCGGGAAGCCGGTGGAATAGCCGCTCCAACTCGAGGTCGCCGACGTACGGCGCGATCTCGGCAAGGTACTCATGAGCGATTTCGGTGGCCGCCTGATTTCACCGCCGCCTTCAGGCGGTACTCGTTCCTGCGCTCGTCGGGCCGAAGCGTGCCGAGCCGATCGCCGATGGTCATCAGGTCGCGAGGGCGCAGCAGGGTGTGCCGGCACACGTACTCGAACGCGTCCTCTTCCTCATGCGTATAAGTGTCCGTGACGCTGGCGCGGCCAAGAAACGCCTCCAGGGGGTGCGTCCGCGCACGCTCCGGCTGCACCATCCGATCGCTCTTCACGAGGCGAGCGTTGTTGACGAATATCTCGCGCAGGCTCTCGGGGGAATACACGATGTCCACGGCACTGCCCCGATACTGCTGGATCATGGCAGTGCGCTGTGACAGCCGGGAGTAGGCCTCCTTGCGGATGGCGGCGAAGACTTTCAGATGGTGGTTGATGCGTCGCAGCTGGTAGGCGACCTCGACGAGGCCGAGCTGGGAGTAGTACCAGATGTTCGGAGACAGCTCGCCGGTCACGCTCGGGCTCGCCGGGAGGTTCTCGACGTGTTTGTTGAAGTACTCGTCGATGCCATCGATGAAGATCGTCAGCGGCGACTTGAGCGCGCGCAGTCTCGGCACCAGGTGTCCATCGGTGTCGGTGGCGCAGCGCTGCAGCTCACTCGGTGTGAAATCGAGCAAGCGCACGAAGTGGTCGATGACGCTGTGCAACTGGGCATCGCCAATCAGGCCATTGAGCTTGGCGCTTACCTCCAGGCCGCCGCTCGCGCCGACATGTTTGAGCGTGCCACCCCGATGGCAGTGAGCCACACCTTCGACCACGGCAGCGGCGACGCGGCAAAGAACGCGATGGACTCGCGGCTGAAAATCTTGTCGCCGATCGGTTTGTCGAGCAAATTGCCGATCGGCAAGCAGGTC
>JACCTY010000054.1 GCA_013812145.1 Geodermatophilaceae bacterium | reverse complement strand
GGGGTAGCGTGCTGCTCGCCGACGCCAATCCCGGTGGCCTGCTGCCCGCGGACGAGAACCGACCTCGGCGGATGGCCGCCCACGACGCCGTCCGCCGGGCCGCTCCGGCGACGGACACCACGATCGGCCCGGACCGCCGAGCGGACCTGATAGTGCTGTGCGATCCGTGGCCGGCCGAGCAGCTGCGTGCGCCGCTGCACGCGGCCAGGACGCCGCACCTGGTCGCCACCGTGCGCGAGACCACCGGCGTCGTCGGCCCCCTGGTGCTGCCGGGGCACACCGGGTGCCTGCGCTGCATCGATCTGCATCGCTCCGACCGGGACCGCGCCTGGCCGGCGCTGCTGGCACAGCTCACCGAGCGGACGCGGCGAGCCGCCGACCCGGTGGACGGACCGCTCGCCCTGCTCGTCGCCGCCGCCGCCGCGCTGCAGGCGCTGGCCTTTCTGGACCTCGCGGGCGAGGTTCCCGTGGGTGTCCGAAACGCCAGCATCGAACTGCGACTGCCGGACTGGAAACTGCGCCGCCGCAGCTGGCCGCCCCACCCACGCTGCCGCTGCGACGCTGGGAGCCGAGCGGGGTGACCTGGGGTCATTGCCGCAGCGGCGGGTGACCCCGACAATGGATGATGGTCAGGTGACCGACATCCCCCGACGCGCCGTCTCCCGAACGGCGAAGCTCGCGTCACTGCCGCTGGGGGTCGCCGGTCGGGCCACGATCGGGCTCGGGAAACGCCTGGGCGGGCGACCGGCCGAGGAGATCAGCCTCGAGCTCCAGCAGCGCACGGCCGAGCAACTGTTCAGCGTCCTCGGCCAGCTCAAGGGCGGGGCAATGAAGTTCGGCCAGGCGTTGAGCGTCTTCGAGGCAGCGTTTCCCGAGGACGTCGCCGGGCCGTACCGCGCCGCACTGACCAAGCTGCAGGAAGCCGCGCCGCCCATGGCCACCTCCACCATGCATGCGGTCCTGGCCGAGCAGCTGGGCGGCAACTGGCGCGGGCGCTTCCGCCACTTCGACGACCGCCCCGCGGCTGCGGCGAGCATCGGGCAGGTCCACCGCGCGATCTGGCACGACGGTCGCGAGGTCGCCGTCAAGGTCCAGTATCCGGGCGCCGGTCCGGCGCTCCTGGCCGACCTGAACCAGCTGTCCCGGTTCGCCCGGATGTTCGCGATCCTCGTTCCCGGGCTGGACATCAAGCCGCTGCTGGCCGAACTCAAGTCCCGCGTCGTCGAGGAGTTGGACTACGCCTTGGAGGCGGCTGCGCAGCGTGGCTTCGCCGCGGCGTACGCCGGTGACCCCGACATCCTGGTCCCGCGCGTCATCGCCAGCGCACCCAAGGTCGTCGTCTCGGAGTGGATCGGCGGTACGCCGCTGTCCCGGATCATCGCCAGCGGCAGCCGGGCGCAGCGCGATCGGGCCGGCATCCTGATGTCCGCGCTGCACTTCTCGGCGCCGAGCCGAGCCGGGCTGATGCATGGCGACCCGCATCCGGGCAACTTCCGCCTTCTCGACGACGACCGGCTCGGAGTCATCGACTTCGGTGCGGTGGCGCGACTGCCGGGCGGCCTGCCCGGCCTGATCGGCCCGCTTTGCCGGCAGTCGCTCACCGGCGACGCCGAGGGCGTCCTGGCCGGTCTACGCCGGGAGGGCTTCATCAAGCCATCCGTCGCCGTCAACGCACCGGCCGTGCTGTCCTACCTGCGGCCCATGCTGGAGCCGATCGCCGCTCCCCGCTTCCACTTCACCCGCGAGTGGATGCGTACCGAGGCGGCCCGACTGGCCGATCCCCGCACCGAGGCGAGCAGGCTCGGCCGCCAGCTCAATCTGCCGCCGGCGTACCTGCTCATCCACCGGGTCACGATCGGCTCTATCGGCGTGCTCTGCCAGCTGGACGCGGAAGGGCCGTTCCGCAGCGTGGTCGAACGCTGGCTGCCCGGCTTCACCGACTGAGCAGCGAGCAGCTACCACCAGGCCTCGTCGAGACGGCCCTCGATGGAGCGCAGGTTCTCCCGGGTGCAGGTCTCGCACAACCATTGCCGCCCCCGTTCAGTGAGCTGGCTCGTCCAGGTCACCGGCAATTCCTGTTCGGTTCTCCCGCACACCGAGCACGACGACATAGAGTCATTTTCGCACTACATTGCTCGATACCATCGCGCCAGTGGCGCTACTCCGAGGTGGCGGCCGGGGCGAGCGAAATGCCAACAGCTACCTGCTGGGTGTGACCTACGACCCGGCCGGCTTCTGGTGGTCGGTCGGGAACGACACTGCCGACTCGCTCACCCTGCGCATTCCCAGTCGTTAGACGCGGCTCGAGGCGGCCCACCGGGTGGTGGGC
>JACCTY010000015.1 GCA_013812145.1 Geodermatophilaceae bacterium | reverse complement strand
TCGCAGACGTAACACGACCCGGCGGGGCGCATCTTCGTGCCGCAGGTGAAGCACAGCGGCGCGTCCGCCACGTTGCCGAGCACGGCTTCGAGCAGCTCGGTCGACGAGCCGACGTTGCGCGGCGCCGGCACCGCGGCGGCTGGCTTCTCCTCCCCGGCGGCCGGCGCGGCCGGGTGCTCGACGGGCACCGTCGCCCGCAGCTCCGCCAGGTCCGGCTCGTTCGTTGTGTCCGCACCGTACGTGCCGGCCACCTGGGCGGCCCGCTCCTCGGCGGTGAAGATGCCGAGTTCGGCCCGCTTGTCCACGGGCAGGTGGTCGAGCGCAAGGCGGCGGAAGATGTAGTCCATCACCGACTGGGCCAGCCTCACGTCCGGGTCGTCGGTCATGCCAGCCGGCTCAAAGCGCATGTTGGTGAACTTCGAGACGTAGGTCTCCAGCGGGACGCCGTACTGCAGGGCGATCGAGATCGCGATGGAGAAGGCGTCCATGAGTCCGGCAAGCGTCGAGCCCTGCTTGCTCATCTTGAGGAAGACCTCGCCGAGCCCGTCGTCGGGGTAGCTGGAGGCGGTCATGTACCCCTCGGCGCCGCCGACCGAGAACGACGTGGTGATCGCCGGCCGTGACTTCGGCAACCGCTTGCGGGTCGGGCGGCTGACCTCGAGCACCTTCTCGGCGACTGCCTCGTCCTTCTTCTTCGCGCTGAGCGGCTGGCCGACCTTGGAGTTGTTCCGGTAGATCGCCAGCGCCTTGAGACCCAGCTTCCAACCCTGGAGATAGACGTCCTCGATGTCCTCGACGGTCGCCGACTCCGGGACGTTCACCGTCTTTGAGATGGCCCCGCTGATCGCCGGCTGGACGGCGGCCATCATTCGCACGTGTCCCATCGGGGCGATCGATCGCTCCCCCATCGCGCAGTCGAACACCTCGTAGTGCTCGGTCCGAAGGCCGGGTGCGTCGATGACGTGACCGTGTTAGGCGATGTGCTCGACGATCGCCTCGATCGACTCCTCCTGGTAGCCCAGCGACCGAAGGGCTCTAGGCACTGTCTGATTGACGATCTGCATGGACCCGCCGCCGACCAGCTTCTTGAACTTCACCAGAGCGAGGTCTGGCTCCACCCCCGTGGTGTCGCAGTCCATCATCAAGCCAATGGTGTTGTGGCTGACGAAGCCATTAGCCACGTACGTGACATTCGAAGGGACAGACAGGTCGTACGTCGGCTGCACGCCGCCATCAGCGTTGTGAGCGACCTCCTCGAAGAGGTACCCGAGCGCTTGTTCCAGCCGGCCATCACCCGTCGCGTCGAAGACCCGCGTCGCCAAGTCGCGGCTGACACCACGACCTCGGGCGACGGCCTGCTGAACCAGCCCACGCAAGGTGTGACCCACCGGAATCAGGTCGTCCCACACCATGGCAGGCAGGTGGATGCGATCCCGGTTACCAGATTGAGTCGAAGGGGCTCCGGCGACAGCCATTGACTGGCGCCGGGAGAGGAAGCCAATCGTCTGCTCGTAGACCTTCGCGTGCTGGATGTTGCGGATGCGGACCTGATAGGTCGCCCCGCCCCAGCCGCTGGATGTCGTGAGCGTGCTCGACGGAATAGCAAGCGACAGCAGAACCGTGCGTAGCTCCGCAGCGAAGGACGCCGAATCGGTCGACAGGCTGGGGACGCCCATGCTCACGCTGCCGGCTGCCTCGAAAAGCCCGCGAACAAAGGCCGCATAGACCTTGGGATCGTTGGACTCGAGAACTGCGGCCGGCAACCGGGGCGACCAACCCTCACCCACGTGCTCTTCCGTTGGCAGCGTCTTGGCGAAGCCCGCTGCCTGCCACCACCGCGCCAGCAGAACGGACTGCAGTACGACCTCGTGGTGACCCTGCTGCGCAGTCACCACTGGCTCCAACCCGAACAGGCCCTTGGCTAGGACGCCGATGCGGTCGAGCACGTCGAGGTCGGTGTCGGCGACGCAGAGCCGGATGCCCTTGGCGTGCAGGCTGCCGTCTCCCATGAAGTAGCCAACGAGCTCGGCCAGGTCAGCGTCGACCGCGTCGGGGACGAACAGCCGTCGATCACCGGCGTAGTAGGCCTGGTCGAGTAGGGGCAGGACAACCCGTCTCGGCTGGCCAACGAAGCGGCCCAGCTGCATGGGCACCGTGTCTCCGGCCACGACGTCGGCCATCCTCTTCCAGACCCACTCCCCGGTCAGTGCCTCGACGACCCTGATGCGGTGGGCCAGGGTGCCCTGGATCGTGTAGCCGCCGGCCGTGGTGATCCGCGCCGTTGGCTCTTCACCGTTGATGAAGAATCGGGTCGCTTGCCGCGGACCGTCATCCGTCGACACCGTCAGGTCGATGGTCTGCCAGCGGTCGCCGTACGCCTCTCCGATCTCGGCCAGTCGGGCGAGTCCACAGTCGGTTGCGACCAGCGTGTCGCCGGTCAGGCATCCGGTCGGCGCCAGAACCGAGGCTTGTGCGTTGCGCCAACCACTGACCTTCCCGATCTCGAGGGATTTCTCCCAGGCCGCCTGGGCCTGAGTCAGCACCGCCGCATCATCGGCGGCCAGGGCTCGGATGGCATCGCTTGCGGCGGCGTGCTTGCGCATCACACGCGTGTGCGCCGAGGCATTGCGGGCATATCCGTCGTACGGACCGACGATGCCGGCCAGTTCGGCGGAGCGCCTGTACGCCGTGCCGGTCATGAGCGAGGTGATCGCGGCTGCCATCGCCCGACCGCCTTCGGAGTCATACGCGTGACCGGTCGCCATCAGGATCGCACCGAGGTTGGCGTAGCCGATCCCCAGCTGGCGGTAGGCCCTCGTGGTCTCCGCGATCGGCTCGGTCGGGAAGTCAGCAAAGCAGATCGAGATATCCATGGCCGTGATGACGAACTCGACCGCCTTGGCGAAAGCCGTCGCGTCGAAGACCCCCTCGTCGGACAGGAACTTCATCAGATTGAGACTGGCCAGGTTGCACGAGGAGTTATCGAGGCTGAGGTACTCACTGCAGGGGTTAGATGCGGTGATCCGGCCGGTCTCCGGGTTGGTGTGCCAGTCGTTGATCGTGTCGTCGTACTGGATACCGGGGTCGGCGCACTCCCAAGCCGCTGTCGCCATCTTCGTCCACAGCTCCTGGGCGTCGACGGTGTCAATGACCCGACCGTCCTTACGTGCGCGCAGGCCGAACAGCGTCCCTTCCTCGACCGCCTTCATGAACGTGTCGGAGACTCGCACGGAGTTGTTCGCGTTCTGGTACTGGACGCTGGTGATGTCCTTGCCGCCGAGATCCATGTCGAACCCGGCGTCCCGCAGCGCGCGAATCTTGTCCTCCTCGCGCGCCTTTGTCTCGATGAACTCCTCGATGTCGGGGTGGTCCACGTCGAGCACGACCATCTTCGCCGCGCGTCGCGTCGCGCCGCCGGACTTGATGGTCCCCGCGCTTGCGTCGGCACCGCGCATAAAGCTGACCGGCCCGCTGGCCGTTCCACCCGAGGACAGCAGTTCCTTGGATGACCGGATGCGGGACAGGTTGAGGCCCGCCCCGGAGCCGCCCTTGAAGATGAGCCCTTCCTCGCGGTACCAGTTGAGAATCGAGTTCATGTCGTCGTCGACGGACAGGATGAAGCAGTTGTGTACCCGGAGGTTCCCGGAGAGGTACTCGCCGCTCTCCGTCTGGATGTCGTAGACCTCCATGGCGCCGCGGCTCTCAACGCTCGCGATCACTTGGCAGTCCCGGTCGGACCCACCCACCTCCGGCGTGACATGCAGCAGCACGTCACCCACTGACAAGGCTCCCGCCGGCACGAAGGATCCCTCGTCGATTCCAACGGCCTTCCACACCAGGTGGTCGGCTGTCACGTCGAGGATGTGACCACCAGTAGTGCGCAGTCTGAGAACGTCCTTCACGCCGTTCGCCTTTGTCGCGACGATGCGAGTCAGACCGCTCGCGTCGTAGACCTTGGTGCCGACGGCGTCGCCCTCGACCAGCCGGCCAATGGGTACCAGCCCTGCCGGGGTGCTCACGAGGGCCTCGTACGGCTGGCAAGCGCTGACCTGCTGCGGGGACGCGGTCCCGACGTTGAACCAGACCGGTGAGTTGAAGCTGAACACCTGGTGCAGCAGCATCCAGGTGAGCTCATGCTCGAAGATGTCAGCGTCAGCGGCGCTGCCGAAGTAGCCGTGCTCCTTGCCCGCCGCGACATAGGTCAGCACCACCCGGTCGATGAGTTGGCGCAGGCTGTGCTCCCGCTGCGGCGTACCGACCGCACCACGGAAGTACTTCGTCGTCACGATGTTGGCGGCGTTGACGCTCCAGAAGTCGGGGAACTCCACCCCCTTCTGCTCGAAGTTGATCGAGCCGTCGCGCCAGTTGGTCATGACGACGTCGCGCCGCTCCCAGGTCACCTCGTCGTACGGGTGCACTCCCGCGGTCGTGTAGAGCCGCTCGACCCGAAGGCCGTTCTGGGGGTACGTCGGCGTACGGCGAGTGACGTCTGCGATCTCGGTCATGGTTCCCCTTCTGACTCAACTGCTCATGGGCGTACGGCGGTCCGCGCGGTCCCGGCCGAGAACGAGCCGGCCCGCCGCGGACTAAGGCGCGTGAGACATCTGCTTGCGCAGGGTGGCGATCTCGGCTTCGAAGTCGGCGATCGAATCGAAGGAGCGGTAGACGCTCGCGAAGCGCAAGTAAGCGACCTGGTCCAGCTCGCGTAACGGGCCGAGGATCGCCAGGCCGACCTCGTTGCTCGGCACCTCGGCCACGCCGGTCGCGCGCACCTCGTCCTCGACCGATTGCGCCAGCTGTGCGAGCTGGTCCTCGTCGACCGGTCGGCCCTGGCAGGCACGCCGCACGCCACTGACCACCTTGTCGCGGCTGAACGGCTCGGTGACCCCGCTGCGCTTGATCACCGCGAGGGTGGCTTCTTCGACGGTGGTGAAGCGACGGCCGCAGGCCTGGCAGGAACGGCGGCGGCGAATCGTCTGGCCCTCGTCCACCTCACGGGAATCGACGACCCGCGAGTCGGCGAAGCGGCAGTACGGGCACCGCACGGCGCGCTCACCTCCTCGTCACACCCGCCCATCGGCGAGTCGCTGTGGACAGGATCGGGGAGAACCTGTGCGCGACCTGTGGGTCGTAGACCCCTACCTGTGGATGACTTACACCAGTGTAACTACTATATCTAGGGATTGCGACCATAGAGAAGCGATTGGATACACGCAAGCGACACACCCGAAAACTTTGATGAGCGGCTCGCGCCGGGGGCTGCGGACACGCCTCACCGGCGCGGAATCACCAAGACCTGGCCCGCCTGCAGCGGCGCGCTGTCTAGGTCGTTGGCCGAGCGCAACAGCTGCACGACCGCCGCGGGATCCTCCGCAGGTGCCACCTCCGCAGCGATCTGCCACAGCGTGTCGCCGGTCTGCACGACGACGCGCGCCGGTGCGTCATGCAAGCTCCCTCCCGCCGGTTCGGCGTTGACCGCCGCCAGCCCGACGATGCCGAGCATGGTCAGCACCGAGCAGACGGTGATGAGCAACCGGGCCCGACGGGTGAGCCGCAGGGGCGGACGGGGAGAGGTATCCGCTGTGTTTCCGTAGCCGGCCGCCACCAGCCGGTTCTGCGGGCGGTTGGCGGTCCTCGGTGATTCCCGGTGCGCCCGCGGCCGGAGCCGGCGCGGGCGCCCTGGGACGGGTCGCAGGGGCGACGGCCGGGCGGGAACCGTCTCAATCGGCGCCGTTGCCACACCGGCGGTCGGCTGCACCGATACCAGATCGGGGCCCGGCATCGGGAGGAAGCCAGAACGCGCGGGCGGGCGCAACTGTGGAAGCGGCCTGTCGAGCAGTGCGGTCATGTGAGCCTCCTTCGCCGCCTCTGATGAGGCGAGCCACACGGTTCGTCCGAACAGGTGTTCGATCGAACGTCTGAACGATGTGTACCAGGAGGCTCCGACAAAATCGAGACTGTACGGCGTGTTCTTCGAACACATGTTTGAAACAATCGGTCGGCCGCGCTAGCGTCGGCGCAGTCGATCACGCCTCGGATGCCGAGGCTGCCCGGAGGAGGAGCGTTGGCCGCTCGCGGTAAGGACAAGGGTGTGGTGCAGGAGTTCCCGGACGTCCAGGCCGGCGACGGACTGACCGTTCGACAGCGCCGAGTCCTCGAGGTCATCCGGGACTCGGTGGAGCGGCGCGGCTACCCCCCGAGCATGCGCGAGATCGGAGATGCGGTCGGACTGTCCTCGACGTCCTCGGTGTCGCACCAGCTCGCCATGCTGCAGCGCAAGGGATTCCTCCGCAGGGATCTGAACCGGCCGCGTGCCGTCGATTTGCGTACGCCGGCGGAGGTGCTGGCCGCGCGCAGCACCACAGCTGCCGCCCAAGCGCCCTCGACCTACGACGAGACCGGTATCGCTGATTCTGCGCCGACGCCGACCTACGTGCCGGTGGTGGGCCGCATCGCCGCCGGCGGACCGGTTCTCGCCGAGCAGTCCGTGGAGGCGGTGTTCCCGCTACCCCGCGAGCTCGTCGGTGAGGGGACGTTGTTCCTCCTCAGGGTCACCGGTGACTCCATGATCGAGGCGGCGATCTGCGACGGAGACTGGGTGGTCGTCCGCCAGCAGCCGGTGGCCGACAACGGCGACATCGTCGCCGCCATGATCGATGGGGAGGCCACCGTCAAGACGTTCCGTCGGACGGGCGGCCAGATCTGGCTGATGCCGCACAACGCTGCATACGAGCCGATCCCCGGCGAGGAGGCGACGATCCTCGGTCGAGTCGTCACCGTCCTGCGTCGTATCTGACGGTCAGTCGAACGAGTCGACCAGGATCGACTCGGCCTCGACCACTGTCAGCGCCACGGGTGGGCTGTCGGTCGTCGTCGTGTCCAGCACCGGCGTGACGGGTCCCCCGTCGACGGTGTACGTCGCGTCCCACGTCAAAGTCAAGGTCACCTGCACGCCGCCGGGTGCGGTGTAGACGTGCAGCGTGCTCTTGTCCGGGTACGGCGCCCCCCGGCCATGCACGTCCGGCGACCCATCGCCCACATGCCACGCATAATCGGTGATGAACGCGTCGATGTGCACGGCCTGCCCGATGATGTCTACGTCGTATGAGGCCGTCGCCTCCTGGGTCGTGTAGAAGATCGCACCCACATTGACCAGTACGACGCCGTCGCTGGGTTGCAGACTGATCTCTCCCAGCGGCAGCGGCAGTTTCTCGAACTCCGCCTGGACCATCGCCGGCGTCACCACCGGCTCGATCTCGGTGATGTCGACGCAATCGATGCCGTCGTCCACCCAGGGGGCATTCGGGCCGTTCGCAATGAGGCGGTTCTGAACCAAGAACCGCCCCACAATGCGGTCCGGCGGCGCAGGGCACGGGGCTTGTATCGTGCACCCGCCGATCACCGGGTCCTGAGTCAAGCAGGTGTTGACGAGCCGCCACTGATGCGTCGGATCCGGCTCATTCAGCGCGATCCTCCCACCAGGCGTGTTCTCGACGTCACCAACGAGCAGCGCGCCGTTGCCTGCCCGAACGCAGCCCGCGATCGGACACGGCGCCTCCGGCTCTTGGTCAGCGTGCGATGAGTGCATGCCGAAGAGCGGCAGCATCGCCGCACACAACGCAACGAGCGCGATCCTCATTCGACGATCCGAATTGAAGTCACGGTCCATGTCGAGCCAGCCCAGCCAAGGTCGAAGAAGAATTGCAAGCTCTCTTGCGCCTCGCCGAGAACCTGCCTTGTTGTTCCATCAGGTGCCACAATCCGCTGCTCTGCCGAGGACACGAGCGTGTCCACTGTCGTTGAACCGTCACTCGCCACCGCGTTCGGTTGAACGGATCGGATCGTCACGTCGCCGCCTTCGAGGCGATCACCATCGGCGGCTACGGAATCGATCGTCTCGGACAGGTTGTTGCAGGAAAGACAATCGCCAAGGGCTCGGAGCGGAGCGGAATCCATAACGCTCCAGGAGTACTCAAGGATGACGTAATAGTGCCGCACGAAGGCGGCGGCGCCGTCTGGGGTCTGTTCCTGGGCCTCCGCTGGCACGGTCGGCGCACCGGTCGCCGTAGGCGTGGTCGGCGCGGGGGTCGTCGTCACCGTGGGCGTCTCTGTCGTCGAGGGCGCCGAGGGTGGCAGGCCGGCGGGCGGATCCTCACTTGTACAGCCGACCAGCAAGGCCAGCAGTACCACGGCAACCCCGACGGGAACCCGGCCGGACATGACATCGAGCCTAACCAGGATCGCCGCATCCGGTCAGTCCAGGCACATCGATCTGTGGATAACCCGGCTCAGCTGCGTCGGCGCAGCACCCCGAAGACCCCCACCAGGACAGCAGCCAGCACCGCAGCGATCGCCAGATTCACACCCGTCGAGTTGCCGTCCACGGCCTCGACAGCGGCCGAACCGGAAGAAGCAGCGGCCGGCAACACCGTGACGTCGAACGGCGTTCCCTCACTCGTGACCAGCAGATCACGACCGTTTGCGGCGAACGCGATGGCCTCGCCCTGCGGCACAGGAGGCAGCGCCACCCGCACCGGCTCACCGGCCAACGCCGACAGCACATCGCCGTCCGTCACCGCATAGAGGTACGCGTCGGTGTACGTCCGCACCACAGCCAACGCACCGTCCGGCGACAAGGCTGCCCCGGTGATCAACACCTGACCGGTCTGCCCGAGCGGTCCGCCCGGCGTACCGGTTGCAGCAAACGTCAGAGAGCCCACCCGCTCCAATGCCGTGGGCGCCGACACTGACGGCGGCGCGGCCGGCGTATAGATCCCGGCGCGACCCTGCGGCTCCTTCGTCAAGACAAACGGCCGGCCAGCCCGGTCGAGGAGCAGTGCCTCGGCGTCCTGCTGGCCGTCCGGGTACGTGAATCGGAACAGCACGGACTGGCCATCTTCCCGCAACGCGTAGAGCGCCACGGTGTCCCGGTCGCGGTCGTTGTCCCCGGTGTCGGCGAGCCACAGCGTGCCGTCGGCCGCCCGGGCGAGATCCTCCACGTCGTAGGGATCGACGGGCGAAGTGACCACCGACGTCACCCGGCAGGACCGGTCCAGCACGAAGACCTCCAACGCCGAGCCACCGTCGTTGACCATCAACAGCCGCGAACCGTCGACGGCCAACCCGCTGGCCT
>JACCTY010000174.1 GCA_013812145.1 Geodermatophilaceae bacterium | reverse complement strand
TGTCCGGCCAGCTCGGCGGCCTGCCGCCGGGCCAGCGCCTCGCGCAGCGCGACGGCCACCTCAGAGCGGCCGTCGCGGGCCTCGTCCCGAGCCGCGTGCCGGCTCACCGATCACGCAGCCACTCAGGTCAGACCCGAGTACGAGTGCAGCCCCGCGACGACCATGTTGATGATGAGGAAGTTGAACGTCATCGCGAAGAAGCCGAGCAGGTTGATCCGCGCGGCCTTGACGCCCTTCCAGCCCGCCGTGGCCCGGGCGTGCAGGTAGCAGGCGTACACCAGCCAGGCGATCAGCGCCCACGTCTCCTTGGGGTCCCACCCCCAGAACCGACCCCACGCCGCCTCCGCCCAGATGGCGCCGGCGATGACGGCGAAGGTGAAGATCGGAAACCCGAACGCAACCGTCCGGTAGGACAGTCGGTCGAGTATCGCGGCAGGGGGCAGCCGAGGCCCCAGCCTGGCGATTGCGCGCGGCATGGAGCCGCCCTCGGCGACGCTACGGTCGTAGCGCTGCCGAAGGAGATACAGGACGGTCAGCACGAAGCTCAGGAAAAAGACGCCGGAGGCAATGATCACCGTGGCGACGTGGATCACCAGCCAGTACGAGCGGAGCGCGGCGACCAGCGGCTCCGCGTCGGCGTACAGAATCAGGCCGGCGTAAACCAGGATGAACACCACGGGGATCAGCACGAACACCCCGATGTGCCGCAGCCGGGGCGCCTGCCAGACCAGCCACAGGAAAGACAGCACGGTGACCAGTACGGCGGCCGAGGCGAACTCGAACATGTTGCCCCACGGCACCCGCTCGCTGGCGATCCCTCGGAACGCGAGTGAGAGCACCTGCAGGGCGGCGCCCAGCACGGTGCACGCCAGGCCGAGATAGCCCAGTCGTTGACCGGCCCCAGAGTCCACCGGGGTCACCGTCTCGGTACCGACCCCGCCCGCGGCAGTCTGCTCCCTGCTCGTTCGGGCGATCCGACCGCGACCGCCGAACGCGTACTCGCCGGCAAAGCCGACGACACCCACGGAATACGCCACGATGGAAGCGGTGAACGCCGAGTCGGACAGCGCGGCCAGCGAATCGTTAACGGCCACAGTTCAGTCCTTTCCGGCACGGTGGTTCGAGAACTGCTTCACCAGCGCAGCGAAATCTGATGAAAACCCGCCAGAGTCGGCTCTGGCGAGCCCACCCACGTCGACGACCGTACGAGACGCCGCCTCGTCGCCGGCACCCGGGTCGGCCGGACGGCAGCGCAGCCACACCCGGCGACGGCGGACGACGAGGGAGCAGACCAGTCCGAGCAGCATGACCGCGGAGGCAATCAGCACGGTCAGCTGGCCGGGGTCGTGGGACAGCTGCAGGGCGACCCATTGCCTGTAGCCCTCGAACCGGATCTCGGTGCCATCGGGCAGCTCCAGGCTCTGGCCGACGAGCAGGTTGCCCGCATCCACCCGCTCCAGCACGCCACGCTCGATCTGGCGCTGGTCCAGCCGGAACACGTTCTGCGCGGCACCGCTGTCCAGGCCGATGCTGCCCTCGTAGACGACGATCGCGACGGCCGGGTTGCGCGGCCGGGGGTCCACCGAGATCAGTCGACTGTCACCCATGGACGCTGCGGTCGGCACGAAGAAGCCCTCGATCGCGAGTTGGGTGTCACCCGCGCCGGCCCCCGGCCTATCCGGCAGCTTCAGTGCGCCGGTCGACGCCAGGGTGGACTGCTCCTCGGGGATGAACGGTACCGAGATGTCGGTGAACTGCGAGCCGTCTGGATAGGTGATCGTGAACCGCGGCGAGAAACCGTGGCCGGTGAGATACAGCCTGATCCCGTCCGTCCGCAGCGGGGAGTTCACTTCCAGCGGGTACGCCGAGGCAGGACCGCCGAGCTCACGGGTGTAGGTCAGCTCGGCCAGGAACCGTGCCGGTGTGAGGTTGTCCTCGTAGTCCACGCTGAACCGCTCGAGGTCGGCGCACAGCGGGGTGAGGTCGCCGGCCTCAGCGAACGGCCCGTTGCGGTAGGTGTCGTACTGCTGGAAGGAGTTGCAGAAACCCGATCCCTCCTCGACCAGGATGCTGCCCTCGTAGCCGTTCAGCTTCCCGAACGCCAGCCCGGCGAGCAGCGCCACCAGTGCCGAGTGGAATGCGAGGTTACCGATCTCCCGCAGGTATCCCTTCTCCGCCGACACCTCGACGGTGTCGCCGATCCGGCGGCGCACCACCCGCCAGCGGCCGCGGCGCAGCACCGTAGTGGCCGCGTCAGCGACCGCCGCAGGAGAGAGGTCACGCTCGAAAGAGGCAGCCTGAGGGAGCCGGTCGAGCCGGCTCGGCACCGGCGGAGGGGGCTGGCGGGTAGCGCGAAAATGCAGTCGCGTCCGCGGGACGATGCAGCCGATCAGACTGACGAACAGCAGCAGGTAGATCGCGGCGAACCACGGCGAGCTGAACACGTCGAACATGCGGAACCGGTCCAGGACCGGCGCGAGGTCGGGATGCTCGGCGAAGTACGCGCTGACCTTGCTCTGGTTCAGCGATCGCTGCGGCAGCAGAGATCCGGGAACGGCGGCCACCGCGAGCAGGAACAGCAGCACGAGCGCGGTGCGCATGCTGGTCAGCAGGCGCCACCATCGGCGTACGACGGCGAGCGGGCTGTCCGAGCGCCGTACCGGCCCGACCGGTACCGGCGCGGTCGACAACCGCTCGACAGTCTCGGTCATCGGTCCAGGTCCGGCGGCTCACCGCGACTTTGCCCCCTGAGCGCGTGGACACGCTGTGGCGCCGCCGGCGTGTCCACGTCGCCGGGGGGCAACGTCGGGTTCGGTTGGTTGGTCACGAGGATCACAGGTCCGACGTCCCGAGGCCTGTGCTGGCGAGCCACCCGCGCAGCTCGATCATGAACGACTCCCACAGACCGGAGACGAGCAGTACGCCGAGGACGATGAGCAGCACTCCACCGATCCGCATCACGGTGCGGGCGTGCCGCCGGGCGTACGCCGACGCACCGAGGGCGGCCCGGAAGCCGATCGCGGTAAGGATGAACGGCAACCCCAACCCGACGCAGTAGGCCAGACCCAACACCGCGCCGCGTCCGGCGCTGCCCTCGGAAAAGGCGAGGGTCTGGACCGCGCCGAGCGTCGGACCGAGACAGGGTGTCCAGCCCAGTCCGAAGACCACACCGAGCAGTGGCGCACCCGCCAGTCCGGCCGACGGGAGCCGGTGCAGCCGGAACTCCCGCTGCATCCCCGGAATCCTGCCGAGGAACGCCAACCCCAGCACGATGGTGACGGCGCCGAGGACGCGGTTGATGAGCGTCTGATGCTCCAGCAGCAACCGGCCGAGCCCGCCGAACAGCGCGCCGAAGGAAACGAACACGACGGTGAAGCCGAGGACGAACAGGATCGACCCCAGGAGCAGCCGCCGGCGTGCCCGCGTCGCCTCCGCCGTACGCCGCCGGACGGTCACACCAGCGCCGCCCGGGGGCGCCGACGACTCGCCCGCAGGGGTGGTCTCGGCGCCGGCCAGACCGGCGACGTAGGACAGGTACCCGGGGACCAGCGGCAGCACGCACGGGGACAGGAACCCGATCAGCCCGACGAGAGCGGCGACCCCCATGGCGACGAGCAGCGGGCCGTCGACGACGGTCTGGCTGAACGTCTCCCCAACGCCGGCGGCGAGCATCAGGACTCGGCGAGGAGTACGTCGAGGACCGATCGCAGGGTGTCCTGGCTCACCACTCCCAGGTAGACCGCGGCGACCCGGCCGTCGCGGTCGAGCAACACCGTCGATGGGATCGCCGTGGGCGGGAAGTCGCGGAAGGCCAGGGTCACCTCGCCGCGCGGGTCGAAGATGCTCGGAAACGTGATGCCCTTGGCCTCGACGAACGCGCGGGCCTGCTGATCGCCGTCCTTGACGTTGATGCCGAGAAACGACACTCCTTGATCCCGTACGTCGTCGTACACCTCCTGGAACTCCGGTGACTCGACCCGGCAGGGACCGCACCACGACCCCCAGAAGTTGATGACGGCGACGTCCCCGTCGAGGTCGGTCGCGACGAACTCCGCGCCGTCGAGCAGGGTGCCGCCGAACTCCGGCGCCGTGCCCCGCTCGTCCGCGGAGATGAGCTCACCGGAAGGCGTCGCCTCGACGAAGCGGAACTGCCCCCCGTTGTTCAGGTCGACCGCATCGGTCCCGCCCGTGCAGCCAGCCAGCAGCAGCGCGACCAGCACCGCGACAGCGATACGCATACCTAGGCTCCCGGGACGGCGTCGACGGCGGTCGGGCCGGCCGGCTCGGCGTACTCGACGCCGACCAACTCGTCCCCCTCGAAGCTGAGGGTGGTCAATGAAGCCAGCCCGCACTGCCGGCGGCGAGGGTCGTGCCAGAGCCGCCTCTTCTGCAGGTGACAGCGCAGCGTCCAGATCGGCAGTTGGTGGCTGACGCAGACGGTCTCATGGCCCCGAGCCGCGTCGCGCGCCGAGTGCACAGCCGCCAGCATGCGGGCGGCGATCTCGCTGTAGGGCTCCCCCCACGACGGCCGGAACGGGTTGCGCAGCTTGGCCCAGTGCCGGGGCGCGCGTAGAGCTCCGTCGCCGACGCCGACGGTCATCCCCTCGAAGAGATTGCCGGCCTCGATCAGTCGGTTGTCGATGGCCACTTCGAGATCGAGCGCGGCGGCGATTGGCGCCGCGGTCTCCTGCGCCCGCTCGAGGGGGCTGGACACGAGGCGCAGGATGTCCCGGCCACCCAGGTGAGCCGCCACCTTCTCGGCCATCTCCGATCCGGCCGGGGAGAGATGGAAGTCTGGCAACCGGCCGTAAAGCACCTTGCCCGGGTTGTGCACCTCGCCGTGTCGCAGCAGGTGCACCAGCGTTTTCACGATCTCACCTCTGCGGCGGCGCGGGCGGCGTGCGGCAGCGCGTCGAGCACCCGGTCGAGCGCGGCGTCGTCGTGGGCGGCCGAGACGAACCAGGACTCGTACGCCGAGGGCGGCAGGTACACGCCCCGGGCGAGCATGGCATGGAAGAACGCGGTGTAGCGGGCTGTCTCCTGAGCTCGCGCATCGGTGAAGTTGACCACCGGATGATCGGCGAAAAAGACTGAGAACATCGAGCCCGCGAACTGCACGGTGTGTTCGACGCCGGCCTCGGTGAGCGCGGTGCCGACCGCGCGCTGAAGCGTCAAGCTGACCTCGTCGACACGCTGGTAGACCTCCGGCGTGCAGTGGGTCAGCGTGGCCAGGCCCGCGGCCACGGCGACCGGATTGCCCGACAGCGTCCCAGCCTGGTAGACCGGCCCGGCCGGAGCGAGCGCGGCCATGACGTCGGCCCGACCGCCGAACGCGGCCGCCGGCAGCCCACCGCTCATGACCTTGCCGAACGTGAACACGTCGGCGTCAACGGGATCCAGGCCGTACCAGCCCGCAGCGGAGACCCGGAAGCCGGTCATCACCTCGTCACTGACCAGGAGCGCACCGTACTGGGCGCACACCTGCTTGAGCCTGGCGTTGAACCCGTCGAGGGGAGGTACGACGCCCATGTTTCCGGCGGCGGCCTCGGTGATGACGCAGGCGATCTGGTCGCCGTACTCAACGAATGCCTTGTCGACAGCGTCGATGTCGTTGTAGGGCAGCACCATCGTGTCTGCGGCCTGTGCCCCGGTCACGCCGGGCGTGTCGGGCAGCGCGAATGTCGCCAGACCGGATCCGGCCGAGGCCAGCAGGGCGTCCACGTGCCCGTGGTAGCAGCCGGCGAACTTCACCACCTTGCCCCGGCCGGTGACGCCGCGAGCCAGCCGGATCGCGGACATGGTGGCCTCGGTGCCGGAGTTCACCAGGCGCACCTGCTGCACCGGGGCCACCAGCGCGACGATGGCCTCGGCCAGGTCGACCTCGCCGGGTGTCGGCGTACCGAAGGACAGTCCGTTCGCGGCCGCGCGCTGAACCGCCTCGACGACGGGCGGGAAGGCGTGACCGAGGATCATCGGACCCCAGGAGCAGACCAGGTCGACGTACTCGCGGCCGTCGGCATCGACGAGGTACGGGCCCCGTCCGACGGTCATGAAGCGCGGTGTGCCGCCGACGGCGCGGAACGCCCGGACCGGTGAGTTCACGCCGCCGGGGATGACGGCACAGGCGCGGTCGAACAGCGCCTGCGACCGCGGGGCGTCATAGCGGAACCTCACGGCCACCAGTGTCCCAGGTCCATTGGATCCCACGGCATGCCGTCTAGTGGCAACCTCCTTCTCGCGTTACTATGCCTCAATGTTAATTGAGTCAATAGAGCTGGAGTAATTAAGGATGGAAGCGGAGATCGAGAGACGTTCCCGCATGCACGCGGCCTTGGGCGAACCGATGCGGCTTGGGATCGTCGACCACCTCAGCGTCGGGGACGCCTCGCCAGGTGAGCTGGCAGCCGCGTTCGGTGTCACCACCAACCTCCTCGCCCATCACTTGGGGGTCCTCGAGGAAGCCGGTCTGATACGGCGGGTCCGCTCCGAGGGGGATCGACGGCGGACCTATGCCCAACTGTGCCTCGACGACTCGTTGGTTCGATCGCTGGCCGATTGTCCAGCAGGACTGCAAGTGCCCCGCGTCGTCTTTGTCTGTACCCACAACACGGCCCGATCCCAGCTGGCCACCGCAGCGTGGCAACGTCTCAGCGAGGTGCCGACGACCTCTGCCGGTACCCATCCGGCCGCCGGCATTCATCCCAGAACCGTCGCCATCGGCAGCCGACACGGGCTGCGCCTGGTGCAGGCCAGGACGGCTCACGCGGCAGAAGTCCTTCGCCCGGATGACCTCGTTGTGACCGTCTGCGACAACGCCCACGAAGAACTCGACGCCGCTCTGCACTGGGCAGTTTCCGATCCGGTGCGTATCGACACCGACGCGGCGTTCGAACGTGCCTTTCAGGAGATCGTCGAACGCGTCGAGAGACTCGCTCGGGTGACCACGTCGACCGCCGTCCAGCACCAACCACAGTGAGGAGTCTCGATGACCGCAACTCGTGACTGGTCCACGTTGAGCCCAGACCAGAGCCAGGCGATGAAGACCGCCGCCACTCGGTTGGCGCGCCACTTCGACGGTGTCTTCGGCGAAGAGACCATCGAGAGGTTTCTGCACTCCTCCTTCGACCAGTTCGCGCCCAGCGCGGCCGTCACCCGATTCCTGCCGCTGCTAGCGGAGCGGTTCGCCAAGCAGCGCCTGCAGGCGCTGGCCAAGGTCGAGGGTCTGCACAACGACGGGAAACCGACGGTCCTGTTCCTGTGCGTGCACAACGCCGGCCGATCACAGATGGCGATGGGTTTCTTCACCCACCTGGCCGGCGACGCCGCGGTCGCCTGGTCCGGCGGCTCCGAGCCGGGAAACGCGGTCAACCCGGCAGCCATCGAGGCGATGCGCGAGCGCGGTATCGACATCTCCGGGGAATACCCGAAGCCGTGGACCGACGAGGTCGTCCGCGCAGCCGACGTGGTCATCAGCATGGGTTGCGGCGACGCGTGCCCGATCTTTCCCGGCAAGCGCTACGAGGAGTGGGTCCTCGACGACCCGTCCGGACTCGACGTGGACGCTGTGCGTCCCGTCCGTGACGAGATCGAACGCCGAGTCCGTACTCTCCTCGGCGAGCTCAACCCTTCAGAGGCGCAGCCGGCATGAGCGACCGGTGCTGACCGGTTTCGTCCGCCGCGCACTCGCGGAGTTCGTGGGCACTGCGTTCCTGGTGACCGCCGTTGTCGGCTCCGGCATTGCCGCTGCCCGGCTGTCTCCCGACGATGCCGGGCTGCAGCTGCTGGAGAACAGCTTGATCACCGGCGCCGCTCTGGTGGCGTTGATCCTCGCGCTGCAGCCGGTGTCCGCGGCGTTCAACCCGGTCGTCACGCTCATCGAGCGAGCCTTCGGCGCGCTGACCTGGGCCACCGCCGGGGTTCTCATCGTCGCTCAGATTCTCGGCGGGCTGCTAGGCGCGGTCGTCGCCAACGTCATGTTCGACCTGCCCGCGGTCAGCATCGCAGCGCACGAGCGCAGCGGCTTCGGAATGTGGCTCGGGGAGGTCGTCGCCACCCTCGGGCTGGTGCTGGTCATCTTCGGGGTAGTCCGCTCGGGTCGGGACCAGCTGGTCGCCTTCGCAGTCGGCGGCTACATCACCGCCGCCTACTGGTTCACCTCCTCCACCAGCTTCGCCAACCCGGCGGTGACCGTCTCCCGGATGTTTTCCGACACCTTCACCGGCATCGCCCCCTCCTCGGTGGCCATGTTCGTGGGCATGCAGCTTGTTGGCGGTGCTCTGGCCTACGGCCTTGTTCGGGTGCTCTACCCCGAGGCGGTAGCCGTCGCTGAACGCATCACGGCCGCCGGCGATACCCGCGGCAAGGACTGAACCCTCACCGCCCGATGCCGGTGGCGAGTTGGTCTGCCAGGGCATTCAAAGCACCGGGCACCAGCCGGTAGTAGGCCCATTTGCCGCGCTGCTCCCGCTCGAGCAGCCCGGCATCGACGAGCACCTTCATGTGGTGGGAGACGGTGGGCTGCGACAGCCCGACCGGGTCGGTGAGGTCGCAGACGCAGGCCTCTGCTCCATCGTGAGCCGCGACGAGAGAGATCAGTCGCAGCCGTGTTGGCTCGGCCAACGCCTTGAGCGCACTAGCCAGTCGCTCCGCCGCGGCTCCGTCCAGGATGCGGCCAATAAGCGGACTGCAGCAGACCGCCGGCTGGGTGATCACCGGCAGCGGGTGACGAGGGCCAGCGGTGTTGATCACACGTATCAGCCTGCCACAAGCATTGACAGTTGTCGATGCATGATTCATTCTCGTCATATAGACCACCGTCAATGAGAGGAAGTGTCATGATGACCACGACCGATGCGCAGCTCCGCGAGCAGGTACGTCGGCGGTATGCCGCCGCCGCCACGGCGGTCAGTGGCGGGGGAACGAACAGCGACGCCCTCGTGGCCGAGGCTGGCTGCGCGCCCGCGGCGTCGAACTCGTGCTGCGGTGCCCCGGCTACGGCCGGGGCCTCCCAGAGTGAATCAGGGGGCTGCTGCGAGCCCGGCTCAATGGAGCTCGACGCGTCCTTCGGCGCCGGGCTCTACAACGCCGAGGAGCAGGCCGAACTGCCCGCGGCGGCGCTGGCCGCGAGCTTGGGCTGCGGCAACCCGCTAGCCGTCGCCGACCTGCGCGTCGGGGAGCGGGTACTCGATCTGGGCTCGGGCGGGGGCATCGACGTACTGCTCTCTGCCCGGCGGGTCGGTGAGACCGGGCTTGCGTACGGCGTCGACATGACCGATGAGATGCTCACGCTGGCCCGTGCGAACGCCGCCAAGGCCGGGGTCACGAACGTCGAATTCGTCAAGGGCAGCATCGAGGAGATCCCGCTTCCCGACGCCGCAGTGGAGGTGGTGATCTCCAACTGCGTGATCAACCTGTCCGTCGACAAGCCCGCCGTACTGGCGGAGATGTTCCGCGTACTCGCACCAGGCGGCCGGATCGGGATCTCCGACGTCGTGGCCGAGGACCACCTCACCCCGGCCGAACGGGCCGAGCGGGGGAGCTACGTCGGCTGCATCGCCGGGGCGCTGTCTCGCACCGAGTACCTCGACGGGCTGACCGCGGCGGGCTTCCATGACCCTTCGGTGACCTTCACCCACCACGCCGGCGACGGCATGCACGCCGGGATCATCCGCGCCATCAAGCCGAGCCAGTTCAGATGAACTGACCCGTCGTCAAGACGAATCGCGGCGACCGGCTAGACGAAGATGCCGCGGTTGGCCAGCCAGATGACCGGGTCCACCCGCGTCCCGCCGATTCCGCCGACGTGGACCTCGAAGTGCAGATGCGGCCCGGTGGAGAAGCCCTGCGAACCGACGAGCGCGATCTCCTGGCCGGCGGCAACCGGCTGCCCGGTCACGACCTCGATGACTTCCATGTGGCCGTAGACCGTCACATCGCCGTTGTCGTGCTGGATGTAGACGGCCTGGCCGAAGCCGGTCGCGGGCCCGGCCTGTACGACGACGCCGTCGCCGGCGGAGTACAGCGGCGTGAACATCGGCGCGGCGATGTCAATCCCCCAATGCATGGTGCCCCAGCGCGCGCCGTAGCCGCTGGACAAGGTTCCCGCCAGCGGCAGCGCCCACGCACCGGACATCACCGGGCCGCCGCCGTACGCCGCCGCACGGGCCGCCGCGGCGAGCGCGTCCTGGGTCAGCAGGTCTGCCTCGTACTGCTTGAAGGCAGCGGCCGCACCTTCCGGACCGAGCAGCTCGACCAGAGACGCGTAGAACTTGGCGTCGTACTCGGCCTTTTGCTCCAACAACGTGGTCAGGGTCGCCTGCTGCTCCTCGAGCATCGCGGTGGATTCCTGCAACGCTGCCTGCGCCTCGGCCTCGGCGTCGACCTTCGTGTCCAACGCCTCGTTGGCCACCTGGTCGGCGGCGTCGCTCCTGGCCTGGGTGAGCAGGACCCGGTCCAGCGCGTCGGTGCGGCTGTTCGCGACGGACTCCAGCAGGCCCGCTCGTTCGATCAGGTCAGCCGGGCTGCTGGCGTCCAGCAGCAGGAAGTCGTTGGCCAGCTGGCTGCCGCTGATGTAGGTGCTGCGGGCGAAGATCCCGAGGTCTTCCCTGGCGCGACGCATTTCGTAGTCGGCGCGGGCGGCGGTCTTTCGGGCCCGGTCGGCTCTGCCATCCGCGTCGGCGAGTTCGGCCTCGGCCTGCCGGTAGATGTCGGCGGCCGCCTCGGCCTGGAGTTCGAGTTGGGCGAGCTGCTCCTCGGTGTCCACCACGAGGCTGCTCAGCCGCATCGCTTCGGCGGCCAGTGCCTCCTGGCCGGCGCTTGCTCCTTCGATCGCCTCGCTGAACGGCGGTGGTTCGACGGGCGGGGACTGCGGAGGAGGCGGTTGGCTGGACGGCGGCGGAGCCGAGCTCGTCCTGGTGCTGGTCGTCGATGTCGTCGCGGTCGACGTCGTGGTGGTTGCTCTCGTGGTCGTCGTCGTGGTGGTCGTCGGCGACGAGCCCGCCGACTGCGTCGTCGGTTCGGTCGGATCTGTGGTCGCGGTCGGCGGGCTGCTGCTGGTCGGAGTTTCCGACAGCGGCGACTGGCTTGGCCGAGCCAACGCGCTGGGTGCGCCGGCCAGCAGCAGCGCGGACAGCCCGATGGCCAGGATGCCGACCAGGCCGCGACGGGCAGTCGTCAGACGAGAGGACCTGGCGACGCACCGCGTGCCTCGCCTTGCCATCATGACGCGCTTCCGCCTTGCTCAGGTCCGGTCGTGCGGAGACGCAGGGCACACCTGAACCCGATCACCGCACAGTTGTCTGTGGCTCTCGACATTACCCAGCGTGTTCGCCGTTCGGCAACGCGTTCGGCGATATCGGCCCCGTCCCGTCACAGCTCCAGGACGACGGCAGCGAGCACGGCTCCTGATTCGTGGAACCTCGACGATGTGCTCCTGGCATCATCGACGGCGATCGCGGTCTGCAGGCCGAGTAAGGAGGTGCGGGCGGATGCCCAGTCAGCTCTACAGCGTCGTCGTCGATGCACATGACCCGGCGGCCCTGGCCGGCTTCTGGGCGAGCGCGCTGGGCTATTCGGTGGCGTACACGCTGCCCGACGAAGTGGCAATCGAGGCGCCGGACGACACCGGACCGGCAATCGTGTTCGCCTCGGTGCCCAGGGCCAAGGCCACCAAGAACCGACTGCACTTCGAGCTGAATCCGGACGACCAAGTGGCGGAGGTTGCCCGGCTGACCGAACTCGGAGCGCAGCACGTCGACATCGGTCAGCGGGACGTGCCCTGGGTGGTGCTCGCCGACCCAGAGGGCAACGAGTTCTGCGTCCTGACCCGTCGGGAGTCCTAGCCTCGTCCCGCCGCCGCGCCCATCTGCACGGCCAGCCGGCGGACGAGTTCTCCATCGACGGCCGACACCGCCGTGCGCCCCGAGCCGCTTGAGCCGCTCCTGGGCGTCGGGGGTCAGCGCGCCACGCCTCGCGCACCGACAGCTCCCCGGTCGAACTGTCGGGCATCCTCCATCACTGCGTGTCGCTTCCCGGTTTTGCCATCATTGGAGGCGATTGCAGTCGCGGCACGACCGTAAACAACTCCAATGACCTGATTCCTGCCCAACAGGCTCCGCCAACTCCTCGGCGAACTCCCGCCGCGAGGCCCTCCTTGGGCCGTCTTCCGAATCCGATGAAGGCAACGCGAGGCAGCTGGTCAGCGGCTGGCGGCGAGCCAGCCGGCCGCTTCGGCCGCCCAGTACGTGAGCACGACGTCCGCGCCGGCCCGTCGGATCGCCGTCAGCGTCTCCAGCACCGCGCGCCGCCGGTCCAGCCAACCCTGAGCGGCGGCCGCCTCGATCATCGCGTACTCCCCGGAGACCTGGTATGCCGCCACCGGTACGTCGACCGCCGCCCGCAGCGCGCGGATCACGTCGAGGTAGGCCAGCGCCGGCTTGACCATCACGAAGTCGGCGCCTTCGGCCAGGTCCAGCGCGACCTCCCGCAGCGCCTCCTCCACCGAACGCGAAGGGTCCTGCTGATAGCCCTCCCGATCGCCGAACTGCGGCGCCCCTTCTGCTGCCTCGCGGAACGGCCCGTAGAAGCAGGACGCGTACTTCGCTGAATAAGCGAGGATCGGTATCTCGGCGAACCCCGCCTCGTCCAACCCGGACCGGATCGCGCCGACCTGCCCGTCCATCATGCCGCTCGGCGCCACGACGTGAGCCCCGGCCGCCGCCTGAGCGACCGCCACCGCGGCGTACCGCGCGAGCGTCTCGTCGTTCGCGACCGAACCGCCAGAGAGGATGCCGCAGTGCCCGTGATCGGTGTACTCGCACAGGCACAGGTCGGCGACCAGCACGGTCGCGTCCCCCAACTCGGCTCGCAAGGACTCCAGCGCCCGGTTGACGATGCCGTCGGCAGCGTCGGCCTGCGAGCCGCGCGCGTCCTTTGCAGCCGGTACGCCGAACAGCAGCACCCCACCGACTCCAGCCTCGACCGCCTCGACGGCGGCCTTGCGCAGCGAGTCCAGCGTGTGCTGCACGACACCGGGCATCGAGCTCACCGGGGCAGGGTCGGCGATGCCCTCCTTGACGAACATCGGCAGCACCAGATCGGCAGCCTGCACCCTGGTCGAGGTCACCAGCCGGCGAAGTGCCGGCGTACGGCGCAGACGCCTCGGTCTGGCAACTGGAAATACCGCCGATTCTCGGAGTCTGTCCCTCCCCATGCCCCGAGAGTCCGTGCCCTCCGTCACCGCGCGCGACTTCGGGCCCGAGGCTTGGGCGGGGGACGCAGGTCGCCCGCCGGCTCGGTCTGCGCCCGCGCGTAGGCGGCCAAGGCGTCCACCAGCGGCTCGACAGCTGCCACGTCTGGCTGCACGTCCACCCGCAGCCCGAACTCCCGCGCGGTGGCAGCGGTCTGCGGCCCGATGCACGCGACGACGGTGCGCGGGTGCGGCTTGCCGGCGATGCCGACCAGGTTGCGCACCGTGCTCGACGAGGTGAAGCAGACCGCGTCGAACCCGCCGCCCTTGATGGCCTCGCGGGTCTGCGCCGGCGGCGGAGCGGCCCGCACAGTCCGGTACGCCGTGACGTCGTCGATCTCCCAGCCGCGCTCGCGCAGGCCCGCCGCCAGCGTCTCGGTGGCGATATCCGCCCGGGGCAACAGGATTCGGTCGATCGGGTCCAGCACGTCGTCGTACGGCGGGAAGTCCTCGAGCAGGCCCTCGCTGGACTGCTCACCGCTCGGTACGAGTTCGGGGCGGATGCCCCAGGCTTGCACCGCCGCGGCGGTCTGCTCACCCACGCAGGCGATCTTCACGCCCGCGAACGCGCGAGCGTCCAGCCCGAAGTCGGCGAAGCGCTCCCAGACGGCCCTGACGGCGTTCGTGGACGTGAACACGATCCAGCCGTAGCGACCGGTCACCAGCCCCTTGATCGCGCGTTCCATCTGCGCGGGGGTCCGCGGCGGCTCCACGGCGATCGTCGGCACCTCCACCGGAATGGCACCGTGCAACTGCAGGCGTTCGCTCATGACGCCGGCCTGCTCCTTGGTCCGCGGCACCAGCACCCGCCAGCCGTACAGCGCCCGGCTCTCCCACCAGGACAGCTTCGACCTCTTGTCGACCGCAGTGCCGACGGTCAGCACCACCACACCGCTGAGGTCCGCTCCGTCCGCACCGGACGCCAGATCGTCCACAGTGGACACAACAGACCGCTGGCCGATGCCGGTCCCGTCCACCGTGACGCACGCCGACGTACTCCCGGCCACTCCGTTCTTGGCCAGCCGAACGCAGGTCTCGCCGACCATCGCCGCCGGCAGCTGCAGGGTCAGTGTGCCCGGCGAGGTCGCCAGCGCCGCCAGGTCGACGTTGGCGCGCAGGTCCGCTGCCGTATGCGCCGATCCGACCGGGATCCCGGCGTACGTCGGGACTGCGATGCTCGCCGGCACACCGGGTACGACGTCGAACGGCACCACTGTCCGGGCCACCGCGAGTGTTTCCTTCACGACCGCGTCGCAGCTGAACGGGTCGCCGCTGACGAGCCGCACGATGGTCCGCCCCGACCGCGCTTCGGCGAGCAGCAGCTTGGCGACCTCGCCCGGCTCGCCGACCGCGGGTCGAACCTCGGAGCCGGGGGCCAGCGCGAGGACCGCCTCGCCGACGTCGGGATCGACCACGATCAGTTCCGCCGCGGCCAGCACTGCGCTGGCTCTGACCGTCAGCAGGCCAGCGTCGCCGGGACCGGCGCCGACGAAGATGATCCGGCCAGTTGGCTTGCGGCCGCGTGTCATTCGAGTGCTCCCATGAGATCGGCGGCGCCGTCGGCAAGCAGGTCCGCGGCCAGCCGCCGACCCACCTCCTCCGCGCCGGTGACGGACCCGCTGACCGACAGACGAACAGCGTCGCTGCCGTCGATCGCGGTCACGGACCCGCGCAGATACAGTTCCATTCCGTCCTCGCCCTCGGCCACGAACGCCAGTCCCCCCACCGGGGCGGAGCAGCCGGCTTCGAGAGCCCCCAATAACGACCGCTCGGCGGCCGTCGCTGCTCGACTGTCGGGGTCGTCCAGCATTCCGAGCAACTCCAACAGTTCCTTGTCGTCCTCGCGGCATTCCACCGCGAGCGCTCCCTGGCCGGGGGCCGGCAAGACCAGCATCGGGTCCAGCGTTTCGGTCACCGCGTCCAGCCGGTCCAGCCGCTGCAGTCCGGCCCGCGCGAGCACCACTGCGTCGAGTTCGCCCGAGGCCACCTTCGCCAGCCGGGTGTCGACATTGCCGCGTACGCCGACCAGCTCAAGACCGAGCCCCAGCGCGCGGAGCTGCGCCACCCGCCGCGGCGACCCGGTCCCGATCCGAGCTCCACGGGGCAGCTCTCCCAGCGTGAGGCCGTCCCGGGCCACGAGGACATCCCTGGGGTCGGCCCGCGGCGGGACCGCGGCGAGCGCCAGCCCCGGCGCGGGCCCGGTCGGAAGATCCTTGTAGGAGTGGACCGCGAGGTCGACCTCGCCGCGAACGAGCGCCTCACGCAGCGCCGACACGAACACTCCGGTCCCGCCGATCTGCTCCAGCGGGGCCGCCGACACGTCGCCGTACGTCGTCACCTCGGTGAGCTCGACGTCCCGCGCGTGCTCGGCGATCAGGGTCGCGGCGACGCCACCGGACTGGGTCAGGGCGAGCCGGCTCCGTCGCGTCCCGAGCCGCAGCGTTCTCACGGGCGGGTCTCCCCGGTGAGTTCGGCGGGCAGCGCCACCGCCTCGGACAGGTCGCGCCGATCAGGGTCGAGCCCGAACAGCTCCCGCAGTACGGCGGCGTACCCCTCGCCGCCCGGGGCGCTGGCCAGCTCTTTGACCCGCACGGTGGGGGCGTGCAACAGCTTGTCCACCACCCGGCGGACGGCTTGGGCGACCTCGGCCCGGTCCTGCGGCCCCAGGTCCGGCACTCGCCCGGCCAGCCGCAGCAGCTCGGCATCGACCACTTCGGCGGCGTACGAGCGCAACGCGGCCACAGTGGGAGCAACCGCTACCGAACGCTGCCAGGTGACGAACGCAACCACTTCGGCTTCGACGATCGAGCGCGCGGCCGAGACGTCCTGCTGGCTCCGCGAACCGTCGAGCACCGTCCGCAGGTGCTCCAGATCGATGTAGGTGACACCGGGCAGGGCGGCTGCGGCCGGGTCGACGTCACGCGGCAGCGCCAGATCGAGGATCACCAGCGGGCGGTCGCCGCGGGCGGCCACTGCCCGCTCGATCACGTCGACCGGGATCACGATTCCGGTCGCACCGGTCGAGGCCAGTACGACGTCGGCGGCCACCAGCTCGGCATCCAGGGCGGCCATCTCCACCGCCCGGCCCGACAACGTCTCGGCCAGCCGGGCCGCGTTGGCGATGCTCCGGTTGGCGATGACAAGATCGGTGAGGCCGCGGCGGCGCATCGTCGTACCGGCCAGGGCGCCCATGGCGCCGGCGCCCACGACCAGCGCGCGGCGTCCGGTCAGGTCCTCCCCCAGCACGCGTGCCGCCACGTCCAGGGCGACGGCGACGACCGAGGCGCCCACACGGTCGATCCCGGTGTCGGTGTGCACCCGCTTGCCGACGCGCAACGCCTGCTGGCTCAGCTCGTGCAGCACGCGGCCGACCGCCGACTCCGCACGTGCCAGCGCGTACGCCGAACGCAGCTGGCCGAGGACCTGCGACTCGCCGACGACCATCGAGTCCAGGCCGGCAGCCACCGAGAACAGGTGCGCGACAGC
>JACCTY010000164.1 GCA_013812145.1 Geodermatophilaceae bacterium | reverse complement strand
CCGACGACGGAACCCCCTCCGACGATCAACGCTGCCGGCGCGACCGCCTCGACCTCGGCGGAGTCCGCGCATACGTCGTCGGGTGCGCGGCCGTACTAGATCCGGCTGCGGGCCGCAGTGGCGGCGGCGAAGACTGACCACCGAGACAATCAGCTATGAGAAAGGGCTTAGGCTGGTTCTCGAATGGGCGCGGCCAGATGGCCGCCATACGCACCGTGGGAGATTGCCGGCCGTGGGCACAGCGCAGGAGCCGCCGCAGCCCGACGCCCTAGAAAGCCGTGAGCCGGCGGCGGCCGATCCCTGGCCGCTGGAGGAGCAGCCGCCAGCCGATGACCGGCGGTCGTGGTGGCGACGCCGGGTGGCGCTCGTCCCACTCGGCCTGCTGCTACTGCTCGGGTTGGCGTACGGCGCTGACCTGGCGCTGGCGGGCAGTGACATTCCTCGAGGCACGACAGTCTCGGGCGTGGCCATCGGGGGGCTCAACCGGTCTGAGGCCGAACAGGGGCTCCAGGCCGATGTCGCCACGGAGCTGACTCGCGAACGTGCGGTGACTGCCGGCACCGTCGAGCTGACGGTTGACCCGAGCCAGGCCGGAATCGGCCTGGACGTCGACGCCACCCTGGACGCGGCGGGCGGACAGCCGCTGAACCCCGTCACCAGGCTGGTCTCGTTGTTCGGCGGCGCCCGCGACGTGGCCCCCGTTCTTGCAGTCGATGAGACCGCGCTCGCCGCCGCAGTCGAAGGCATTGCCGCGCAGGCAGACATCGCACCGGTTGAGGGCGCGATCACGATCGACGGCACGACCCCGGTGGCGGTACAACCGGTGGACGGCCAGCAGCTCAACCGTGCGTCGGCCGCCGAGAGGTTACGGGCGGCGGTCCGCGACGATGAGTCCGCGGTGGAATTCCCGGTCGACCAGCGCCCGGCGCAGATATCGAGCGACGCGGTCCAGGCGGCGTTCGACGGATTCGCCGTCCCTGCCTTGGCCGGCCCTGTGGTGGCAACCGGCCCGGGCGGTGAGCGCGCCGAGATCCCGGTCCCCGCGATCGCCGCGGCGCTGCGGTTCGAACCGGGCGAGGGTGACTCGCTGCTGCCGTCGTTGGACCAGGGAGCGCTGCAGACCGCCCTGGGTGAGACGTTGGCACCGTTCACCAGCCCGCCGATTGATGCGAGTTTCACTCTCACCGGCGGCGCCGTTGCCGTAGTCCCCGCCGTGGACGGGACGGTCGCCGACGTACCGGCCCTGGCCACCGGCCTGCTCGACGTATTACCGCAGCCGGTACCGCGCGAGATCGCCGTTCCACTGGTTGCGCAGCCGGCGGCGTTGACGACCGAGGAGGCGCGTGGCTTCGGGATCACCGAGCAGGTGAGCACGTTCACGACGAACTTCACGAACGAGAACTCCGGTGAGAACATCCGGGTCGTCGCGGCGGAGGTGGATGGCGCCGTCATCCCCCCTGGGGAGACGTTCAGCCTGAACGGGTTCACCGGCCCCCGCACGGAGGCCGAGGGCTACATCGAGTCGACGATCATCGAGGGTGGAGAGTTCGTGCAGGCCATCGGCGGCGGCATCTCGCAGTTCGCGACCACGATGTTCAATGCGGTGTTCTTCGCCGGGCTCGAAGACGTCACGCACAAGCCGCACAGCTACTACATCAGCCGGTATCCCGCCGGTCGGGAAGCGACGGTCTTCTACGACTCGATCGACCTCGCCTGGCGCAACGACAGCGACACCGGCATCTACGTCCAGACGCTGTGGGAGCCCGGCGCGATAACCGTGACGTTCTGGGGGACCAAGCACTACGACATCGAGTCGGTGAGCGGCGAGCGATACAACTACAGCGAGCCGGAGACGCAGCGCAAGCCCGACGACGGCGACTGCGCGGAGCAGAGTGGCAGCTCGGGCTTCGACATCAGCGTGACCCGGGTCTTCCGCCCCGTCGGCGGCGGGGATGTGCTGCGCAAGGAGGTCTTCAACACCCGGTACAACGCCGCTCCCGAGGTCATCTGCGTTTCATCTGAACGCAGCTCACCCACTCCGCCGCCGCCGCCGACGCCTACGCCCTGACCCGGGTTGACTCCGCTGCCGGGCGGCGTCACACTGCCGCCTAGCACATCTCCGCACGGCACAACTGAATAGCTGTCCGACCAGGGGAAGACCGGTCCAACTCCGGCGCTGTCCCGCAACGGTAGGCCGCCCGTCTTGACGAGCGGCGAGCCCGAAGACCTGCCGGACGGTCGCGATTCCATCCACCGTCGAGGTTACGGGGCGGATCACCCAGGGACGACCTGGCCGCCTCCCGCGCAACCGCGCAGGAGGCGTTTGTTGTCGGCATGGGGGCCACCTCGGATCACGCATCCGAAGGTTCCGAAAGGCACTTCATGCTCCGCACCCACACGCTTCGTCGCCACCCCGCGCGCGCCGGGGCGGCGGTCCTCGTCGGTGCTACTGGTCTGCTGCTCGCGCTGCAGAGCCCGGTCGCGGCCGACCCGGTGACTTCCAACCCCGCTGAAGCGGCGGCTGGCTGGTTGGCCACCCAACTCGTGGACGGCGACGGCGACGGCCAGGGTGACCACATCGAGATCACGATCGACCTCAACGGCAACGGCCAGATCAGCGACGACGAACGGTTTCCCGACTACGGGCTGACCGCTGACACGATCGTCGCGCTGGCGGCCGCCGGAGTCGGTGGCGACGCCTCGACCGCCGCGACGGACTATCTCGAGGCCAACGTCGAGTTGTACGTCGGGGACGCCGACGGCGTCGGCGATCCGGACGGGGAGTACTACGCCGGTGCGCTCGCCAAGACCCTGCTGGTCGCCGACGTGACCGGGCGGGATCCGGCCGACTTCGGCGGCGTCGACGTGTCCGCCCGGCTCCTGTCCACGGAGACAGCGAGCGGCCGGTTCTCCGACATCTCGGCTTTCGGAGACTTCAGCAACAACATCGGCCAGGCGTTCGCCGTTCTCGCGCTGGCCCGTACCGCCCCGGGTGAGCTGTCCCCGGAGGCCGCCGGATTCCTGGTCGGCCAGCAGTGTGCGGACGGTGGCGCGCTGGACGGCAATGTTCCGCTGATCATCGACGCCGATCCGTGCGCCGCGTCCTCGGTCAGCATCGACACCACGAGCTTCGCCGTGCAGTCCTACGGCGCCGTCGAGGAGAACGCCGCCGCCCGGGCCGGGCTGGAGTTTCTGCTCCGCAACCAGGCCGACGACGGCGGCTTCAGCGACATGGGCGTGGCCAACGCCAACAGCACCGGGCTGGCCGCGCAGGCGTTGGCGGTCGGCGGCCGTGACGACGCCGCGGCCGCGGCTCGGCAGTGGCTGCTCGATCGCCAACTCGATTGCACCGCGCCGCCGGAGCAGCAGGGTGCCATCGCGTTCACCGATGGTCCGGACGGCGGACCGCTGTTCGACGACCGCGCCGTCCGAGCGAGCGCGCAGGCGATCCCGGGCTTGGCGCAGGTCGGCCTGCTGCAGGTCGACGCGGACGGGTCGACGGCGCTGGCTCCGCGGCTGAACTGCGGCGGGCCGACCCCGACCCCGACTCCCACTCCGACCCCGACGCAGACCCTGACCAGCAGCCCGACGCCGACCGCTCCCGGTCCGACGACCGGCCCGACCCCCAGCCAGCCCGGCCTGCCCAACACCGGTGCTGACATCGCACCGCTGCTCGGCGCGGGCGGGGTTTGTCTGCTGCTCGGCGTGGGTCTGCTCGCAGCGTCCCGGCGTCGGACCGGACAGCACCGATGAGAACAATCAGGCTGACGCTGGCAGCGTGGTTGGCGATCGGGACGGTGACCGTTGCGACGGCGCCCGCGGCTCAGGCAGCGGTCTGCCGGGGCACCAGTGGCGTCAGTGTCATCGTCGACTACGGCCGCGCAGGGGGCGGCATCGAAAGGCGCTGCGCACCGGGTGATCCGACCAGCGGGCTGACGGCGTTGTCCGGAGCGGGCCTGCCCTACACGTTCGTGCCTCGGCAGCCTGGCTTAGTCTGCACGATCAACGATGTGCCCGATCCGTGCAACGGTGCGCCGGTCACCGCCTACTGGTCCTACTGGCACCTGCGGCCCAACAAGACCTGGGAGTTCAGCAGCGTGGGCGCGGGCGGCTACAACCCGGCCCCCGGTTCTACCGAAGGCTGGGCGTTCGGCAACGGCAAACCGCCACGCGTTCCCCGCCCGTGACTGCAGCCGGCCCGCCGGTGCGCCGCTTGGGCGCCGTGGCGCTGTGCACTGCGGTGCTGTGGATCAGCACGCTCTGGACTCCCGGAGCGGCTCAGGCGAGCCCCTGCACCGGCGGGAGCGGAGTCACCGTCGTGGTCGATTTCGGCCCCTACGGCGGCATCCAGACCGGCTGTGCACCCGATCCGACCAACGGCTTGTCGGCGCTGTCGCAAGCCGGTTTCAGTACCGCGATGGTGACCGGCCAGCCCGGCTTCGTGTGCCGGATCAACGGCACTCCGCCGGTGGAGGACGACCCCTGCGTGCGCACTCCACCTGCGACGGCGTACTGGGCCTACTGGCAGGCTCCTCCGGGGGCTAGCGCCTGGACGTACGGCAGTCAGGGCGCAGCCAACACCCGGCCGGTCGACGGTGCCACTGAGGGGTGGGCGTTCGGCGAGACGGCGCGCCCCGGCATCCCCCCGCCGGTCAACCGGGTCCCGCCACCTCCTCCCCCGCCGCGACCGACGTCGTCGACGCCACCGAGACCGCCCCCACCACCGACATCGAGCCCGAGTCGCCCGTCGGCGCCGCCGCCCCCGCCGGTCACGACCGGTCCGTCGACAGCGCAACCCGCCGGCAGCTCGGTGCCGCCGACGGCGACCAGTTCCGCTGCACCGGCAACCACGCCACCGGGAAGCACCAGCCCCTCGACCACTGCGAGCAGCACGACGACGGCTGAGCCGACCGAGACGCGGGCCGACCCGCCCGCAACCGCTACGGATGACGCCGGGCCGCCCTGGGACGCAGTGGCGGTCGGGCTGGTCGCTGCCGCCCTCAGCGCAGGCGCCTACTGGCAGATCCGCACCCGACCGTGAGATCCCGAACGGAACTACACCCACTCGCGTGGTGGCTGTGGGCCCTCGGCATGGCCACCGCCGCCAGCCGCACCACGAACCCGCTGATCCTGCTCCTGATCGTCAGCGTCGTCGGGTACGTCGTCGCCGCCCGCCGCCCGGCCCGGACCTGGGCTCAGGGTTTCCGCGCGTACCTGATCCTCGGCCTGGTCGTCATCGCTATCCGCACCGTCTTCCACATCGTCTTCGGGGGCGCGCTCGGTGAGACGGTGCTGGTCCGGCTGCCGGAACTCCGGCTGCCGCAGTGGGCAGCCGGCATCCGACTCGGTGGCGCGGTCAGTGCCGAAGGGCTGGTCAGCGCTCTGTACGACGGCCTGCGCCTGGCCACCCTGCTCATCTGCGTCGGCGCCGCCGTCACGCTGGCCGACCCGCGCCGGCTGCTGCGAACCCTGCCGGGAGCGCTGTACGAGCTCGGCCTGGTCGTCGTCGTAGCGATCAGCCTGGCCCCCCAGCTCGTGGAGTCGGCGCTGCGGGTACGCCGGGCGCAGGCGCTTCGCGGCGCCAACGGCCGTGGCCTGCGTGCGGTCCGATCGATCGGGATGCCGGTGTTGGCGATGGCGCTGGACCGGGCGGTGGCGCTGGCAGCGGCCATGGACGCCCGCGGCTACGGCCGCGCCGGCGATATCAGTGCACGTACCCGCCGGTTTACCGCCGGGCTTCTCCTCGTCGGCCTGCTCGGCCTGTCCCTGGGCGGCTATGCCGTGCTGGACGCGTCCGCGGGTGGTTCGGTCGGCTTGCCCAGCCTGCTCGTCGGCGTACTGGCAGCTGTGGCAGGTCTGGCGGTCGGCTCACGTCGGGTGCTGCGCAGCCGCTACCACGCCGAGCAGGTCGATCCGCGTTCTGCCGTCGTGGCCGCGACCGGCGTGGTGGCGGCGGGCTGCCTGTGCGTGACGTCGGTGTACGACGTCACGACGGCGTTCCCCTCGACGTACCCGCTCGTGGTCCCCCAGCTTGCGCTGCTGCCGGTCGTCGGCCTGCTGATCGCGCTCGCACCGGCCGGGGTCGCGCCCAGCCCCCTCGCAACGTCGGTAGAAACGAGCGCCATACCAGCCAGACGTGCGGACGTCGTGGGCGCGGGTCGGTCGTGATCCGCTTCGAGAACGTGTCCATCCGGTACGCCGACGCCGCGGGCGACGCGCTGTCCGGGGTGAGCCTGACGGTCCCCGACGGCGAGCTGTGTCTCGTCGTGGGCCGGACCGGGTCGGGAAAGTCGACGTTGCTCGGTGCAGCCAGCGGGCACGTACCGCACTTCACCGGCGGCCGGCTCAGCGGCCGGGTACTGGTCGGCGGACGGGACACCCGCAACCACCGGCCGCGGGAGCTGGCCGACGTCGTGGGGGTGGTCGGTCAGAGCCCGGCCGGTGGCTTCGTCACCGACAGCGTCGAGGACGAGCTCGCTTTCACGATGGAGTCGCTGGGTATCCAGCGGCCGGTGATGCGCCGCCGCGTCGAGGAGACGCTGGACCTGCTCGGACTCGCCGAACTGCGCGACCGTCCGCTGGCACAGCTGTCCGCCGGCCAACAGCAGCGGGTCGCGATCGGGTCCGCGCTCACTGCCCATCCGAGGGTGCTGGTGCTCGACGAGCCGACCAGCGCGCTGGATCCCGGCGCCGCCGAGGACGTGTTGGCCGCGCTGCACCGGTTGGTGCACGACCTCGGCATCACCGTCCTGCTGAGCGAGCACCGGCTGGAGCGGGTGGTCCAGTACGCCGACTCGGTGATCAGCCTCGGCGGATCGGGGCAGCCGCCCCGCTACGGCGTACCGGGAGAGGTACTCGCGGCGTCGGACGTCGCGCCCCCGGTCGTTCATCTCGGGCGGCTCGCCGGCTGGTCGCCGTTGCCGCTGTCCGTGCGTGACGCCCGCCGCCGTGCAGGCGAGTTGCGCGACCGGCTCGGGCCGCGCCGCGTCACGGATCATCGGGCCGGCGGGGACGTCGTCCTCCGCGCGACCGGCCTGACCGTCCGCTACCGCGGCGGCCCACCTGTCCTGGAGGACCTCGACCTGACGTTGGTCCGCGGGGAGGTGGCTGCCCTGATGGGTCGCAACGGCGCCGGCAAGTCCACTCTGCTGTGGACGTTGCAGGGCGCGCTGAAGCCGTTGCGTGGGTCGGTGCGCGTCGGCCGGGACGAGCCGTCGGCCCTGAACCCCGCCGACCGGCGTACCCGCGTGGCGCTCGTGCCGCAGGACCCGGCCGACCTGCTGTACCTGGACACCGTGCAGGCCGAATGCCGGCAGGCCGACAGCGAGTCGCAGCGCCCGGCGGGCATCACGAGGATCTTGGTCGATCGGCTCACTCCCGGTGTGGACGACGAATCCGACCCGCGAGATCTGTCCGAAGGGCAGCGGTTGAGCCTGGTACTCGCGATCCAGTTGTCCGCGCGCCCCGCCGTACTGCTCCTGGACGAGCCGACGCGGGGGCTGGACTATATGGCCAAGGACCGCCTCGGCGCGGCGCTGGCCGAACTGGCCGGTGACGGCGTCGCGGTGCTGCTGGCGACCCACGACGTGGAGTTCGTCGCGTCCGTCGCCGACCGGGTCCTCGTTCTCGCCAGCGGCGAGATCATCACCGACGGCGCCACCGCGAACGTCGTGCTGTCATCGCCGACGTACGCGCCGCAGGTCGCCAAGGTCCTGGCACCGGACCCCTGGCTGACCGTCGCCGACGTCGCACAAGCCCTGTCGGGGGTGGCGTGAGTAGATCCACACCTGTTCCGGTTGGACCGAAGGGTGTCGTCGCGATCGCGATCGCGTCGGTGTTCGGAGTGGCCGCGTTCGGCTGGCCATTCCTGATCGCGCCGCAGTCTGGGCTCGCCGACGGGCTGGACGCGGGGCTCGTTTTCGGTGGGCTGCTCGCCCTGGTCACGGTTACCGTGCTCGCGCTGCTGGCCGACGGGACGATGGACGCCAAGGCGGTGGCGATGCTCGGGGTGCTGTCGGCCGTCGCCGCTGCGGTCCGCCCGCTCGGCGCCGGTACGGCGGGCATCGAACCGCTGTTCTTCGTGATCATCCTGGGCGGGCGGGCATTCGGCCCGGGTTTCGGCTTCGTGCTGGGGTCCACCGCGTTGTTCTCCTCAGCACTGCTGACCGGAGGCGTCGGCCCCTGGCTGCCCTTCCAGATGTTTGCAGCCGCGTGGGTGGCGATGGGCGCCGGACTGCTTCCGCGTGCCAGCGGACGCGGCGAGGTGGCGCTGCTGGCGGGGTACGGCGCGGTTGCGGCGTTCATCTACGGGCTGGTGATGAACCTGTCCTTCTGGCCGTTCATCCTGGGTCCGGGGACATCGATCTCGTTCGTTCCCGGCGATCCTGTCAGTGACAACCTGGTGCGTTTCTTGGCCTATGACTTGGCGTCGTCGATGGGCTGGGACCTCGGGCGGGCGATCACGACCGCGCTGCTCGTGGGGTTGACCGCGAGGCCGGTGCTCCGAGCGCTGCGCCGGGCCGGCCGCCGGGCCGCCTTCGACGCCGTACCCGAGTTCACCGCCGCGGCTGCCCCTCTCCCGAAGACCCCTCTCACGAAGACCCC
>JACCTY010000137.1 GCA_013812145.1 Geodermatophilaceae bacterium | reverse complement strand
CGTGATCAGGATGAGCGTGGGTGACAACAACCGCATCGATGCCGTCCGCGGTATGGGACTTCAGCAGCGCGAGCAGATGCGGCAGCGTGGCGTAGCCCAGATCCAGCACGATTCGCGTCCCCAAGTGCTCGAGGACATAACCGCTGCAGGCCCGCCCAGCTTCCGGCCAGCCACCGCAGCTGCCCAAGACGACTAACCGGCTCATGGTCACCACTGTGCACCGTCGCGCCACCGACCTGCTTCGTATCCGCCGGACTGGCGTGCACGGCCGCAGGTGCTGCGTGCCGATGACCACCGCGGCTGGATCCACGACGCCACCAGGACGCACGACGGCCGGCACCCGGAGACAGTGATCGCAGAAATGTTCACCGTCACCCGCGCGGGCCGCCGAGCGACGAGCGCACCGCCCAGCGACTGACGGCAAAGCCATCGGGCGGCAGCCCCACAGCGGTGATCCGACGCGTCGGTGCCGCAGCACCCCCAGCGCCGCGAAGACAAAGACTTCCCGGCGGACGCCGGTCCGATCGCTCAGGCCGCGGCGATCGCCTCGATCTGCTCGCCCAGGACCTCGTTGCGGACGGCTGTGTTCGCCGCGGCGAACTTTCGGTCGCCGAGGAAGGTCGTGACCTTGACCAGATGAGTTTCGTCCATGCCGGCTGTGGTCAGCACGACCGTCAGGTTCTCCCAGACCAGCCGGCACTGGTCCTCGATGCCGTCGGGCGCAAACCCTCCCGGGTCTGTGGGATCTGCCCCCTGATGAACGGCAGTCGCGCGGCCACCTCGACCTGCAGGGCGTTGACGTACCCGCCGGTCGCCGCGGGCACCGTGACGGGCTCCACCGGAGTGAGCTGCACAACGACGGACTCTGCGAGCACTCGGTCGGCCGGCCGTGTGACGGAGCCTGCTGACCGGAACCGGTCGTGACCTGGGGCGGGCCACCGGTTGCGCAGCCCGGCGGACGGCACTACGTCCAGGCCGGCCCAGGATCGGGCGCGTCGTCACGGCTGACGGTCGCCTCGATCAGGCCGTACGGGCGGTCCGCTGCATGGAAGACCTCTCCCGGGTTGTCCAGTCCGAACGGCGTCAGATCGACCGCGAAGTGGTGCTTGTTCGGGGCCACCAGGCGGATCTCGGCGATCTCCGCGCGGGCCGCCAGAACGGCGCTGCCCATGGCATAGAGCGTTTGCTGCAACGCGAGGCTGTGCGTCCCGGCAAACGCGTCGAGAAGCAGTCGCCGTACGTCGTCGTACGCCGGCGCCCAGTCCACGTCGAGCCTGCTGTAGCGCCATTGCACGGTGAGCGCGGTCGCGAGCACCCGGTCATGGGTCTCCGGCAGCGTCGTGTACTCGTCGACGAGAAACCCGGCGAACTCCGACCCGGTCGACTTGAGCACGACCAGATCGGCGAGGCCGGACACGACCCATGCATCGTGGCCCGCCACCGTGACGACAGCGGTCCGGACCTCTTGGCCACGGTGGACGAAGGAGTGGTCGTGGCCGTCGATGCGGTCCCAGCCGAACTCCTCGATCGTGATCCGGGCGCCGTCGACGGACTCGATGCTGTTCACGAAGTGCCGGCCTAGCAACAGGCCGAACTCCTCCGGCTCCCCGACGCCGTGGACCTTCGAAAAGGCGTAGACGGTGTTCTTCTGGGTGTCGGTGGGCAGCACCCGGCTCTGGTCGCCGCTGATGTGGGCGGCGGCGAAGTCCCCGCGCAACGCCGTTGAGACGTTCAGGTCGCGGATCTCGTGCCGCTGCGCGCCACGAATGATGCGGACGAGCCGGCACTCGGCCTTGCCGTACTGCGTCGGGCCAAGGACGATCCCCATCGTTCAGCTGCCCCGGTATGTCGAGTAGCCGAACGGACTCAGCAGCAACGGCACGTGGTAGTGCCCATCGTCGGTGACTCGGAAGCTCACCGTGACCTCCGGATAGAAGCTGTCGACGTCCTGGCCCGCGTAGTACCTACCGGTGCCAAAGACGAGGCGAAACAGCCCGGCCGCCAACGGCTCGTCGCCAAAGCGGGCGACCCGGCCGTCGCGGTCGGTAACGGTGTCGGCGATCAGCTCCCAGCGGTCCCGGCCGGCATGCTCCAGCCGTACGGCGACCCCCTCGGCCGGCCGGCCGACGGAGGTGTCGAGTACGTGGCTGGTGATCCCGATCATGGCTGACGTCCCCCGGCCAGCTCGTCGAGCAGCTTGCCGACCCGCAGCTGGGCGATCTTCGCCAGCTCCCCGGCGACCACCCGCTCCTCGGCTGCGTCGTCGTTGTCCAGCCTTGCCCTGACGTCGGCCAGCAGCTCCTCGGCGTCCAGGCCGGTCGCACACACCAGGTAGATCTGGCCGAACCGCTCCTCGTAGTCGCGGTTGCCCGTCGCCAGCGCGGCGAGCGTGGACTCCTCCCGCCGTACGCCGGACTGCTCGTCGCGCGACCAGCGAGAGTCCGTCCGCTCCCCGATCCGGGGGTGAGCGTCCAGCGCAACGCGGACATCGGCAACGGTCAGCGCATCGGAGGCGCCCTCCGCTGCCGCGATCACCGCCGCGCGGTCCGGGTACGGCCGACCTCGGGCCAAGGCCTCCGCCCAACCGGTTGCCGCGTTGCAGACGGTCAGCTCCGCCATCGCGCGATCGGCCGGCAGTTCGTTGAACGCGGCAACACCCGGATCGGCAGCGGTCACGGCGGTCACTCTAGATCGCGGCTCGCCCGCCGCGAGCCGCGGTTTCCATGACTTGCCGTGTCGGCGAGGCTACAGATCCTAGGGTTGGTCGAGCCTTTCGAAACGGAGACCTGGATGACCCTGCCCCCACTGTCCCGACGTGGATTTCTCGGCCTCGCCGCTGCCAGCGCGGCCAGCGGCCTGGTTGCGTGCGGCGATGAGACACCGGCCGCCAGCGGCTCGGGCCGCTCGGAGGGCTTCCAGCCGGTGACCCTGCGCAACTGCGTCTACGCCCAGAACCATGCCTCGGCGCCATTGTTCTGGCAGCAGTTCGCACCGGAGGGCATCACGATCGACACCGCGATCGTGACCAGCTCCGCGGAGATCCAGCAGGCGCTGGAGGGCGGCAGCTTGGACTTCGGGCTGATCGGCACCTACAGCACGATCATCGCCCAGCTCGAAGGCGGTTTCAGCTCCAGGATCATCGGGATGTGCGCCCGGCAGGGGATCGGCCTGATCGGGCGCACCGACGTCGTCACGAGCGTCGAGGACCTGGCCGGCCGGCGGATCGCCGTACCCCCTCCCGGCGCGCAGGTGCTGATCCTGCAGACCCTGCTGGAAGAGGCTGGGCTGGCCCTGGACGGCGACGTGGAAGGTATCCCGCTCGGCTATGCCGACCACCCGGGGGCGCTGGAGCGCGGGGACGTCGACGCGTACATCGGAACCGAGCCGCTGTGCACGCAGAGCGTCGTGGCCGGGGTGGGTCAACGGATCGACGGCGTCTTCGACACCCCAATGGGTGACTTCAACACCGCGATCTGGGCCTCGCCGGCCATGCTGGAGCAGCCGGACCTGTGCCGAGCGGCCGCGTTGATGCAGAAGCAGGCCGCGGAGTTCCTGACGCCTGACGGTGACAACGACCCGGATGTCTGGCGGGACCTGCTGGTGACCCAGTTCGGCTACGAGGAACCGCTCTACGAGGAGGTGCTGTCCAACGTCGGCGCCGAATGGCGTTTCGACAGCACCCGCGAGGAGCAGGTCTCCGGGGCCGGCGCGCGGATGGCCCGGCTCGGCATTGTCTCCGGAGAACCGGACTACGAGGCGCTCTTCGCCCGCGAGTACTGGGACGTCTGAGTCCGATGTCGATGCCCGTCCTGACGGACCTGGCCGCCCTGGCCAACGCCGAGCGGGCCGATCTGCCCCCGGCTCGCGTCCTCAGCCGGGGCCGGCGTCGGTGGCGGCGGGCGCTCGGGGTCGTCGTACCGTTGCTGCTGCTAGGAGGCTGGGCGCTCGCCAGCGGCCTGGTCTGGATCTCGCCTGGCCTGCTGCCCGCGCCGTGGACGGTCGCCGAGGCGGGGCGTGACTTCTTCTTCGGAGAACGTCGTACGACGCTGGCCGGGGTCGTCGCCTTCGACGGGGCCGGTTGGGGGCATGTCGGCGCCAGCATCTTTCGGTGTCTGGTCTCCTTTTCGCTGGCCGTGGTGGTCGGGATCAGCGTCGGGCTCGCACTCGGGTTGTCGCGGTGGGTGGCGGACTTCTTCGACCCGGTCCTCAACGCGCTGCGGGCGGTGCCGCTGTACGCCTGGCTGCCGATCTCGCTGGTCTGGTTCGGGATCGGAGAGGGAGCGGCCCGGGCGCTGATCTTCATCGGCGCGTTGTGGCCGGTGCTGATCGCGACGGCGGACAGCGTCGCGCGGGTCCCCCGCGCGCACATCGAGACCGCCCGGATGCTCGGCACGCCCCGGCAGCGGCTATGGCGGCGGGTCTACGTGCCCAGCGCGCTCCCGGAGATCGTCACCGGACTCCGGTTGAGCCTCACCCTCGCGTGGATGTGCGTCATCGTCGGCGAGCTGACCGGCACCTCGACCGGTGTGGGCGCCATGATGAACGCCGCCCGCGAGACGGGGCGGATCGAGGAGATCGTCGTCGGCATGTTCGTCTTCGCCGTCGTCGGGTACGGCGCCGACCTCGTCTTGCGCATGCTCACCCGACGCTGGGTGCGCTGGGCGGACACGTGAGCGAGCGAACGACTGGACACTGCGTGCCGCGAAAGCGGCGCACCGAGCACAGCGAGGTGTGCAATTGAGTTCGCTGCGTGCGATTGGGATCAGCAAGTCGTTCGGGGCGGTCGCCGTACTGGACCGGGTGGATCTGGCCGTGCATCCCGGCGAGACATACGCACTGCTGGGTCCGAGCGGCTGCGGCAAGTCGACCCTGCTCCGGGTGATGGCGGGGTTCGAGACCGCTGATGAGGGACGCGTGGAGCTGGCCGGCCGGGTCGTGCGGCGACCGTCGCCGGAGCGCGGGATGGTGGCGCAGGCCGGCACGCTTTTCCCTTGGCTCTCGCTGCGGGACAACCTGGCCTTCGGGCCCCGCGAATCCGGCCGCGGCGACACCGAGGAGATTGTTGCCGGCCTGCTCGAGGCGACCGGGTTGACGGAGTTCGCGGATGCACTGCCTCGCCAGCTGTCCGGCGGCATGCGGCAACGGGCCGCGATCGCCCAGGTGCTCGCGAACGCGCCGCCGGTGCTGCTGCTCGACGAGCCGTTCGGCGCTTTGGACGCCCAGACCCGGCTGCGGATGCACGAGTGGTTGCGCTCCGTGCTGGCCGCCCGGGAGACGACGACTCTGCTGGTCACCCACGACGTCGACGAGGCGCTGCTGCTCGCCGACCGGCTCGGCCTGCTCAGTGCCCGGCCGGCCCGTCTCGTCGAGGAGATCCCGGTCCCGTTCGGAGGCGCGAGGGGTCGGCACACGCTGTCCGATCCGGCCTTTGTCCGGATGAAGGCGCAGATTCTGGACCGGGTCATGGTCGCGTGACGCGGCCGGCGGTTTCGGCGTTGCACGCCCGCCGGCCGGGGATCACCGAGGACCTGCTCGGGCCGGCGCGCGACGAACGGGGCCGCAATCCTTACGCCTGGCTCGCCGAGCTGCTGCCCCCGACCGGTCCGGTCCTCGACCTGTGCTGCGGCAGCGCTGCACTGGCCCAGCACATCGGCGCCGGCCGCTACCGCGGCGTCGACAGCAGCGTCGAGGAGTTGGCGGTCGCGGCCGCCCGCCGGCCGGCGGCTGTGACGAGCCGGGCCGACGCCTTGACCGCCGAGATCGGCGGGCCGTTCGTCGCCGTGACCCTGTCCATGGCGCTGATGCTGCTGCCGCTGCAGGCAGTCCTGCATCGTGCCCGCAGTTGGTTGGTGCCGGGTGGAGTGCTTGCAGCGACCGTTCCGATGCGCGAGCCAACGCTGGCCGATACGGCGTACAACCGGCTGTTGGCCACGTTGGGCTGGTGCGGTGAGCCGTTCCCTGAACCGTTGGGCGCGCTTGCCGGGCGAGCTGCGGCGAGTGGCTTCGCGCTGCACTCCGACGAGATGCGGTGCTTTGCGGTGCCGATCGCCACGCCGGCCAACCGCGAACTGCTGCTGCGCTCGTTCTACCTGCCCGACCAGAGAGCCGATCAGGTCACTACCGCTCGGGATGTCCTCCTGGAAGAGGTGGCGGCCGGTCGCCCGACCATCGGGTACCCCATCCGCCGTATCGGTCTCCGGCTCCGCTCTACCGCCGATCTTGGTCCGGTCAACGTCTCAGGCGAGTTTTGAGGTTGGTCAGACCAAGATCGGCGAGGAGCGGGGCCGGTCAGCGGCCGACCACGCCGCTGCGGCGCTCCAGCAGCACCACGTCGTGCCAGACACCGTGCAGCTGGCCGATCCGCTCCCGGCGGCCGACGACCCGGAAGCCGTGCCGCGCATGCAACGCGAGGCTTGCCGCATTAGCCGGCAGGATTCCCGCCTGGAGCGTCCACATCCCGGCGTCCTCTGACCCGCTGACGAGGGCGTCCAGCAGCGCACCGCCCACTCCGCGGCCCTGTGCTGCCGGATCGACGTATACCGACACCTCGGCGACCCCGCCGTACACGCACCGCCCGGACACCGCACTGAGCGCCGCCCAGCCGACGACCCGGCCACCGTTGTCCGCAACCAGTCGCGGCATCGGCAGGTGGTCGTCGTCCCACGCCTCCCAGCCCGGTACACCGGTCTCGAACGTCGCCACGCCGCTGTCGATCCCGGCGGCGTAGATCGCAGCGACGGCCGGCCAGTCGGCCCCGGTGAGCACCCGGATTGTCATGGCCACATTCTGGTGCGGCACGCGTTCGGACGATGAACGCCCGCCCGGCTGCGTCAACTGTGCCGGGCCTGCGCACTGGGCCTCGGCACCTGCCGACCGCCGGGGTCCGCGTGTCCCCCGCTGCGAGGTGACACATGCTCGACCGTTTCTACCTGAATCCCGTCCTGCCCGCGCAGGACGGAGACCGAGCCAGGGCGTTCTTCCGGGACGTGCTCGGACTGAAGCTGCTGTCCGGACCGACCGATGACCCGACCGAGATGCCCGAACGCACCCCTGCCGGCTACGCCGTCATCAGCTTCATGGTGACCGGAATCGAGGAGATCGTGGCAGAGCTCAAGGCGCGTGGAGTGAGCTTCGAGAAGCCCGGCTCGTCAAGCTTCCAGGGACAGCGGGCTGTCGCGGGCGAGGAGATCGCCGACTACGGCCCGGTCAAGTCGGCCTGGTTCAAGGAGAGCGAGGGCAACATCCTGGCGTTGAACGAGATCCTGAGCTGACAGTCAGGGCGCGAGCATCTCCGCGGTGACGCTGGACTCGGTGTCCGGAATGCCGAGGTTCGCGGCTCTCTTGTCCGCCAGCGCCAGCAGCCGTCGGATCCGACCGGCCACGGCGTCCTTGGTCATCGGCGGGTCGGCCAAGGAACCCAACTCCTCCAGCGACGCCTGGCCGTGCTCCAGTCGCAGCCGTCCGGCCTGCAGCAGGTGCTCCGGTGCCTCCGTGCCGAGGATCTGCATCGCCCGGTGCACCCGCGCCGAGGCCGCCACCGCCGCCCGGGCAGAGCGGCGCAGGTTCGCGTCGTCGAAGTTCGCCAGCCGGTTCGCGGTGGCCCGGACCTCGCGACGCATCCGGCGCTCTTCCCACGCCAGCACGGACTGGTGCGCTCCCAGTTTGGTCAGCAACGCACCGATGGCGTCCCCATCGCGGACGACGACACGATCGACGCCACGCACCTCGCGTGCCTTTGCCGCGACGCCGAGCCGGCGAGCGGCGCCGACCAGGGCGACGGCTGCCTCATGGCCGGGAGCGGTCACCTCCAGCGCGGAGGACCGCCCGGGCTCGGTCAGCGAACCGTGCGCGAGAAACGCGCCTCGCCAGGCCGCCGCGGAGCAGCAGCTGCCGCCGGACACGATCTGCCGGGGCAGCCCACGGACCGGGCGTCCGCGCAGGTCGAGCAGGCCGGTCTGGCGGGCCAACCCCTCCCCGTCCTTGGTCACCCGGATGAGGTACCGGCTGCCCCTGCGCAAATTCCCGCTGGCCAGGACCTGAACCTCGCTGAGATGCCCGTAAACCTCGGTGATCTCCCGCCGCAGCCGGCGGGCGACCGAACCGGTGTCCAGTTCGGCTTCAACGACCACCCGCCCGGCGACGATGTGCAGGCCGCCGGAGAACCGCAGCATCGCCGAGATCTCCGCCTTGCGACAGCAGGATTTCGTCACGGACAGCCGGCTGAGCTCGTCCTTCACCGCCGCGGTCATCGCCATGTGTGCAGCTCCCCGCCTCTCCGCACTACCCGTTCGCCCCGATCACTGGAGCCAGCGCCGCGGCCAACAGTTCCGGATCATGCCTCGCCGAGCCGTCCGCCGCAGCCACCGGTGCCAGTACCAACCGCGCTCCCCGCGCGTGCACCGTATCTGTCAGCGCGCGGCGGTCAAGAACCGCTTCGTCGTCGGCCAACACGGTATGGATCAGCAGGTCCGGCGCGTGCCGGTACAGCGCGTCCAAGAGCTCCTGCGGTGAGAGGCCCTCGGTCTCCCCCGGCTGCGGCGCGAGATTCAGCATCACCACGATCCGCGCGTCGCCGTGCACCATCGCGTCGAGCAGCTCCGGCACGAGAACATGCGGCAGCACCGAGGTGAACCACGACCCCGGTCCCAGTACGACGGCGTCCGCGGCACGGATCGCGGCCACCGCCTCTGGGCAGGCCGGCGGCCGCTCCGGCACGAGGGCCACCGACAGCACGCGCCCGGGCGTGGTTGCGACGGCGACCTGCCCTCTGATACGACGCACGTCGGTCGGCTGATCCGGGTCGATGCCGCTGACCATTGCGGCGATCTCGAGCGGGACCGGAGACATCGGCAGCACCTGGCCCTGCGCACCCACGAGGCGCCCCACCGTGGCCAGGGCTTCGACCGCATCGCCGTCCAGCATCTCCATCAGACCGGTGATGAGCAGGTTCCCCACCGGGTGGCCCGCGAGCGCGCCGCTGCCGCCGAAGCGGTGCTGCAGCAGCGCGGCCAGCCGCTCGCAGCCGTCCCCGGATCCGGACAGCGTGGCCAGCGCCATCCGCAGGTCGCCCGGCGGAAGGACACCGAGTTCACGGCGGATTCGCCCACTGGAGCCGCCGTCGTCGGCAACAGTGACCACCGCGCACAGGTTGCGGGTCAGCCGCCGCAACGCCGCCAGCGACGCGGACAGGCCGTGCCCCCCACCGAGCGCGACCACCTTGGGGTCTGTCATTCGCGCCCCAGGTCACGATGGAAGACGGTCGTCTGTACGCCGTCCGCGGACAGCCGTTCCGACAGCTGCTCGGCCATCACCACCGACCGGTGCTTGCCGCCGGTGCAGCCCAGCGAGACGGTCAGGTAGCGCTTGCCCTCGCGCTGATAGCCGGCCCCGACCAGCCGCAGCAGTTCGTGGTAACGGTCGAGGAACTCCGCCGCCCCGTCCTGGCTGAGCACGTAGTCGCGGACCTCGGTCTCCTGACCGGTGTGCTCGCGCAACTCGGGTATCCAGTGCGGGTTCGGCAGGAACCGCACATCCATGACCATGTCGGAGTCCACCGGCAGGCCGTACTTGTAGCCGAAGGACATCACCGTCGCCTTGAGCACCGGCAGGTCGTCGGCACCGAAGGCGGCTTCGATCTTGTGTCGCAACTGATGGACGTTCAGCTCGCTGGTGTCGATGACCAGGTCCGCCTCGCCGTACAGCTCGCCGAGCAGCGAACGCTCGGCGCGGATGCCGTCGACCAGCCGCCCGCCACCCTGCAGCGGGTGCGCCCGCCGTACCGCCTCGAACCGCCGGACCAGAACGCCGTCCGCCGCCTCGAGGAAGAGCACCTTCGGGCGGTAGCCGGCCCGGTCCAGGTCGACGATGATCGACTTGAGGTCGGAGGAAAACGCCCGGCTGCGTACGTCGACCACAACCGCCACCCTCGTCACCGCGCCCTGTGATCGGCTGCCGAGGTCGACCATGGTCCCGATCAGCTCGGGCGGCAGGTTGTCGACGACGAAGAACCCGAGGTCCTCCAGGCACTTCGCGGCGGTACTGCGGCCGGCGCCGGACAATCCCGAGACGATGACGACGTCGATGCCCGGCTGCTCCGGCGGGCCAGCTGGTTCGAGGCTTCCCGTGGTCACGCCTCGGCCTCGACGATCTCTCCGGTGACCGGGTCGACCGCCGGACTGGGTATCGCCTCGTCGCGGTGCAGCGCGGCGACGACGGACTCCGCCGTACGCCGGCCGATTCCGGGAACTGTCTGGACGTCCTCGACGCTGGCTGCCCGCAGCCGTTTCAGGGATCCGAACCTGGCCAGCAACGCCTTACGGCGGGTGTCTCCCAGACCCGGCACGCCGTCCAACAGCGACTCGGTCATCGACCGGGACCGGCGCTGACGGTGGTAGGTGATGGCGAAGCGGTGCGCCTCGTCTCGCACCCGTTGCAGCAGGTAGAGGCCTTCGGAGGTGCGCGAGAGGACCACCGGATGGCTCTGGCCGCGCACCCAGACCTCCTCCAGCCGCTTGGCGAGGCCGACCAGGCTCACGTCGTCGATCTTCAGCTCGTCCAGGGCCCGGGCCGCCGCCGCGACCTGTGGCGCGCCGCCGTCGACGACGAGCAGGTTGGGCGGGTAGGCGAACTTCCGCGGGCGGCCCACCTCGGCGGCCGGCTCCTGCTCACGCACCTGCTCCTCGAGGTAACGAACGAAGCGCCGGCGGACGACCTCGTGGATCGACGCGGTGTCGTCGGTCTGGCCGTCCGGACCACCGGCGATGGAGAACCGGCGGTACTCCGACCGCCGCGGCAGGCCGTCCTCGAAGACGACCATGCTGGCGACGACGTTCGTGCCCTGGACGTGCGAGACGTCGATGCACTCGATCCGCAGCGGAGCCTCCGGCAGCTCCAGCGCTGCCTGGATCTCCGAGAGCGCCAGCGACCGGGCGGTGAGGTCGCTAGCCCGTTTCAGCCGGTGCTGGGTGAACGACTCCTTGGCGTTGCGTTCGACGGTTTCCATGAGAACGCGCTTGTCCCCGCGCTGCGGCACCCGCAGCGACACCCGTGATCCGCGCAGCCTGCCGAGCCACTCGACCAGTGCCTCGGCGTCTGGTGGTTCCTCCGGGACGAGCACCTCGCGCGGGACGTCTTCACCGGCGCCGTACACCTGGGAGAGGAACTGCTCGACGAGTTCCGGCGTACCCACGTCCTCGACCTTGTCCACGACCCAACCTCGCTGACCTCGGACCCGGCCGCCGCGGACGTGGAAGACCTGCACTGCCGCCTCCAGCTCGTCCTGGGCGAACGCGATCACATCGGCATCGGTGCCGTCACCGAGGACGACGGACTGCCGCTCCATCGCTCGGCGCAGCGCGCCTACGTCGTCGCGGAGCCGGGCCGCACGCTCGAACTCCTCGCTGCCGGCGGCGGACCGCATCTCCGCCTCGAGCTTGCGGATCATCTGGTCGGTCTGGCCGGACATGAAGTCCACGAAGTCGTCCACGATCTCGCGATGCTCCGGAGCGCTCACCCGACCCACGCACGGTGCGGAGCACTTTCCGATGTAGCCGAGCAGGCACGGCCGACCGACCTGGCTCGCCCGCCGGAAGACGCCGTTCGAGCAGGTTCGGGCGGGGAAGACGCGCAGCAGCAGGTCGAGGGTCTCCCGGATTGCCCATGCGTGCGCGTAGGGGCCGAAGTACCGGACGCCCTTCTTCTTGGGCCCACGCATCACCTGCAGGCGGGGATACTCCTCGAACAGCGTCACGGCGAGGCTGGGATAGCTCTTGTCGTCGCGGTACCGGACGTTGAACCGCGGGTCGAACTCCTTGATCCAGCTGTACTCCAGCTGCAGGGCCTCGACCTCGGTCTGCACGACGGTCCAGTCGACCGCGGCGGCGCTGGTCACCATCTGCCGGGTCCGCGCGTGCAGCGCCGAGATGTCCTGGAAGTACGACGACAGCCGGCTGCGCAGGCTCTTGGCCTTACCGACGTAGATCACCCGCTGCCGCTCGTCGCGGAACCGGTAGACGCCTGGCCGCTCGGGGATCGTCCCGGTTGGGGGACGGTACGTCGACGGATCAGCCACTGCCCGAGCCTACGTCGGCCCACCGGCTCCGACGTACCACTGCCGCTGCGGCCAACTGGTCACTTACAACAACAAAACCTGCCCAGGAAAGGCTGTTCGTGACCAGTTCCCGCCTCTCTCGACGGCAGCCGCGGCGGCCCACATCGTCCGCCGCGCAGCGTTGACGTCGGTGACGATGAGCCTGTCTGCACGGTTCCGTGCACTCCACGTGCACTCCGGCCCCATGATCATGGTCATGACCAGCAGGCAGGATAGGCACCTTGGACGAAAGCCGAGAGTTCATCGAGCGGGCCAAGCCATTCGCCGAGGCCATCGCACCCCTGGCCTCGGCGCTCAGCACTGCGGCGCTCGAACCGAGGCAGCAAAAGGCGTTGCGAGAGGCGATCGAACAGGTGATTCGCAAGTGCCATGATGCTGTGCTGCCGATCATCCGCCCGGCAGGAGCGAGTGCCTCGGCCCGCAGCCTGGCCACAGAACTGGCAGTCGATTTGGCTATCTTGCGCTGGGGCCAGGAGCCGCGAAACGAGCACAGGCAGAAGCTCTTGCATTTGGATCACATCACGCCGGTCTCATGGATTCGCGTGAAGTGCGTCGATGCCCCGTCGGCGTCCGCCATCCGGCAGGTGTTGCATACGTACCTGCACGCAGCGTGGATCACGCCGGCTGAGAACGCGGAGCTCAACCGGCTGAAATACCGAAGCAAGCGCCCCGACCCGAGGGCGGCGTACAGGGAGCAGGCATTGAGGTGGACCCGTGGCCGACCTAATCTGCCGTTACCCGAGTGTGCAGCTTGTCATCTCCTCGCCCATCAACGCGTTGACTTCCCCGTCATCGCCCTGGCGGTCAGTGGTCGGTGCAGGAGTAGGTACGTCAGGAGCCACCGCCTTTCGGATGATGGGACGGCTACCCCTCGCGAGAGCCAGGCGCGGGGACGAGCATCCAACCGGTCAATGACGACAACGAAATCTGCCCGGGAATGGTCATGAGTGACCAGTTACGGCTCCGGTGTCCGGGGAGTTCGGCGGCGCGAGCAGGGCGCTGACCGGTGGCAGCTGCCACCGCACCGCATCCGGTAATCGTCGACGATGACGGAGACACCGAGCAGGTTGGCTGCGACTCGCGCACCATGTCGTCGACGCCGAGCGCCTGGCTACCGGTCTCGGCCCAGTCGTCGAACAGGATCGCCTGGTCGCCCGGACCCAAAGCGTCCCAACGGATAAGCAGCTCGTGCTCGTGCTTCGATTCCGATCACGGCGGCCAGCCCCGACGTCCGGACGGCCCAGCCAGGCCGCGATCCACGACAGCCAGCGCGTCAGCACAACGAAGAACCGGCCAGAGGTCGGCGTGGCCACCGTCCCAGCGGAACATCGACAGCAGCGCCGCGCGAGCCGTGACCACGGCACGCACAGTCACGTCGAGCGGCAAGTACGCAGGAGCCTTCAGCGGTCGGGAGGTGCGGCCGGGTCGTCCTCCTCCGGCTCGAAGGACGATGCTTCACCCTCCCCCATCAAGACGCCGGTCTCCTCGGGGGTGTCGGCTGCCGGTTGCTCGTCGTCCGCCCCGGCTTCGAGATCTCCGTCAACCCAGCGCTCGGTCATGTTGGTCCCTTCGTCGTCAGGCGGTGACCCGCTTCTTGGCAGCCACCTTCTTGGCCGGCTGCGGGCTCGGCCGGCCCGTACTTGATGCCTTGGCGTTTCCGCTGTCGGCCACCGCGCGCAGTCCACTGCCGCGGGCGAGCACCGGCCGAAGGAAGCGCCCAGTGTGGCTCTCCGGAACCGTAACGATGTGCTCGGGGGTGCCGGTCGCCACCACGGTGCCGCCGCCGTACCCGCCCTCGGGACCCATGTCGATGATCCAGTCCGCGGTCTTGATGACGTCGAGGTTGTGCTCGATGACGATCACCGAGTTGCCGCCGTCGACCAGCCGGCCGAGCACGCCGAGCAGCTTGCGGATGTCCTCGAAGTGCAGCCCGGTGGTGGGCTCGTCGAGCACGTAGACGGTGCGCCCGGTCGAGCGCTTCTGCAGTTCCGCGGACAGCTTCACCCGTTGTGCCTCGCCGCCTGACAAGGTCGGCGCCGGCTGGCCGAGCCGCACATAGCCGAGACCGACCTCGACCAGCGTGGTCAGGTGCCGGGCGATCGCCGGGATCGCCTGAAAGAACTCGGCGGCCTCCTCGATCGGCATGTCGAGAACCTCGGCGATGGTGCGGCCCTTGAAGTGGACTTCAAGGGTTTCCCGGTTGTAGCGGGCGCCCTTGCACACCTCGCAAGGCACGTAGACGTCGGGCAGGAAGTTCATCTCGATCTTGATCGTGCCGTCGCCGCGGCAGGCCTCGCAGCGGCCGCCCTTGACGTTGAACGAGAATCTCCCGGGCTGGTAGCCGCGGACCTTCGCCTCTGTCGTCTCGGCGAACAGCCGGCGGATGTGGTCGAACACCCCGGTGTACGTCGCCGGATTCGACCTGGGTGTCCGGCCGATCGGAGACTGGTCCACGCCGACGACCTTGTCGAGCTGGTCCAGCCCGCCCACCCGACGATGCCGACCCGGGACCTGCCGCGCGCCGTTGATGGCGTTCGCAAGGACGTTGTAGAGGATGTCGTTGACGAGCGTGGACTTGCCGGACCCGGACACCCCGGTGACCGCCACCAGGCAGCCGAGCGGGAAGGAGACCTCCACGTCGCGCAGGTTGTGCTCCCGCGCGCCGTGCACGGTCAACTCCCGGCCCCGCTTGGGTCGCCGCCGTTTCGCCGGTACGGCGATCGTCCGCCGGCCGGTGAGGTATGCCCCGGTGATCGAGTGCGGGCTGGCCAGCAGGTCCTCGACCCGCCCGCTGACGACCACCTGCCCCCCGTGCTCGCCCGCACCGGGGCCGATGTCCACGATCCAGTCCGCCACCCGAATCGTGTCCTCATCGTGCTCGACCACGATCAACGTGTTGCCCAGGTCGCGAAGTCGCAGCAGGGTGTCGATCAGCCGACGGTTGTCCCGCTGGTGCAGCCCGATGGACGGCTCGTCGAGGACGTACAGGACCCCCACCAGCCCCGACCCGATCTGGGTCGCGAGCCGGATCCGCTGCGCCTCCCCGCCGGCCAACGTGGCCGCCGGCCGGCTCAGCGACAGATAGTCCAGGCCCACGTCGACGAGGAACCCGAGCCGAGCGTGTACCTCCTTGAGGATGGGCTCGGCGATCATCCGCTCGCGGTCGGTCAGCTCCACTTCCGCCAGCCACCCTGAGCACTGTCCGATGGACATCGAAGTGACGTCGGAGATCGACCGCTCGCCGACCCGCACCGCCAGCACCTCCGGCTTGAGCCGCGCGCCGCCGCAAGCCGGGCACGGCACATCGCGCATGTAGCCCTCGTACTTGTCCCGCATGAACTCGCTGTCGGTGTCGTCGCGCCGTCGCTCCAGGAACGGCACCACCCCCTCGAACGTGGCGTGGTAGGACCGTTCCCGGCCGTAGCGGTTGCGGTAGCGGACATGCACCTGCCGGTCCTGCCCGTGCAGGACGGTCTCCTGCACGACCGGCGGCAGCTTCTCCCACGGCGTCGTGAGGTCGAAGCCGAGCGAGTCGGCCAGCCCGGCCAACAGCCGGGTGAAGTATTCGGTGGTCTGCCCCGTGGACCAGGGCGCGATCGCGCCGTCGGCGAGGCTCCGCTCGGGGTCCGGGATCACCAGTTCCGGGTCCACCTCCTTGCGGGTTCCCAGCCCAGTGCACTCCGGGCAGGCGCCGTAGGGCGAGTTGAAGGAGAACGAGCGCGGCTCCATCGCCTCGAAGGACAGGTCGTCGTACAGGCAGGCCAGGTGCTCGGAGAACGTCCGCTCCCGGACGGGGTCGTGCTCGTCGCGGTCGACGAAATCCAGCAGCACCAGCCCGCCGGCCAGAGCCAGCGCAGTCTCAACCGACTCGGTCAGCCGGCGCTTGTTGCTCGGCCGGACCGTGAGGCGGTCGACCACAACCTCGATCGTGTGCTTCTCCTGCTTCTTGAGCTTCGGCGGCTCGATCAGCGAGTAGACGACCCCGTCGACCCGGGCCCGCGAGAACCCCTGCGTCTGCAGATCCGCGAACAGGTCGACGTACTCGCCCTTGCGCCCTCGAATGACCGGGGCCAACACCTGGAACCGCGTACCCTCCTCCATCTCCAGCACCCGGTCGACGATCTGCTGAGGGGTCTGCCGCGAGATCGGTCGGCCGCAGACCGGACAGTGCGGCCGACCGGCTCGGGCGTAGAGCAGCCGCAAGTAGTCGTAGACCTCCGTGATGGTCCCGACCGTCGACCGCGGGTTGCGGCTGGTCGACTTCTGGTCGATCGAAACGGCCGGTGACAACCCCTCGATGAAATCGACGTCGGGCTTATCCATCTGTCCGAGAAACTGCCGGGCGTACGCCGACAGCGACTCGACGTACCGCCGCTGGCCCTCGGCGAAGATGGTGTCGAAGGCGAGGCTGGACTTGCCGGACCCGGACAGGCCGGTGAAGACGATCAGGCTGTTACGGGGTAGATCGAGGTCGATATCGCGCAGGTTGTGCTCGCGCGCGCCGCGCACGACGAGACGGTCCATGCTGGTGGTTGCTCCCTGATCCCAAGCCGTCGGGCACTGCCCGACAGCCACCCTACGACCGCCTGCCGACAAGTCTGTGCGGGCTACAGGTTATCGAACGAACGTTCGACAGGCTACTGCGGCGCACCGGGGGTCGAACACCAGGGCGGCTCCGTTCGGTCGGGGTGTGATGAGGCGGCCGAACGGAGCGGACCAGATGGAGTCGGGGTGGATGAGGGGATGCACCGACGTTGTACTCGCATTGACACGCTCCGTGAAAGAGCGGCCTGGTGAACTCGTTGTGACCGAAAAGCCCCGCCCGGCTCCTGAGGACCCGGGCGGGGCAGCCGATCGGACTGCTAGCGGAGCTGACCGCGGATGGCGCCGGCGGGGTAGACGGCGTTGTGCACGTTGACGTAGTAGTCCTCCGGGTTCTTCTTGATGTCCCGTGCCAACACCGTGTCCACCGGTACGCAGCCCTCGATGTAGCTCGGATCGCTGGTGGCGATCAGCGGAGTGAAGTCGACGACGATATCGCCGGCCACGCCCGCCGGCGCTTCGTGGATGTGCGCGCCGGTAGGCGGTTCGATGCCGAAGTACCGGATGCTGACGCACAACTGGCTCAGCAGGGGTTCGGGCCGGACGGCTGCCCGGCCCAGGCCGTTCGGGTCACCGGGCCCCGGGACCTCTTTGCCTCCGGTGAGGATGGTCGAGGATCCGCCGGCCGGGGCCGCCGAGGCGACGGACATCAGGCCGAGGGTGGCCACCGCGGCGAGGGGAATGGCGATGAGGGCGACTCTGCGACGCATGGAACCTCCAGCGATCGGGTGGACGCACGCTTCTCGTGCACTTCAGAGAACACGCAGCGGATGCCCGTCCGGCTCAATACGGCAGAGTCGTGCTCATGAATGTGATCAGCCGTGAGGTCCAGCTGGCCTCCCGCCCGCACGGCCCACCGACCGCGGAGAACTTCGCGCTGGTGGAGCGGGCGCTGCCTGCGCTCGACGAGGGGCAGGTCCTCGTCCGCAACCTCGTCATGAGCGTCGACCCCTACATGCGCGGCAGGATGAACGACACCCCGTCGTACGTCCCGCCGTTCCAACTCGATCAAGGGATGGATGGCGGCGCCGTCGGCGAGGTGGTCGAGTCCCGCTCCGATGCGCTCGACGTCGGCGATATCGTCCTGCACGGTCTCGGTTGGCGTGACTACGCCGTCGGCGCCGCCCCTGGCTTTCGCCAGGTCGATCCGAGCGCCGCCCCGCTGTCGGCGTACCTCGGCGTACTCGGAATGCCCGGACTGACCGCGTACGCCGGTCTGCTCGAGGTCGCTGCCATGAAGGCCGGTGACGTCGTATTCGTCTCCGGCGCGGCCGGTGCGGTGGGCGGCACCGCCGGTCAGATCGCCAAGTTGAAGGGCGCAGCACGGGTGATCGGCAGCGCGGGCTCGGCTGCGAAAGTCGAGCATGTACTCGGACTGGGCTTCGACGCCGCATTCGACTACAAGAGGGAACCCGTACGCCGGCAGCTGCGAGACGCTGCCCCGGACGGGATCGACGTCTACTTCGACAACGTCGGAGGCGAGCACCTGGAGGCCGCGATCGGTTCGCTGCGGCCGCACGGACGGGTGGCGCTGTGCGGGGCGATCTCGGCGTACAACGAGACGTCGGCTCCGCCCGGGCCGCGCAATCTCGGGCTGGCCATCGGCAAGCGGCTCACCCTGCGCGGGTTCATCGTCAACGATCACAACCACCTGCGCAGCGTCTTCGCCGACGAGGTGGGCGCCTGGGTCCGTGCCGGCCGGCTGCGGTGGGAGCAGACCTCAGTGCAAGGTCTTGAGAACGCGCCCGCGGCGTTCATCGGTCTGCTGCGGGGAGAGAACACCGGAAAGATGGTTGTCGAGCTTTCGGGAGGTACGTCGTGAGCGAATACACCGGGAACGTCCAGGTCGGAGGTCCGCCCGACACGCGGATGCTGCCTGACCTGGAAATCACCAAGCTCGCGGTGGGCGATATGGACAACAACGCCTACCTGCTGAGGTGTCCGACGACCGGTGACGGCGTGCTGGTCGACGCCGCGAACGAGGCCGGCCGGCTGTTGGACCTGGTCGGTACGACGCCGCTGAAGACGATCGTGACGACACACCAGCACGCCGACCACTGGCAGGCGTTGGCCGAGGTGGTCGCGCAGACCGACGCGCAGACGGTCGCGCATCCTCTCGACGCCGCAGCGCTGCCGGTGACGGTGGACGACGTTGTCGAGGGCGGCGGGACGGTCACGGTGGGAGACGTATCGCTGGAGGTCGTCCACCTGCGCGGGCACACGCCCGGGTCTATCGCGCTACTACATCGTTCCGCCGACGGCTCCACACACCTGCTAACTGGGGACTCGCTGTTCCCGGGCGGTCCGGGCAAGACCTGGGCCCCCGCGGACTTCACCTCGCTGATGGACGACCTCGAATCCCGAGTCTTCGGCGTACTGCCCGACGACACATGGGTCTACCCGGGGCACGGGGCGGACACGACGCTGGGCGCCGAACGTTCCTCGCTGCCGGAGTGGCGCGCCCGGGGCTGGTGAAACAGGCCCCGCCGCTGGATGGCTGTCCCAACGACTCCCCGGTCCTCGTTTCCTCCACTTGCGTCCATCTGGTCGGGCAATCATGCCCCCGCGACTACGGAGCAAGGGCCGGCCAGTACCCGGCCGCGCACGACAACGAGCACTTCCTGGCCGCGTACGACGTGCAGGGCGGGGAGTTCGTCCATGGCGAACTGCCCGAGGCGGCGGGAGCCTGGGAACGGGTAGCGGGGCGGGTGCGCAAGCACTGCGGACGGTCGCTCATCTCGCACGAGATCCTGGCGCTGTCCCGGCCTCAGCACATCGAGCGGATCGCCGCCTCCCTGCATCCCGTGCCCGTTCACGTCATCGTGATGGGGCGCTGCCTCGCCGACGTACTGCCGTCGACCTACCAGGAGAAGGTCAAGCAGCGTGACCCTGACGTGAGCTGGCCCGACTTCCTAGGCAACTGTGACCGCCCGGACGGCATGTGGGG
>JACCTY010000051.1 GCA_013812145.1 Geodermatophilaceae bacterium | reverse complement strand
ATCCCAGTATCGCCCACCGCGGGCTCGGCAGCTACCGAGACGGCGGTCCTGGCAGGCGCAGGGTCACGGCACGTTCCACGCGCCGAGGACCCGGCCGGACAGGTCGGCGTACACGATCTGCTTGCCGGCCACCTCGGGATCGACGTCGAACGCGATGACACCGGTGATCGTCGCCCCGGCATCGACTTCGCTGACGTCCAGCAGATTGTCGTAACCGAAGACGCCGGCGCTTCCTTCGCCATACTCCACGCGGGTGCCGCCGGGATAGCGGACCATGAAGTCGAACGGCGCGACCGTGAACACGTCGCCACCGATGTTGTCGACGGTGACCGTTGCGGACAGGAACGTCCCGTTCGTGGGCGGGTCGGAGAACTCATCCGGCGGGTCGGCGGTCTGCACCGCGTCCGCGACGGTGATGTCAGCCAGCGGGTTCCCCGACTCGTCGGTGACGGTGCCGGTCTCCCCGATCTCGAAGACCGCGGCCTCCGGGGGCGGCGTCACGTCCGGATCGCCGCTCGGCGCGGGCTGACTGGACTCGCTGGTCGGCCCGGGCGGGGGGCCTCCGGTGGGTACGCCGGACTGCGTGCCGGTGCCGCGGACCGTCGTGTTGCAGGCGGCGAGGGCAACGACGGCGAGTACGGCACCGGTGACCCGGATCCGCGAGGACATTGCCATGCCCCTCCCGTCAGCCGCGTGCCAGCGATGCTACCGAGGCTTAGGAGCGAGCCGGTCGCGCCAGAGCACATCGACCTGTCGGCGTAGCTCCAGGAGCGTCCCCGAGTTGTCCAGGACGACGTCGGCGACGGCGCGGCGCTGCTCGTCGCTGGCCTGCGCGGCCATCCGAGCTCGCGCCTGTTCCTCGCTCATCCCCCGCGTGTCGCGCAGCCTTGCGATGCGTACGTCGCGGTCAGCGATGACGACCACCACGACGTCGTACGCCGGGGCCAGGCCGTTCTCGACCAGCAGCGGCACGTCGTGTACGACGACAGCATCCTCCGGGGCGGCGGCGAGGATCTCGGCGGTGCGCCGCTCGACCAGCGGATGGACGATCGCGTTGAGCCTCTCCCGGGCCTCGGGGTCGCTGAAGACCAGGTCGCCCAGAGCCGATCGGTCGAGGCTGCCGTCCCCGGCCAGGATCCTCGGTCCGAACGCCGCAACGACTGCGGCCAGTCCCGCGGTGCCGCGGGCGACCACCTCGCGGGCCACCATGTCCGCGTCGACGATGAGCGCGCCGTGTGCGGCCAGCCGCGCAGCCACTGCGCTCTTGCCCGCCCCGATCCCGCCGGTGAGCCCGACGATCAACACGTCTGCCAACTCCGATCCTGCGGCGCGCCTGCCCGGTCCGCCGTGGTGCGGACCCTACGGTGTGTGCTCCGGGTGTCTTCCCCGCCCGAGGAGGGTGTGTCAGCCATGACCACACATGCTCTGCCCGGTTACGTGTCCGGCCGCCACCGGCTGGCGCGGCCGGACCGGGTGCACTGCCGCCGAATCGCCGCCGTCGACGCAGCGCTGACCAGGCGCAGCCGACCGTGGCTGCGCTACCTGCGACCGGCGGGGCGTCACACGTGGGGGTGGCTGACCCGTACCGGCGGGCAGCCCAAGGCGGCGTTCGCGCTGATCCTCAGCCTCTGACCCCCGAGTCGAGTCGTAGCGTCGGTCAGGTGGGCGGCGCGGACGACTGGTCCAGCACCGCCTCGGCCACCGCGATCAGCCGCTCGGCGGTCTGCTCAGGAGGAACCACGGCTGGGAGCAGGGTCAGCGAGTACGTCGACGCACCGGCTGCGAACACCAGCGTCGTACCGGCGACACCGGTGAGCACCACCGCGGGCGAGCCCGCGACGTCGGCGGCCTCGACCCGGTCTCCGGCGCTTTGCCGGTCGGCTGTCGTGACGTCGATCCGATCCGCGGCCGCTGGCACATCGGTGTACGACGAGATAGAGATCTCCAACAGCGGCGGCAGCGCCTTGCCGTCGGGTCCGATCGCAACGCCGTAACCGCAGGTGATCCGATCGGTCCGGCCGATGTCCGGCAGCGGCTGGCCACGGACGTAGGACACCGAGCCGGGCAAACCGGTTCCGAGCGCCGCGTCCAGGTCGGTCACGGGCAGCAAGGCACCGCAGTTGCCCGGCAGCGCCACCGGCTCGGCGGTCGCGGTGGCGCTGGCCGTCGTGGCCGCCGAGCTGCTCGTCGGTGGGGCGCTGGTCTCGGTCGGGCCGGACGGGTCGGTGTCAGCCGTACAGGCCGCTAGGACCACAACCGCGGCGCTCACGCCCAGAGCGAGAGCCGAACCCGGCGTACGGCGGCGCATCAACCCACGGTAACTCCGCAGAGCGCTACGCCGCCGCCCGGTGCGAACCTCAGTTGCCGGCGAGCTTCTCCCGCAGCGCCGCCAGCGCCTCGTCGGTCGCCAGCGTGCCGGAGTCGGTGGGTTCCTCGGAGGCGTACGACGTCGGTCCGGTGGCCTCGGCCTCCGCGGCCTGGGCGGAGACGATCTGCTTCTGATGTGCCTCGAACCGGGTCTGCGCCTCGGCGTACTGCCGCTCCCACTCCTCGCGCTGCTTTTCATAGCCGGGCAGCCAGTCGTTGGTCTCCTGGTCGAAGCCCTCGGGGTAGAGGTACTCCCCCTGCTCGTTGTAGTTCGCTGCCATGCCGTACGCGGCCGGGTCGAACGTGGAGGAGTCACCGACGGCGCCCTCGTTGGCCTGCTTCAGCGACAGGCTGATCCGGCGCCGCTCCAGGTCGATGTCGATGACCTTGACCATGATCTCGTCGTTGACGTTGACAACCTGCTCGGGGATCTCCACGTGACGCTCGGCCAACTCGGAGATGTGCACCAGGCCTTCGATGCCCTCCTCCACCCGGACGAACGCACCGAAGGGCACCAGCTTGGTGACCCGGCCGGGGACGACCTGACCGAGCTGGTGGGTCCGGGCGAACTGCCGCCACGGGTCCTCCTGCGTCGCCTTCAAACTCAGCGAGACCCGCTCGCGGTCCAGGTCGACGTCGAGCACCTCGACGGTGACGTCCTGGCCGACCTCCACGACCTCCGACGGGTGGTCGATGTGCTTCCAGGACAGTTCGGAGACGTGCACCAGGCCGTCGACGCCGCCAAGGTCCACAAAGGCGCCGAAGTTGACAATGCTGGACACCACACCGCTGCGCACCTGGCCCTTGGCCAGCTTGTTCAGGAACTCGCTGCGCACCTCGGACTGGGTCTGCTCGAGCCACTGCCGGCGGGAGAGCACCACGTTGTTGCGGTTCTTGTCGAGCTCGATGATCTTGGCCTCGAGCCGCTGCCCGACGTACGGCTGCAGGTCCCGGACCCGGCGCATCTCGACCAGGGAGGCCGGCAGGAACCCGCGCAGGCCGATATCGAGGATCAGGCCGCCCTTGACCACCTCGATGACCACGCCCTCGACTACCTGGTCCTCCTCCTTGAGCTTCTCGATCGTGCCCCAGGCCCGCTCGTACTGAGCGCGCTTCTTGGACAGGATCAGCCGGCCCTCCTTGTCCTCCTTTTGCAGGACCAGGGCCTCTACCTCGTCACCCACCTTGACCACGTCGTTGGGGTCGACGTCGTGCTTGATCGACAACTCCCGGGAGGGGATGACCCCCTCGGTCTTGTAGCCGATGTCCAGCAGGACCTCGTCCCGGTCGACCTTGACGATGGTGCCCTCGACGATGTCGCCGTCATTGAAGTACTTGATGGTGGCGTCGATCGCGGCCATGAAGTCTTCGGCGCTGCCGATGTCATTGACTGCTACCTGCGGTGTGCTGTGCGGGGGACGGACCTCGGTGGTGGACGTCATGTGGTGGGTTGCTCCGGCGGCGTTTGGTGGTCGGACGCGCGTCGCGGATCCTCCGTTCAACAATGACTGGGGCAGCGAGCGCATGCGAAGCCGACGACAGAGATTGCAGTCACGAGCGAGGCCTGCTCCCTACTGAGACGACGCAGACCCACGGCGCACGCTCATCGTACGTCGTGGCCGAAATTGGGGTCAATCAGGAGACCGACGGGTGGCCAGCAGCATCCGCACCGGGTGGGTGGCCGGCAGTAGCGTTCGGCGGGGGTGGTGAGGTGTCCGACGAACCGGCCCGCGGCGCAGCCTGGGAACTGGGTACGGCGGGGATCGCCTGGCGCCCGGTGCCCGCGGCGCAGACCGCCCGGGCGAACCGGCGCTGGTGGGACGCCGATGCCGACGACTACCTGGCCGAGCATCTGGAGGACATCGGCGAGGTCGACTTCCTTTGGTGCCCGGAAGGACTCACCGAGGCCACAGCCGGCCTGCTCGGACCCGTCGAGGGACGACGGGTTCTGGAAGTCGGCTGCGGATCGGCCCCGTGCTCGCGCTGGCTGCGGGCTCAGTCCGCCGACGTCGTCGGCACCGACCTGTCGGCCGGAATGTTGCGGCACGCGGTCGCGGCGGCAGGTCGCACCGGCATCGGCGTACCGCTCGTACAGGCCGACGCCTGCTGGCTGCCGTTCGCCTCGTCGTCGTTCGACCTGGCCTGTTCGGCTTTCGGCGCGGTGGTCTTCGTCGCGGACTCGGACCGGTTGATGGCCGAGGTGGCCCGGGTGCTGCGCCCGGGCGGGCGCTGGGTGTTCTCGGTGACGCACCCGATGCGGTGGATCTTCCCGGACGATCCCGGTCCGGACGGACTGACGGTGCAGCGTTCGTACTTCGATCGGACGCCGTACGTCGAGGTGGACGCCGCTGACCGACCGACGTACGTCGAGCACCACCGCACCATGGGCGACCGGATCCGCGAGATCGTCTCGGCCGGCCTGGTTCTCACCGACCTGGTCGAACCCGAATGGCCGCCCGACCACACCCGAGTCTGGGGGCAGTGGAGTCCGTTGCGCGGTGCCCTGATGCCGGGTACGGCGATCTACGTCTGCGACAAGGCTTGATTGTTGTGTGACTCACACATACTCTACGAACATGGCTACCACATTGGAAACAACCCTCGAGATCACCGGCTGGGACGAGAACCCGTACGAGGAGACCGACGCTGGCGGGAAGCTCGCCCGGGCAGACGTCACGCTGGAGCAGGGGCCTGACGGGCTGGGGCCGGGGGCCTCCCGGTCGCTGCTCTACTACCGGCCGGACGGCACCAGCAGTTTCGTCAACCTGATGAGGTTGACCGCCACGATCGATGGCCGGTCGGGAAGCTTTGTCCTGCTCGGGCAAGGCACGTACGACGGCACCACCGCGCGCGTTGAGAGCACGGTGGTCCCAGGGTCGGGCACCGGCGAATTGGCGGGTATCAGCGGAACCGCCGAGAGCGTGTCGACCAAGGAGGACTACCCCCAGATGCCGTTGACACTGGTATATGACATGGAGTGAGTTCTCTGGACCGGGACGCCAACGTCCTGGGAGCCCTGGCCTTGGTAGTCGCCGACCAAACCTCGGCGGCGATCGCTGCCGCCTCCGGCCAGTCGGTGTCCGGCGCGGCGGCACTGTCGGCGCTGCACCAGTTCCTTGACCGCCCCAGCCTCGACCGACTGCGACGGGTGCTGGGGCTGACACCGTCGGGGGCGGTGCGGCTGGTCGACCGGCTCGTCGCGAGCGGGCTGGTGACCCGAGGCCCGGGTACTGACGGGCGCTCACGCTCGCTGGTGCTGACCCCCCAGGGACGGCGCGCGGCCGAACGCATCGTCGCCGCCCGGGCTAACGCCTTACGCGAGCTGTTGCAGCGGCTCAGCCCGGAGCAGCGGGCCGCGTTGTCTGCACTGCTGGACGCCCTGATGGAAGGCGCTGTCGCCGGCAAGGACGGTGGCGCCTGGATCTGCCGGCTGTGCGACCTCGGCGCCTGCAAGCGTGACGAGGGGCGCTGCCCCGCCGCCAACGCCGCCGCCGCCAAGTACGGTTCTTCGAACTCGCGCGGCGGCTCAGCAGGCTGGTCGTGATCGTGAAATAGGGAGAAGCGGTGCGGACCTATGACCTGATCGTCGTCGGTGCAGGCAGCGGCAATGCGCTGTTCGGTCCCGAGCTCGCCCAGTTGCGAACGGCCATCGTCGAGCCCGACCGTTTCGGCGGGACCTGCCTCAACCGGGGCTGCATCCCGTCGAAGATGTTCGTCGTGGCGGCCGACGCCGCGCGGGCGGTGTCCGAGGCCGGCCGGCTCGGCGTGCACGCAACCCTCGACCGGGTCGACTGGCCGAACATCCGGGACCGGATTTTCGGGCGTATCGACCCGCTGCACGGGGAAGCGGTGGCGTACCGACGCAAGAGCGGGATCGACGTCTACACCGATGCGGCACGCTTCCTGGCGCCCAAGGTGCTGGAGGTCGGCGACACGCAGATCACGGCCGAGCAGATCGTCGTGGCGGCCGGGTCCCGGCCCGTCGTACCGCAGATTCCCGGTCTGGACACGGTGCCCTTCCACACGTCGGACACCATCATGCGCGTCGACCGGGTGCCCGAATCCCTGATCGTGATCGGCGGAGGTTTCATCGCCGCCGAGATGGGCCACGTGTTCGAGGCGTTCGGCGCGGACGTGACGATTGTCCAGCGCGGACCCAGATTGTTGATGGGCGAGGACGAGGAGATCTCGGCCCGGTTCACCGAATTGGCCGGCCAACGCTTCCGGCTGCTGCTGGGCGCCGACGCGACCGCCGTGCTGGCCCGCGGCGACGGGGTCGCGGTGACGGTCGAGCGAGACGGCGCGACCGAGCAGGTGGAAGCCGCCGCATTGCTCGTCGCCGTGGGCCGGCGCCCCAACACCGACCGGCTCGACGTGGCAGCGGGCGGACTGCAGGTCGACGCGCACGGCCACCTGCTGGCCGACGACGCCTACCGAACCTCAGTCCCGGGCGTGTGGGCCTTTGGGGACGTCGCCAACCACTTCCAGCTCAAGCACATGGCCAACGCCGAAGAACGCGTGGTACTGCACAACGTCACCCACAGCGGGGACCTTCGCCGCTTACGCAGCGACCTGATCCCGCATGCGGTGTTCTCCGAACCACAGGTGGCAAGCGTCGGACTCACCGAGCGGGACGCCGTCGCAGAGGGCATCGACCACGTCGTCGCAACCCGCGATTACGCCGACACCGCCTATGGCTGGGCGCTTGAGGACACGAGCAGCTTCGTCAAGCTCGTCGCGGACCCCCGCCAGCGCACGCTTCTCGGTGCCCACCTGATCGGGCCGCAGGCCGCCACACTGATCCAGCCACTGCTGCAGGCGATGATGCTCGGCCAGACCGTCGACCAGCTCGCGCACGACGTTCTCTACGTGCACCCGGCCCTGACCGAGGTGCTCGAACAGGCCCTGCTGGAGCTGTGACCGCGTCGCGTTGATGCCCCACCGCCCCGCATTAGGCTCCACGCGTGGCCACGGTGTTCGACGGGATCGACGCCGGTCTGGCGCGCTGGCTGGCGGCACAGCCGGTGTTCTTCGTCGCCACCGCATAGTCGGCCGGCGGCGGGCTGGTCAACTGCTCCCCCAAGGGTCTATCGGGGACCTTCGCCGTACTGGATCAGCACCGAGTTGGCTACCTTGATCTGACCGGCAGTGGCGTGGAGACGATCGCGCATCTGCGTGAGAACGGCCGGATCGTGCTCATGTTCTGTGCCTTTGACGGCCGGCCCCGGATTGTCCGCCTGCACGGACGCGGCGCGCCGGTGCTGCCCGATGACGCCCGGTTCGCCGAGTTGCTCCCGCATTTCGGCACCCACCCGGGCGTCCGGTCGGTGATCGTCGTCGACCTCACCCGGGTCGCCGACTCCTGCGGGTACGCCGTACCGCGAATGACGTACGTCGGTGACCGCGACATCCTGGACCTGTCGGCGGTCAAGCAGGGTCCGGCGAAGCTGGCGGCGTATCGTCGAGCGAAGAACAGCGCCAGCCTCGACGGGTTGCCCGGCCTGTTCGGCTGATCTGCCGGGGCGACGTAACCCAGGTGCTTCGTCCCCTGGTGACCTGACCGCCGAGCGGGCCCGCGGCGAATCCTCGGACCCGACGGCCTCCCGGCTCGAGATGGAGACGGCATTGTGATCGACGTACGCAATCCCGAGGACGGTTTCGCCGCCCTGCGGGCGCGCATCGACGCGCTGGGTGAACCGGTCGGAGGGGATCGCGGGGAGGCGGGTGAGCCGCTGACCGTCGGCGAATGGGCGCTGCTGATCGAGGACATCGTCGAGAAACCAGACGACGCCACCGGCGGCATCTACAACGTGGCGACTCCCGAAGAGGACGACCGGGAGTACGACGCGATCTTCGTCGGCGGCGGCGCCGGCGGCCGGTTCGGGGCCGCCTACCTGCGGGCCCGTGGCGGCCGCCAGCTGATAGTGGACGCCTGGCCGTTCCTCGGCGGGTCCTGCCCGCACCAGGCCTGCGTCCCGCACCACCTGTTCTCGGAATGCGCCCGCGAACTGGACCTGGCCCGGCACATGCAGGGCCGTCTTTGGTATCCGGAGTTCGACGAGAGCAAGGCGTCGATCCTGGGGATCGTCGAGCTGTTCAAGAAGGGCCGCTCGCTCCCCCATGCGGTCATGAACTGGCAGTCCAAGCAGCAGCTGGACCTGGAGTTCATCCTCAACGCCCCGGCGACCGTCATCGACGAGCACACCGTGGAAGTGGAGGGCCGCCAGTTCCGGGCCAGGAACCTCGTGCTGGGAACGGGGGCGCGGACGGCGTACCCCGACATCTCGGGGATCGAGCAGAACGGCGTCTTCGACTTCGCCAGCCTGATCGAGGACCTGGACTACGAGCCCACCAGCTGCGTCATCATCGGCGGCTCCAAGGTCGCGCTGGAGTACGGCTCGTTCTTCCAGGCCACCGGCTGCCAGACCACGATCCTCACCCGAAGCCCGCTGCTGCGGACCGCGAGCCTGCACCACATCGACGAGGACATGCGCACGTACGTCATCGACATGATGGTCGATCGCGGCATCGTGATCCATGAGGGCGTCGAGCCGCTGGAGGTGCTCGGCGACGGTCGCGCCACCGGTGTGCGCTATCGCGGTTCGGACGGCGAGACGGTCGAGATCGAGACCGACTTCGTGTTCGTCGGCACCGGGGAGCGCCCGAATCTCAAGCTGTACGACGCACTCGGTCTGGAGACCGACGACCGCGGCTTCGTCGTCGCCGACTCGACCATGAAGACCTCCTCGCCGTCGGTGCGCGCGATCGGGGACCTGCTCGGGTCGCCGATGGAGATGTTCAAGGCCCGCAAGTGCGGCATGGCCGCCGCACGCAACATCATGGGCGAGCACTATGAATACGACTACAGCGAGTACCCCGACTTCTTCCACACGACGTACGAGGTCACCTGGTGCGGCCTGACCGAGGCCGAGGCCCGGGAGAGGTATCCCAACGTCATCAAGCTGCAGATGCCGCCGGACGACTCCGACCCGGAGTCCTTCCCGCTGCCGGCCGCCGAGGGCTCGATGCTCTACGCGTTCACCCGCCCGATCCTGTCCGGCTGGTTCAAGCTGGTCATCGACGCCGACTCGCGGCGGATCCTCGGCGCGCACCACGTCGGATTCGGCGCCAAAGACGCCTTCCAGTACATCGACTACCTGATCCGCCGGCCCGAGGGCTGGACGATCGACGACATGGCCGAGCTGTCGGAGCTGTTCCTCAACCCCGAGCACTTCATCCAGCTGTCCCGGCTGCGGGCCGGCAAGCAACAACTGGTGAATCTCTGAGCCGGCCGCGCCCGTGACCGTTGCGGTCGTCACCGGGGGCGCGTCGGGGATTGGCCTGGCCACCGCGAACCGGCTCCGCGCCGAGGGTATGGACGTCGCCGTACTCGACCTCGCGGGCGAGGGCGTCATCGCGTGTGACGTGACCGACCCTGCCGGCGTGCAAACGGCGATCGACAGTGCCCTGGACCGGTTCGGGCGGATCGACGTACTGGTGAACAACGCCGGGATCACCGGGTCGCCCGCAGCCACCGTCCTGCACGAGACGCCGATCGAGGAGTGGGACCGGGTCCACGCAGTCAACGTCCGCGGACCGTTCCTGTGCAGCCGCGCCGTCCTCCCGTCGATGATCGAGCAGGGTTCGGGACACATCATCACGATCGCGTCGGTGGCCGGGCTGGTGGCGTTCCCCGGGCGGGCGGCGTACACCGCCTCCAAGGGCGCCGCCGTGATGCTGACCAAGTCGATCGCCGTCGACTACGCCAAGTACGGCGTCCGAGCCAATGCGGTCTGCCCGGGCATGGTCTACACCCCGATGACGAGCTGGCGGCTGGACCAGCCCGAGCTGAGGGCCCTAATCGAGCGCCAGATCCCGCTCGGCCGGGTCGCGCAGCCCGAGGAGATCGCCGACGCGGTGGCGTTGCTCGCCTCGGGCCGGTTGAGCTACCTCACCGGTCACCCGCTCGTCGTCGACGGCGGAATGTCAGCGCTATAGGAGGGGGAAGACTGATGGCAGGCAGGCTCGATGGCAAGGTGGCGGTGGTGACCGGCGGCGGCTCGGGCATCGGTCGGGCGGCGGCTGCACTGTTCGCCGCCGAGGGAGCGGCGATCGCGGTGCTCGACCTGGTCTCTGACGCCGCCCAGGAGACTGTAGATCTGATCGCCGCCGACGGTGGGCAGGCCCTCGCGCTGACCGCCGACATCGCCGACGGCGACGAGGTACGGATGGCCTTTGACCGGGTGAGCACGGAACTCGGGCCGGTCGGGGTGCTCTACAACAACGCCGGGGTCAACAGCAGCGGCTCCATCCTGACGTCGACGGAGGAGGACTGGGACCGTTGCATGGCGGTCAACGTGAAAGGCACCTACCTCTGCTCCGCGGCAGCGGCGCGGTCCATGACCGAGCGGGGCGGCGGGTCGATCGTCAACCAGGGGTCGGTCGCGGCACTGGTCGGAGTCGCCAACTTCGCCGCGTACTGCGCCTCGAAAGGAGCGGTGGTCGCCCTGACCCGGTCGATGGCCGTCGATCTCGCCACCAGCGGGATCCGGGTGAACGTCATCTGTCCCGGCACCGTCTACACCCCGTTGATGCGGCCGATGCTGACCGCCCGGGGTGGCGGGGACGAGGAGAAGGGTCTGGCGATGACCATCGCCAAGTACCCGATCGGACGACTCGGTACGCCGGAGGACATCGCGCGGGTAGCGCTGTTCCTGGCCAGCGACGAATCAGCGTTCATGACCGGTTCGGTGGTCACTCCGGACGGTGGAATGACCGCTCAGTGAGCCCGGACCCGATACGAGGCTGAGCCCGTCGGTGCCCCCCGCGATTCGCGCTCATCGGAGGTGTTTCCGGTCGTCCGGCGACCCGAATCACCTCCGATGACGCCACGACGCCCAGAACGAGTAGCTGATCGGCAACGATGGTGGGATGTCCGCACCGCTTGCCGGTCAGGTCGCTGTTGTCACCGGTGCCAGCCGAGGAATTGGTAGATCACTAGCTGTGCATCTGGCTCGAAAAGGTGCCACCGTCGCGGCGCTTGCTCGGTCGAGCGCAGACCTCACGAGCCTCGGGCGGGCGGTCGGGGCGGAGGATCTCCGGCTAACGCCAGTAGCTGTCGACGTGACGGTTCCGGCGCAGGTCGAGGCCGCTTTCGACGTTGTCGATACCGAACTTGGCCCGGTGTCCTTCGCCATCACCTGCGCCGGCACCGCTGATGTCCTAGGCCCTGCTTCGGAGGGTGACCCCGAGCTGTGGTGGCAAGCTGTCGCGGTCGACCTGCTGGGCACGATGCTGACAGCCAGGTCGGTGCTGGGACGAATGCGCAGACGGGGAGCCGGTCGACTGGTCACCGTTTATGGCAACCTCGGCGATCGAGGAGCCGCCAACGTCTCTGCCTTCGCGGTAGCCAAGGCCGGCATCGCCCGACTGACCGAAACCTTGGCGAATGAGATGCACGACTGCGGTGTTCGGGTGTTCTGCATGCACCCCGGGTTCGTGCGGACGCCGATGACAGAACGACTCGCCTGGAGTGGCGATGGTCGCGCCTGGCTTCCGGAATTCGGGGATGCTGCCCCGAGCCGCTGGGGCGACGCGCAAGGGGCATGCGATCTTGCCGCCGCGATTGCATCTGGTGCCGCCGACCAACTGACCGGCCGAATTCTGTACACCGGTGACGACCTTGACCAGCTGTCCGAACGCTGTGACACGGATCCAGACCTGGGTCGTCTCCGGATCAGGCTGGGGTAATCCGAGTCGTCGAGGCAGGACCGGACGCGTAGTACGGCGATTGGGACATGCGGAATCGCGGGGCACCCGCCCAACAGCCGTCCCCCGGGGGTCATCGTCGGGCCATCTGTCCACCCGGTGGGTCTAGTACGCAGGCCGTTGCGCGCATAGCATCCGAGGCACCCGACTGGCTGAGGTGGTCCAGCAGTGGCGTCCCACTCCACGACAGAGCCTCGAACCGAGCAGCCGACGCCGGTCGCGGTCCGGGAGCAGCTCACGAACATGCGGGCGCTGCTCGTGCTGTCCATTTTGATGACCGAGAGTGCCGACGAGACCCAGATCCTGCGGTTGGCCGCCTCCTCGGCGCCGTCGTTGGGGCGCTGGCGGGTGGAGGGCTTCGCGTTCTCCGACGGAAGCTGGCGCTCGGGCGGCGAACACGCGCCGACCGGGCTTGTCCCGGCCGGACTGGCCGAGGACCTCGCGGGGCTCGGAACCGCGGGTGGGGCGATCACGTCCGCCGACGCCGGCTGGGGGTGGGCCTACCCGCTGCGCAGCTCGGGCGGCATGTTCGGCTACCTCGTGGCGCGTGCCGACGAAGCGCCGTCGGCCGAGAGCCAGTTCCTGATCCAGGTAGTGGCCCAACAGACCGGGGTCGCGGTCTCCAACGCCCGGCTGCACCAGAGCCAGCGAGCCAGCGCCGAGGCCCTCACCGCCAGCAACGCGGCACTGGAGGACACCGTCGCCACGCTTCGCCGAGGCATGCAGATCCACCAGCGGCTCACCCGGGTGGCCGCCTCCGGCGAGGGATCGGCCGGCATCGCCGACGCGCTCCATGAACTCACCGGCCGGCCCGTTGTCATCGAGGACCGCTACGGCAACCTGCGCGCGTGGGCGGGCCCCGACCGGCCGCAGCCCTATCCCAAGCCGCGGCAGGACCGCCGAGAGGAGTTGTTGCGGCGGCTGCAGCTGGAGGAGCGCTCCGTCCGCGACGGAGCCCGCGTCGTCGCACTCGCCTCCCCGCGCCCCGACGTACAGGGACTCATCGCCCTGGTCGACCCCGACGATCGCGCGGACAGCTCCGACGTCATGGCCTTGGAGCACGGTGCGACCGTGCTCGCCGTCGAATTGGCCCGGCTGCGTGGGCTCGCGGACGCCGAGCTGCGGCTTCGACGGGACCTGCTGCACGACCTGCTGACCGGCACCGACGACGAAGACGCCTACGCCCGAGCCGAGGCCCTCGGCTACGACCTGGGCCAGCCGCACCGGGTTGTGCTCGTCGCGGGCGGCGACGGTGGCAGAGGCGCCGGGGGCGACGGTGGCAGCGGCGCCGACGGTGACCGGCAGGACCAGAACCAGGACCGCTTCGTGCACGCCGTCCGCCGCGCGCTTCGCGAGCCGCGAGTGACCGCGCTGCTAGGGACCGAGTCCGGCGCGGTGGTGATCCTGATGGCCGGCGAGGCCGATTGGGAGGGCCTGCGCCAGGCCGTGTTGCGCGAGCAGGGCGGCGGGCGAGCGCGGATGGGCGTCGGCGAGCTGTACACCCGTCCGAGTGAGCTGCCGCGTTCCTGGCGGGAGGCGCAGCTGGCGCTGCGGCTGCGCAACGGTGACAACGTCGGTGAGACCGACAGGGCCACGGTGTACGCCGACCTCGGCGTCTTCCGGATGTTCGCCTCGCTGCCGGATCTGGAGGACGTCGAGGACTTCGCGACTCGGTGGCTGCGCCCACTGATCTCCTACGACGCGACGAAGAGCACCGAGCTGGTCCAGACACTGACGAGATACCTCAACCACGGGGGCCATTACGAGGCGACCGCGCGGGCCTTGTCGATCCACCGCAGCACGCTGAAGTACCGGTTGCAGCGCATCCGCGAGCTGAGCGGGTACGACCTGAACGACCCCGAGACGCACTTCAACCTGCAGCTGGCCACGAGGGCGTGGACCACCGTCGGGCTGATGCACAAATCGTCCAGCGAGCCAGCGCCGCCACGGCGGGTTCGCCCCGTCAGGACGTAGTACCTCCGGGCGTCTCGACCATAGCGTGCGCAGCTGTGACCCAGGCCACGGCGAGTGACTCGCGTCCCGATCTCGGTGTGGACACCGCGCTGTACGAGCAGATGCTGTTCATCCGCCGGTTCCTGGAGAAGGTCGATGTGCTCTACCGGCAGGGCCAGGTTCACGGACCGGCCCACCTCGGGCTCGGGCAGGAAGCGATCGCCGTCGGTGCCGCCTCGGTGCTGCGCCCTGACGACTACTCCATCGGGACGTACCGGGGTCACGCGCACGCGCTTGCCCGCGGCGCGCCGGCCGAGGCGGTGCTCGCCGAACTGCTGGGCCGCGAAGGGGGCATCTGTGCCGGCAAGGGCGGCTCGATGCACATCACCAGCGTCGAGCATGGTTACTACGGCTCGTACGCGATCGTCGGGGCGCACCTGCCGATCGCGGTGGGTCTGGCCTGGGCCAGCCGGATCAAGAAGACCGAGCAGGTCACCGTCTGCTTCTTCGGTGACGGTGCGGTCAACATCGGAGCCTTCCATGAGGCGGTGAACCTGGCCGCCCTGTGGTCGCTGCCGATCGTCCTCGTCTGCGAGAACAACCAGTACATGGAGTACAGCCCGATCTCTTCGATGATCCCGGTGGACCGGCCGGCCGCGTCCCGCGCGTCGGCGTACGGGCTGGAGGCCCTCGTCGTGGACGGCAACGACAT
>JACCTY010000114.1 GCA_013812145.1 Geodermatophilaceae bacterium | reverse complement strand
CGGGCGAGATACCGCTACGCCGGCTGGTCAAAGAGGCGCTGCGGATGCGGCCCAGCCGGATCATCGTGGGGGAAGTTCGCCAGGAAGAGTGTCTGGACCTCCTGATTGCCCTGAACAGCGGCATGCCCGGCATGTGCTCGATCCACGCGAACTCGGCCCGGGAAGCTGTCATCAAGCTGTGCACGCTCCCGCTGCTCGCCGGCGAAAACATTGGGCACGCCTTTGTGGTGCCGACCGTCGCGGCGAGCGTGGATCTTGTGGTCCACACGGCGACCGACCACCTCGGTCAGCGTCGCATTCGCGAAATCGTCGCGTTGCCCGGTCGGGTCGAGGGCGAGGTCATCGAGACCGCCGACATCTTCACCACTCGGGAGGACCGGTTGACTCGCGCGGAGGGGTTTCCGCCGCACCCGGAGCGGTTCGCCCGACTGGGCATCGACCTCGCCGCGCTCCTTGCTCCGGTGGGTGCCCCGGCAGGCGCCTCGCCAGCTGAGTCGTCGGGCGCCTCCGCGGGGCACGGCCAGCCGCATCGGCAGGCGGAACTCTGACATGGGCGCTCTACTCGGCTTGGCGCTCGGAGCGGGCTTGCTCCTGGTGTGGCGCAGCGGCTCACGACGGGGCAGCTCCCATCCCAGATCTCACGGCTGGTCCGCGCGTCGCACCGTGTTGCTTCGTCAGGCCGGTGTACGAGGCGTCGACTCCCGACAACTTCTGGCCCTTCAGTTCGGGTCGGCCGCCGCGGCGTTCCTGGTTGTGCTGCTGGCCACTGCGACGGTGAGCATCTCGGCATGTTTCGCGGTCTTCGGCTTTGCCGCGCCCGTCGCGCTCGTCGTTCGGCTGCGCAGGCGCCGTAACACCGAGCTGCGCGAGATCTGGCCGGAGGTCGTCGACAACCTGACGAGCGCCGTGAGGGCGGGCCTGTCCTTACCGGAGGCGCTGTCCTCTCTCGGCACTCGTGGACCCGAGCAACTTCGCGGGCCGTTCGCGCGCTTCGGCTCGCGATACCGGACCAGCGGTCGCTTCGTGCTGTGCCTCGACCTGCTCAAAGAAGACCTCGCGGACCCGGTGGCGGACCGGATCTGCGAGACGCTTCGGGTGGCCAGAGAAGTCGGCGGAACGGACTTGGGCCGGGTGCTCAGGACGTTGTCGACGTTCCTCCGGGAGGACGCCCGCACCCGCGCGGAGCTGGAGACGCGGCAGGGCTGGACGGTCAACGCGGCTCGGCTGGCGGTCGCTGCCCCCTGGGTGGTGCTTCTGCTGTTGGCCACGCAGCAGACGACGCTCGACGCGTACGACTCACCGACCGGAGCTGGCCTGCTCGTTGGCGGTGGGGCGGTCTGCGTGGTCGCCTACCGGTTGATGGTGCGGATCGGCCGGCTGCCCGAGGAGAAACGGGTGTTGGCATGACGGTGATGTCGGAGGCAACCTCATGACTGTGACCCCGCCCGCCTCCGTCCAGTCCGCTCCGGTTGTGTGCTCCCGGACGGAGCCGGTCTCGTGACTCCGCTGCTGACCGGCGTGCTGCTCGGTCTGGCTGCCGCGGTCGGCATGCTTCTGGTCGTGAGCCACGCGCCACCCCTTCGTCCGATCCGCCTGCAGGACCGGCTCGGCCCTTACCTGGCCGATGCCCCGCAGGTTTCGCGGCTGCTCAGAGACACCGAGCGACCCGGCTCCCTGGGGCTCGCGCACGCCCTGCTTCGCCCGGTTCTCAGCGATGCGGTGCGCATCCTGGATCGGTTCGTCGGCGGTCGCAGCTCGGTGCGGCGGCGGCTGGACGCACTTGGCACTGGACTCAGCGTCGAGGAGTTTCGTATCGAGCAGGTCGTCGGGGGCGCGTTGGGACTGGGTGGCGGGGCCGTGTTCGGCGTGCTGTTTGCAGGCGTCACGGGGACGGTCAGCCCGCTGTCCCTCGTACTGTTCTGCCTTGGCGGTTTGGCCGCGGGCGTCGTCGGACGGGACTGGTGGCTGACCCAGCAGGTCGCCCGCCGTGAGGCCACGATGCTGGCCGAGTTCCCGGTCGTCGCTGAGCTGCTCGCGCTGGCCGTGACGGCCGGCGAGGGACCGGTCGGCGCGATTGACCGGGTATGTCGACTCACCGGTGGCGAACTCGGCCGCGAGCTGTCGGCGACGCTGGCGAGCGCCCGTTCCGGCGTTCCGCTCGTCGACGCCCTGCAGGCGTTGTCCGACCGCACGTCACTCGAGGTGCTGGCCCGTTTCGTGGACGGAATCGTGGTCGCCACCGAGCGTGGGACGCCGCTCGCGGATGTGCTCCGGGCGCAGGCCGCCGATGTCCGCGAAGCCGGTAAGCGGCGCCTGCTGGAAGCCGGCGGGCGCAAAGAGATTGCGATGATGGTCCCAGTGGTATTTCTGGTGCTTCCGGTCACCGTGCTCTTCGCGCTCTATCCGGGCCTGGTCAGCATCGTCCGGCTAGCGCAATGAGAACGACAGTAAGCAGAGGAGAGCCCATGTCCCCACAGC
>JACCTY010000047.1 GCA_013812145.1 Geodermatophilaceae bacterium | reverse complement strand
CGCCGGGGTATCCGCGGCCACTTCGGGACGGCTGTGGCACCGAGGCGGGGACGGCGTCGGTGACGCCGGCCGCAGCGGCCTGGCTGTGCGCGGACCGCCCCACCCGGCGGCGATGATCGCGTCGAACTCTGCGCGCAGCCACTCCTCGTCCGAGCAGAGCAGGTCGAGGAACATCTCCTCCACCAGCCGCGCGTCGGGCTGCGCGGCTACGGAATCACTCGCGAGCAATTGGACCACCACCATCCGCGTCCTATCTGGTGACCGCTGACGGTCAGGCGTTGATCACCTGGTGGCTGTTGCTGGCTTGCGAGATCTCCTTGTTGGACGGAGTGATCTCGATCCGGCGGGGCTTTGCCTTTTCCGCCACCGGGATCCTCAGCGTGAGCACGCCGGCGTCGTAGCTGGCCTGCACTCGGTCGGTGTCCAGGTTGTCGCCCAGAATCAGTTGCCGGCTGAAGATCCCGCGTGGGCGCTCGGCGGCGATCAGCTCGTGATCGCCGTTCAAACCGGGCCTCTCGGCCCTGACGGTGAGCACGTTGCGCTCGACGTCCAGGTCGACCGGACCAGGGTCCACACCAGGTAGGTCGAACTCGACGACGAATTCCTCGCCGGCCCGCCACGCGTCCATCGGCATGACGGACGGACGGGCAGTCGTGCCCGGATTGCCGAAGACCTGCTGGGTCAGCCGGTCGAGCTCGCGGAACGGATCGGTGCGCATCAGCATGGGTTCCACCTCCACAGACAGTCAGTTGTCGATGCCCTATCCGTAGCCGGCCGCTGGATCGATCTATAACGGCTGGTATAGGTTTCTTATAGCACTGGAGGGATAGTCGGCGCAAGACCCAGAATGTGAGCCAGGAGGAGACCAGTCATGACGCCGCCGCACGACCCGACCCGCGGCGTCTACGGCATCTCGGTGGCTGCTGACCTGGTCGGAATGGGCGCCCAGAACCTGCGTGCGTACGAACGACGCGGGCTGCTGGACCCGGGCCGCACCGACGGGGGCACCCGCCGCTACAGCACCGACGACCTCGACCGGTTGCGACGCATCTCGGAACTGCTCGCGCTCGGCCTCAACCTCGCCGGAATCGCCGTCGTCCTCGACCTCGAGACCGACAACGCGGCGTTGCGTGCGGAACTGGACGACCGGGCACCCTGAAACTGCCGAGCGCACGCTTCTACGTTCCCGGCTGGAAGGCACGCGCCGGAGCAAGAAGGTCGCTCATCGCCAGCGTGAGTCTGTCAAGGCGCGCAGTCACCACGCTGAGCGGCAGGCCGAGGGTTGTCGCGGCGCGGTCGGCGAGGGTCGCCAACTCGGCTGTCGGGCGGGTTGCCAGCCAGACGACGCGGGTGTAGTTCCCGAAGTAGGCGTCCCTCAGCTCGGGATGCCGGTCCAGGCCCAGCTCTTGGGTCACCGTCCGGTCGAAGGAGGCGACCAGGAAGTCCGTGAGGAAATAGGTTCCCGGCTCATCCTCGATCAACGTCCGGATCCGCTCCGGGCCGGCATAGAGGTCGTAGCAGTGCAGGCCCGGCAACCGCTGCAGGCCTCGCCGCCTGCAGACTTCGTCGAGCGCGCCGTATGTGCCGCAGTCGGCGTATGCGATCCCGATCCGGTCGTAGCGCAGCTCCAGGTCGTCGACCGAAGCCTCGACCGCAGCCGCGATCCGCTCGGGTCGATTGTGCAGCAGCGGCGGCAGCGGATACACGTCCACAGCCCAGCCGTTCCGATCGACGATCGAGCCGATGTCTCTCGACAGTGCGCCGCACGCGATGACCGCGACCCGGTCAGCCCGGGAACGCGAGCATGTCGACGAATCGGTCGTTGAAGTCCGGTCGGTCGGAGAGCTCGACATAGCGCACCTCCCTCAAGAGCGCGGCCGCACCAGCCCGTTCCTGCATCGAGAGCAGCACCATCTTCGCGCCCTCGCCTGCCACGTTGCCCGCGCTCACGATGCGCAGAACCGACAGTTTCGGGACCAGGCCGATCCGCACCGCCGAGGCCGGCGACAGATAGCTCCCGAACGAACCGGCCAGGAGCACCTGCTGAACGTCGCCCGGTTCGATCCCGAACTCCGCCAGCAACAGCGTCCATCCCGTCGCGATCGCCGCCTTGGCGAATTGCAGCTCGCGGACATCCCGCTGGGACAGGTACACCGACTCGGCAGCCTCGACTCCGCGCCACGCCAGCACGAACACCCGCTCCGCCCCGACCGAGCAGAACCGGTCGGCCAGCCCCGGTGCGATCTCCTTGGCGTCCTCAGGACTGACCAGCCGGCCGGTCGAATCCAGCAGCCCGAACCGCACCAGTTCGGCCACTGCGTCGACCAGGCCGGAGCCGCACAAGCCCACGGCGTCGACGTCGCCGATCACCTGCAGGCCTACATCGTCCTCGGACAGCTTGACTACCTCGATCGCCCCGTCGGCTGCCCGCATGCCGCACCGGATCGCCCCGCCCTCGAACGCCGGACCGGCCGGTGCCGCGGTCGCGACGATCCGCTCGCCGTCCCCGAGCACGATCTCGCAGTTCGTCCCCACGTCGATGAACAGCCGCAGCCGCTTGTCCCGGTCCATCCCCGAGGCCAACATCCCGGCCACGATGTCCCCGCCGACGTACGCGCCCAAAGCGGGAAAGACCACTGCAGGCGCGGCCGGATGCACGGGCAGCCCGAGATCCGAGGCCTTCAATAACGCCGGCCAGGACGCCGTGGACATCACGAACGGTGCCACTCCCAGCGGCTCCGGGTCGATCCCCAGCACCAGCGCCGTCATGGTGGCGTTTCCGGCCAGCGCCACCTCGTACACCTCGGCCGGGTCCACCTCGGCCTGCGCGCACACCTCGACCGCCAGTTCGGCCAGCGTCTCCTGCGCCAACGTCCGCAGTCGCACCAGCGCCGAGGGGTCTAGCATGGTCGCGCTGATCCGGGTGATCACGTCCGCCCCGAACGGCTGCTGCTTGTTCAGCATCGATGCCACCGCAGCCGGCGTACCGGTCGATGTGTCCAGCAGGGTCGCCACCACCGTCGTCGTACCGAGGTCGACTGCCAACCCGAACCGGCGCCCGGTCGTGTCGCCCGGCTCCACGTCGACCAGGACGTCGTCGACAACGACGGCTGTCACCGCGAACGACGACGACCGCAGTACGCCGGGCAGCCGCCGCAGCACATGCAGATCCGGCCGCAGCTCCAGGTCGTCGATCGCATCGAGGACACGGTCGAGGTCCGGCCGCTGATCCTGCAACGACGGCTCGGCCAGTTCGACGTACCGCTTCTGGATCGCCGGCCGCAGGATCACCTGCCGTCCGACCCCGACGGTGGCCGCCTTTGGTCGGGTCGACAGCGGCGGTACGTCGACCGAGACGTCGCCCAGCGCGGCGGCCATGCAGGCCAGCCGCCAGCCGTCCCGCAGCTCGTCGGCGGTGAAGCACCGCACGTCCAGCCGCGACACCGGCACCGAGCCGGAGGTGATGCGGATCCGGCACTTCTTGCACGTTCCGTGCCCACCGCAGGTGGAGTCGATCGCGATGCCGTTCCAGCTCGCGGCGTCGAACACGGTCACCCCCGGCGGTACCCGCACGTCACGCTCGAGCGGCAGGAAGTGCAGCCGGACCCGTCCCGACCCGTCGTGCGAGACCTCGGGAGTACCGGGCGGGTCGAGCAGCCCTTCCCGGTGCAGGTCGGACCGCGACGCTCGCGTCATACTGCCTGTTTGGCCCGGTGGGCGGCGATCCAGTTCATGCCCCACTCGTCGTTGCCCAGCAACAGGTCCGCCGCTTTGACCGCTTCGACGATGTGCTCTGAGCGGGTGTCCATGATCGCGCTCGTCAGCCCATGGGACATCGCCATCGGCAGGAAGGTCGCCCCGAGCGTGTGCCGCCCCGGCATTCCGAACGAGACGTTGGACGCGCCGAGGCACATGTTGAGCCCGAACTCGGAGCGGATCCGCGAGATCGTCTCCAGTGTCGTCGCGACCACTGTCGTGTCCGCCCCGATCGGCATGGCCAGCGGATCGATCACGATGTCCTCTACCGCCATGCCGTACTTCCCGGTGGCCACGTCCACGATGTGCCGGACCAGTTCGAGCCGGCGGTCGGCTTCCATCGGGATCTCGAACTCGTCGTTGGGCAGCGCGATGACTGCGGCGTCGTACCGCTTCACCAGCGGCAGGATCAGCTCCATCCGCTCGTCCTCGGCGGTCACCGAGTTCACCAGCGCCCGGCCGTCATAGGCCGCCAGCCCCGCCTCCAGCGCCTCTACGACGGATGAGTCGATGCAGATCGGGAGATCGGTGAGGCTCTGCACCAGCTTGATCGCGTTGGCCAGCAGCGCCGGCTCGTCGGTCAGCGGCACGCCCATGTTGACGTCGAGCACGCTGGCCCCACCGGCGACCTGCGCGGCCACGTCCTTCTCGATCGCCGAGAGGTCACCGGCGCGAAGCTGTTCCTGGAAGATCTTCCGACCGGTCGGATTGATCCGCTCGCCGATCAGGCAGAACGGCTGGTCGTGGCCGATGACTACCTCGCGGGTGGCCGAGCTCAATGTGGTGTGCATCCCGAATCCTTAGACAGAGACCGCAGAGCGGCGTTCGTTGAGCAGGTGCTTGGCGCGCTTGACCGTCTGTGACGCGTCGGAGGCGTAGCCGTCCGCGCCCACCGCGTCGGCGTACTCCTGGGTGACCGGGGCGCCGCCGACCATGACGATCACCGTTTCGCGCAGGCCGGCCTTTTGCAGGGCGTTGATGTTGGCCTTGAACATCGGCATCGTCGTCGTCAGGAACGCGGAGAAGCCGACGATGTCGGGCTTGTGCTCCTCGATCGCCGCCACGAACTTCTCCGGCGCCACCTGTACGCCGAGATCGATCACGTGGAATCCGGCGCCCTCCAGCATGATGTTGACGAGGTTCTTGCCGATGTCGTGGACGTCGCCCTTGACCGTCCCCATCAGGAATGTCCCGACCATCTGCGCGCCGGTCTCGGCCAGCAGCGGCCGCAGGATCGTCAGTGCGCCGCTCATAGCGCGACCGGCGATGAGCATTTCCGGTACGAAGAAGTCACCCCGCTCGAACCGGGCGCCGACCTCTTCCAGCGACGGGATGAGCGCGTCGTACAACAACGAGGTGGGGGTCATCCCCAGCTCCAGCCCGGTCCGGGTGAGTTCGGCGACGGCGGGTGCATTGCCGACCAGGGTCCTGTCGTAGAGCTCCTGCAGCAGTTCTTCGGGACTCATGCCGCCCCTTCCCTTCCGGGGTGGTGTCCGAGCAAGGCGGACAGAGTGGCGATTTCCTTGACGAGCAGCGTTCCGATGGCATCGAGTTGGTCGGCCAGGCGTACGTCGGGGCCGGAGACGCTGAGCGCGGCCACGACAGCGCCGTCATGGCCATGGACCGGTACGGCGACCGCGTCGAGCCCCGGCTCCAACTCGCCGCGGGTGGTGGCGTAGCCGCGCTCCAGAACCGTCCGCAACTCCCGCCGAAGCTGACCGGAGGTCAGGGTGCGTGGCGTGCGGCGCTCCAACAACCCGGCTGGAAGCGGGATCCGGCCGTGCGCGTAGAAAACCTTGCCGAGGGCGGAGCAGTGGGCCGGTACGTCGACGCCCACCCAGTTGCTCGTCCCGAGCATGAATCGCGAGTCGACCTGAGCGATCTGCACGACGCTCTGCCCGCGAGGGATCGCCAAGTTGACGGTCTCTCCGGTGACCTCGCCGATCCGCTGCAGCAACGGCTCGGCGATCCGCTCGAGTTCGATGATCGGCTCGTGCCGGGCGGCGTACAGGGCGAAGAGTGCACCGGGACGAAAGGCTCCGCCGCTGTCCCGTTCCAGGAGTTGATGGCGCTCCAACGCCTGCAGCAACCGTGATCCGGTTGACTTGGCCAGGCCGGTTCGGGTCAGGAGATCCGCGAAACTGGAGGGGTGCTGGGCGTGTACGACGAGGGACACCAGCTCGGCCGCCCGATCGATCGCCTGCGTCCCTGTCATTGCCCTCCCGCCCGGGTTAAGCCACTATGTGGAACTGCTGTCCCACACTATGAGGTCAGGCACGTAATCGCGTCAAGGAGGACTACATGTTCCGCAACACCATGCCGCGGTACGAGATCCTGTCCGAGGACGCGATGGCGGTCCTGGACGGCGGCTGGCGGCGAATCCTCACCGACATCGGCGTCGAGTTCATGTCCGACCGGGCGTTGGAGCTGTTCCGGCAGGCAGGTCAGCGAGTCGAGGAGAACACCGTCTTCCTGGACCCGGACTTCGTGCTGGCGCAGGTCGCCAAGGCGCCCCACGAGTTCGACGTCGCGGCCCGCAATCCGGCCAACTCGCTGCACATCGGCGGCGACATGATGTCCTTCGGCGCGGTCTACGGCCCGCCGTTCGTGCGACAGGGCGAGGTACGCCGGGACGCCACCATGGAGGACTACCGGAACTTCACCAAGCTGTCGCAGTCCTTCAGCGTGCTCGACTCCGCCGGCGGGGTGATCTGCGAGCCCAACGACGCGCCGCTGGACTCCCGGCATCTGGACATGACCTACGCGCTGCAGACGCTGACCGACAAGGCGTACATGGGCAACGTCGTCTCCGGGGTCAACGCGCGGGACACCATCGAGATGAGTTCGATCCTGTTCGGCGGCCGCGACGTCATCGAGCAGGCGCCGGTGACGATCAGCCTGATCAACTGCAACTCGCCGCTGCGCTGGGACGACCGGATGCTGGAGGCGCAGTTCGAGTACTCCGCGGCGAACCAGGCAGTCGTACTTACGCCGTTCCTGCTCATGGGCGCGATGTCGCCGGTGACGATCCCGTCCGCTTTGGTGCAGCAGATGGCCGAGGCGTTGAGCGGCATCGCGCTGTCGCAGCTCATCCGGCCCGGATCGCCGGTGATCTTCGGCTCGTTCCTGTCCAACATCGACATGCAGTCCGGCTCGCCGTGCTTCGGTACGCCGGAATCCGCGGTCGGGCTGCTGTGCACGGGCCAGATCGCCCGGCACTTCGGGTTGCCGTTCCGCTCCGGCGGTGCGATGACTTCCAGCCAGGTGGCCGATGCGCAGGGCGGCTACGAGGCATTGATGACGTTGCTGCCGACGTTCCTCGCCGGGGTCAACTGGGTGATGCACAGCGCCGGGTGGCTCGAGGGCGGGCTGGTCGCCGGCTATGAGAAGTTCATCGTCGACATCGAGTTGCTGCAGATGATGCGGGTGGAGTTCACCCCGCTGGAGATCTCCGAGGAGTCACTCGCGTTCGGAGCGCACCAGGAGGTCGGCCACGGCGGGCACTTCCTGGGCGCGGAGCACACGATGGAGCGGTTCCGGACCTGCTTCTACCGGCCGCTGCTGTCCTCGTCGGAGAACTACGAGCGCTGGATGCGCGGCGGCGGCGCCGACGCGAACGCGCGGGCAACCAAGATCTATCAGTCCACATTGGACTCCTACGAGCAGCCACCGCTCGACAACGCCATCCGCGCGGAGTTGGAGGCGTACGTCGTACGCCGGCGCGCCGAGCTCGGCGACTGACTATGTCCTCGGCATCGTTGTGCTATGACCCCCTTCAGCATTCGAGCGGCGCAGGACAGCGACCATGAACAGATCCGTCTCTTGGCGCCGGAACTCACCGCCGGGATGCCGGCGTGGCGGTCGGCCGACCGGCAGCGGACGGCCGTCGCCGGCTGGGTGGACGACGCGCTGACCGCTGCACGCACGAACGACGCGGCAGTTCTGGTCGCTCTTCCGACAGCATCGCTGGCTGAGCCATGCCCCACAGTTCTCGGATTCGTGAGCGTGACGGAGCGCTTGCACTTCACCGGGGAGCGGCAGGGTTACGTGGGCGAGCTCGTCGTGGCGCCACCTCACCGACGAGCCGGTGTCGCTGCGACGTTGATGGCCGCCGCCGAGGACTGGGCCCGCCGGCGCGGTCTGGCGAGTCTGTCGTTGGAGACCGGCGCGGGCAACGCGGCCGCCCGGGCGATGTACGCCGGCCTCGGCTATGCCGAGGAGGAGGTGACACTGACGAAGCGACTGCCTCCGTTGGCAGTGGATTCGCGCCGCCGGTGACGCGGATGCACTGACAACCTCGCAGGGCGTTCGGTGCTGTGCTCTAGTGTTCCGCCATGGGCAACACCACGCCGACGCGAGTGGATGGGGTACTGACCACGGTCCAATCCGTCGACCGGGCGGTCACCGTCCTGGAGATCCTCGCCCGGACAGGAGAAGCCGGCGTCACCGAGATCGCCGCGGAGCTCGGCGTCCACAAGTCGACGGCGTTCCGGCTCATCGCCGCGCTGGAGAACCGTAGCCTGGTCGAGCAGAACTCCGAGCGTGGAAAGTACTGCCTCGGCGTGGGGATTCTGCGGCTGGCCGGAGCCACCACTGCCCGGCTCGACCTGGTGCAGGAGAGCCGAGCGATCACCCGGCAGCTGGCCGCACAAACCGGTGAGACCGTCAACCTCACCGTGCTGTCCGATGGTGCGGCGCTCTACGTCGACCAGGTGGCGGGGTCATCGGCGTTGCAGTCGCACAACTGGGTAGGGCAGCGGATCCCGCTGCACGCGACATCCAACGGCAAGGTGCTGCTGAGCGGGCTCCCGGACGCGCAGATCTCGGCGACCGCCGGGAAGCTGCGATCCTTCACCACGGCGACGATCAGCTCGGTCAAGCGGCTGCGGGCTGCTGTCGCCGACGTCCGCGAGCGGGGGTACGCCGTCGCCGTCGACGAACTCGAGCTGGGTCTGACGGCGGTCGCAGCGCCGATCCGCAACGCCAGTGGCGACGTGCGTGCGTCGATGAGCGTCTCCGGTCCCACCTTCCGCCTGAATGAGGCGCGAGTGGCCGAATTGCTTCCGCTGCTCACCGCAGCCGCGCAGCAGGTGTCCGAGCGGCTCGGCTGGCGCGATGCCTGACGACCCCTTGGTGAATCGTTACCGGACCGGGATCTCGACACTGCCGTAGACCTTGACGCTGATCCGCCTGTGTGAGCAGTGTTGCGCATCAAGAAGTGTGTTCTGCGTCACGCAACACCCACCCTAGGATAGGGCCGGAGCGATGTCCACCAGAGAAACCCCCCGCGATCGAACTGACCTCGGCAAGGACGGAGTGCCACCAACGGAGACCGAGCAGCCCGGCTAGGTGTCGACCGACCAGGTCATCCTCGGGACGGTCGCCGTCCTCGCCGTCGCGCTGGTGCTCTGGGGCTCGTTCGGGACCGAATCCCTGGGGACGGTGGTCGGCGGCGCGCTCGACTGGGTGGTCGCCAAGTTCGGCTGGCTGTTCGTCCTCGCAGCGACCGGCTTCGTCCTGTTCTCGCTCTGGTTGGCGTTCAGCCGCTACGGTCGGATCCCGCTCGGCCAGGACGAAGAGAAGCCGGAGTTCCGGACGGTGTCCTGGATCGCGATGATGTTCAGCGCCGGTATGGGCATCGGCCTGATGTTCTACGGCGTGGTCGAACCGCTGAGCCATTTCGTCGCGCCGCCGCCCGGCAGCGGAGACATCGATCCCACCTCGGCGGCCATGGCGACCACACTGTTCCACTGGACGTTGCACCCGTGGGCCATGTATGCCGTCGTCGGGCTCGCGATCGCCTACAGCACCTACTGGGTCGGCCGCCGTCAGCTGATCAGCTCGGCCTTTGCGCCGCTGCTCGGCGAGCGCCGGGTCAACGGCGCCGGAGGACGCGCCATCGACATCCTCCTCGCGCTGTTCGCGACGCTGTTCGGCTCGGCCGCCTCGCTCGGGCTCGGTGCCCTGAAGATCGGTGCAGGCTTGAACGTGACCGGCGGCGTCGACGCCGGCACGGTCGTGCTCGTGTTGATCATTGTCGTGCTGACGATCGCGTTCGTCGCCTCCGCTGTCTCCGGCGTGGCCAAGGGCATCCAGTGGCTGGCCAACACGAATATGGTCCTGGCCATCACGCTGGCGCTCTTCGTCTTTGTCATCGGCCCGACCGTGCTGATCCTGAACTTGCTGCCCACTGCGGTCGGCTCCTACATCAGCGAACTACCCGGGATGTTCGCACGGACCGCTGCCAGCGGGGACGCGGCGACAGCCGACTGGCTGGCCAGCTGGACGATCTTCTACTGGGCCTGGTGGGTCTCGTGGACGCCGTTCGTCGGCATGTTCCTGGCCCGGATCAGCCGCGGCCGCACCATCCGGCAGTTCGTGATCGGCGTCATTGCCGTACCGAGCACTGTCAGCCTGGTCTGGTTCGCGATCATCGGCGGCGCCGCGATCGACGAGCAGTCCACTGGCACAGACATCGCCGGGCAGGACGGTGTGGAAGCGCAGCTGTTCGGGCTTCTGGACCAGTATCCGGTGGCCATCGTCACCAGCATTCTGGTGATGGTCCTGGTGGCGATCTTCTTCGTCTCCGGCGCCGATGCTGCCTCCATGGTCATGGGCACGCTGTCGCAGCGGGGCACCCAGCACCCGACCCGCGTGGTTGTCATCTTCTGGGGTGTTCTCATGGGCGCGGTGGCCGCGTTGATGCTGCTGCTCGGTGGCGACGAGGCCCTGTTGGGCCTGCAGAATCTGACGATCCTGGCCGCGTTCCCGTTCGCCCTGGTCATGGTCGCCCTATGCGTGTCGTTGGCCAAGGACATCAAGAACGACCCGATGATGCAGCCGCGGGAACCTGTCCTGCAGAGGGCGCATGAAGCCCTCGTCGACACCGAGCGGGCGCGAGAGCGCGGTCGCGGCGAGGCGAGCCGATAGACACGGCCGGGCCGCCCGTGAGCATCGCCGGGCGGCCCGGCCGGATTGCCGTTGCGTTGGCCCACCATCGTCATCGCAACGCTCTTGCGCGACGCCCGGCGCGGTAGGGTCTGTTGCGTAGAACAGCATAGGTTGCGTGACACGCAACATCCGCCTAGCATGTCAGTCCCCCGGCACGGACCGGATCGGAGGCAATGTGCCTGAACTCTTCGTCGGTGGACGATGGGTTCAGGCGCGCGCGGGTGGCCGACGTGAGATCCGTTGCCCGGCCGACGGCACCCTTGTCGCGACGCTGGACGAGGCAACAGCTGAAGACACCGGCCTTGCCATCGCCGCTGCTCGGGCCGCCTTCGACCACGGCGAATGGCCTACGACGTCCGCCCTCGAGCGGGGTGCGCTGCTCCACCGTGTCGCCGACCGGCTGGTCCGGGACAAGCCGGCGGTCGCCAGGGCCGAGTCGCTGGACACCGGTAAGCGGTACGTGGAGAGCGAATACGACGTGGACGACGTCGTGTCGGTCCTCCGCTACTACGCCGGTACGGCGGGCGAGGACGCCGGCCGTGTTGTGGACACCGGCAGACCTGACATCGTCAGCCGGGTCGGACACGAGCCGGTAGGGGTGTGTGGGCTCATCACCCCCTGGAACTATCCGCTGCTGCAGGTCGCCTGGAAGGTCGCGCCGGCGCTGGCTGCCGGTTGCACCTTCGTGCTCAAGCCGAGTGAGTTGACGCCGTCCACGGCGATACTGCTGATGCGGATACTCGCTGACGTAGGCCTGCCGGCCGGTGTCGCCAACCTGGTCCTCGGCGCCGGGTCAGAGGTCGCCGCGCCGCTGGCCGAGCACCCCGACGTCGACCTGGTGTCCTTCACCGGCGGCCTGGCCACCGGTCGCGCCGTGATGGCCGCGGCCGCCGGCACAGTCAAGAAGGTGGCGCTCGAGCTAGGCGGCAAGAACCCGAACATCGTGTTCGCCGACGCTGAACTGGACGCCGCGCTCGACCTGGCGTTGACCGCCGTCTTCTTGCACTCCGGTCAGGTCTGCTCCGCCGGTGCCCGACTCGTCGTTGCCGAGGAGATCCACGACCAGTTCGTCGACGAACTCGTCGCGCGAGCGGAGAAGATCCGCCTGGGCGGCCCGTTCGATCCGGCTGCCGAGACCGGCCCGCTCATCTCCGCCGCCCACCGCGACAAGATCGAGGAGTACGTCGGCGCCGGGGTCGCTGCCGGCGCGCGGCTTCGCTGCGGCGGCGGCCAGCCGGATGACCCCGGGCTCGCCGAGGGGTACTACTACCTACCGACCATCCTGGACGACTGCACCAGCGAGATGGCCGTCGTTCAGGAGGAGTCCTTCGGACCGGTGCTCACCGTGGAGACGTTCACCGACGAGGACGACGCGGTCCGGATCGCCAACGACAGCCGCTTCGGACTGGCCGGCGCGGTCTGGACGTCGAACGCCGGCCGGGCCGAGCGGGTCGCCGCCCGGCTGCGGATGGGAACGGTCTGGATCAACGACTACCACCCGTATGTACCGCAAGCCGAGTGGGGCGGCTACAAGCAGTCCGGCATCGGCCGCGAACTCGGCCGGGCGGGCCTCGACGAGTACCGGGAGACCAAGCACATCTGGCACAACATCCGGCCGGCCCCGCAGCACTGGTTCGGCTCGTGAAAAAATACGACTTCGTCATCGTCGGCGGCGGCTCGGCGGGCTGCGTACTCGCGAACCGGCTCAGCGCCGACCCGTCGACTACCGTCCTGGTGCTGGAGGCGGGCCGCCCGGACTGGAGCTGGGACCCGTTCATCCACATGCCGGCCGCACTGCCGTTTCCGATCGGCAGCCGGCTCTATGACTGGCGTTACGTCTCGGAGCCCGAGCCGCACATGAACGGCCGGCGGATCTCGCACGCCCGCGGCAAGGTGCTCGGTGGCAGCAGCAGCATCAACGGGATGATCTTCCAGCGGGGCAACCCGATGGACTACGAGCGCTGGGCACGCGAGAACGGCATGAGCCAGTGGGACTACGCGCACTGCCTTCCGTACTTCAAGCGGATGGAGAACTGCCTGGCCGGCGCGGATGAGTGGCGCGGCGGCGACGGGCCGCTGATCCTGGAGCGCGGTCCGGCCACGAACCCGTTGTTTCAAGCGTTCTTCGACGCCGCCGTACAGGCCGGGTATCCGCTGACCGACGACGTCAACGGCTACCGGCAGGAGGGTTTCGGCCGCTTCGACCGCAACATCCACAATGGACGGAGGCTGAGCGCCTCCCGCGCCTACCTGCACCCGGTCCGGCACCGGAAGAATCTCACCGTCGAGACCCTCGCGTTGGCGACGAAGGTTCGTTTCGTCGGAAACCGCGCGGTCGGCGTCGACTATCTCAAGACCGGCCGGGTACGCCGAAGCGCCGACGCCGCCGAGGTCATCCTCTGCGGCGGAGCGATCAACTCCCCCCAACTCCTCCAACTCTCCGGAATCGGCAACCCTGACCTGCTAACTGCCCGGGGAGTTGACCCCATCGCCAGCGTTGTAGGAGTGGGTGAAGCGCTACAGGATCACCTCGAGGTCTACATCCAGTACGCCTCCAAGCTTCCGGTCTCGATCGCGCCTGGGCTGCGCTGGCGGAACAGGCCACGGGTCGGCGCCGAGTGGTTGTTCCTCCGCCGGGGACTCGGCGCGACGAACCACTTCGAGGGCGGCGGCTTCGCCCGCAGCAACGACTCCGTCGACTACCCCAACCTGATGTTCCATTTCCTGCCGATCGCGATCCGGTACGACGGCAGCTCCCCGACCAAGGGCCACGGATACCAGGTGCACATCGGTCCGATGTACTCAGACGCCCGCGGCAGTGTGGCGATCAAGTCCACCGACCCGCGGGAGCATCCGGCGCTGCGGTTCAACTACCTGTCCACCGCGCAGGACCGGCAGGAGTGGGTTGAGTGCGTACGCGCGGCCCGCGACATCCTCAACCAGCCCGCGTTCGAGCCTTACAACGGCGGCGAACTGTCCCCAGGTCCCGGCGTACAAACCGATCAGCAGATCCTGGACTGGGTCGCCGCCGATGCCGAGACGGCGCTGCACCCGTCGGGCACGGCGCGGATGGGAGTCGACGACCTGTCCGTCCTCGACCCGGCGACCATGCAAGTGCACGGAACCGACGGCCTGCGTGTCGTCGACGCCTCCTCAATGCCCCATATCACCAACGGCAACATCTATGCGCCGGTGATGATGCTGGCCGAGAAGTCCGCGGATCTGATCCTCGGCAACACGCCGCTCGCACCGTCGCACGCCGCCTGGTACTCCTACCGCGACGGCAGCCCGCTCGAGCCACCGGTTCCCGTCGTGACTGGAGGACATGCATGAGCACACATGCCCTGCCGGTCGCGGCCGCGACGGTCGAGGACGACGTCTCCGCCCGGATCGCCCGGCTGGACGAGGCCCGCCGTACGCCGCTGTTGCACGTCGACGGCCTCTGGAAGGTCTTCGGCGCCAAGTCCGACCGGATCATCGGTACGCCGGACGCCGACCTGTCCCGGCGCGAGCTCATGGCCAAGACCGGCTGCGTGGTCGCGGTCAAGGACGTGTCCTTCGACGTCGCGCCGGGCGAAGTGTTCGTGGTGATGGGCCTGTCGGGCTCGGGGAAGTCGACGCTGGTGCGCTGCCTGACCCGGCTGATCGAGCCGACCGCCGGGCAGGTCACGGTGGCCGGACAGGACATCACCAGCGCCACGGACGCGCAGCTGCGGGACCTGCGACGCAAGCACGTCGCGATGGTGTTCCAGCACTTCGGCCTGCTGCCGCATCGCCGGGTGATCGACAACGTGGCGTACGGGCTGGAGATCCGCGGCGACGGAAAGGCCGCCCGCCGCGAGCGAGCACAGGAGATGGTCGATCTCGTCGGCCTGTCCGGCAACGAGAACTCCTACCCCGACCAGCTCTCCGGCGGCATGCAGCAGCGGGTGGGACTGGCTCGCGCGCTCGCCGTCGACCCGTCGGTGCTGCTCTTCGACGAGCCGTTCTCCGCGCTGGACCCGTTGATCCGTCGCGACATGCAGAACGAGGTCATCCGGCTGCACCACGAGGTCGGCAAGACGATGGTGTTCATCACCCACGACCTGGCCGAAGCGCTCAAGCTCGGCGACCGGATCCTGATCATGCGCGACGGCGCGATGGTCCAGGTTGGCCGCCCGGACGAGGTGGTCGGCGCTCCGGCCGACGACTACGTGCGCGACTTCGTCAGCGACGTGCCGAGGTCGCACGTGCTGACGCTGCGCTGGGTGATGCGCGACCCACGACCGGAGGAGTCGCTGGAGGGTCCGGTCATGGGCCCGGACACGGTGGTCAAGAACGCCGCGCACCGGGTGCTGGCCTCAGCGCATCCGGCCCGTGTCGTCGCCGGCGACCAGCTGCTCGGCGTGGTCGACCGCGAGGACATCCTGCGGGTCATCGTCGCGGAGGAGTCGCCATGACCGCGGACCATCTCGACATTGCCCTTGTGCGGCGGTTTCACCGGGCGTGTCCGCGTGCCCAGGGGGCAACCTCCTCCGGGGTCGTGACGTTGCCCCCTGAGCGCAGATTCCTTCGGCGTGTCGAGCGGCGTGTCCACGCGCCCGGGGGGCAAAGCCGACCTGGGGAGGCGAACCCGTGACCGCCGTTGCGGAGCGGCCGGCCGCGCCGGCCGCCCCCGAACCGCCACCCACAGCCCAACAGCAGCAGCGCGATCCGGTACGGCGTACCGGTGTGTTGCTGGCAGCGATCCTCGGGATCTGGGCGCTCGGCTGGGCACTGTTCAAGGGCACGGCGACCCTGCCGCTCGGGCGGGCCACCCTCACCGACTTCCAGCGCAGCCTCAACGATCTGCGGGATGCCTTCGATGCCGCCCGCGACAGCAACTTCTTTTTGGAAACCGTCGTCGGCGGTGCCAGCGACGGACTGGAAGCGCTGGTCACCGCAGCCCAGAATCTGCTCAGTCAGCCCGCCTTCCCGCGGCCGGTGCCGGAGATCGGGTGGCTCGGGGTGCTCGCCGTTGCCGCCTGGATCGCCTATGCCCTGGCCGGTGTGCGCTCCACCATCCTCGTCGTGGTCAGCTTCCTGGCCTTCGGTGTGTTCGGGTTCTGGACCGAGAGCATCGACCTTCTCATCATCACGTTCACCGCCGTACTGATCAGCGTGGCGGTCGGGATCCCGCTGGCGATCGCGATGGCCCGCAGTCGCACCGTCACGACGGTCGTCACACCCGTGCTCGACGTGATGCAGACGATGCCGTCCTTTGTCTACCTGCTTCCGCTGGTCCTGCTCTTCAGCATCGGGCCGTCCGCCGCTGTCGTCGCCACATTGATCTACGCACTGCCGCCGGTCGTCCGCATCACCGCGCACGGTCTGCGCACGGTCGCGCCGTCCACGATCGAGGCGACCACCTCGATGGGGTCGACCCGGGCACAGCTGCTGCGCAAGGTGCAGCTGCCGATGGCCAAGCAGACGATCATCGTCGGGGTCAACCAGACGATGATGGCCGCGCTGTCGATCGCGACCATCGCCGCGCTGATCGACGGGCCGGGGCTCGGCGAGCCGGTGATCGAAGCACTGCAGACCCTCGACATCGGCACCGCGTTCGTGAGCGGACTGTGCATCGTGATCATCGCGATCATGCTCGACCGCACGACGACGGCAGCCAGCGAACGGGCCGAGGCCGAACGCCGGACCGCGGTGCACGATCCGCGTCGTCGGCGGGCAGCCCTCATCGGCGGTGGTGTCGTGGCGGCGGTCGCTGTGTACCTGTCGCGCAGCTATCTCTGGGCCGCTGACCCCGACACGCTGCCGGACCTGGGTCGGCCGCTGGCCGATGCGGTCGGGTCCGCGACCGAGTGGTTCACCGACACTTTCGGCCAGCTGACCGGGGCGATCAAGGACGGGTTCACCTACGGGCTGCTCAACCCGTTCCAGTCCCTTCTTGCCGACTCGCCCTGGTGGCTGGTGGCTGCGGCGCTCCTCGCCGTGGCGTTCCTGATCGGCGGCTGGCGCCCTGCGTTGACGACCGCGGTCTGCCTGGCCGTCATTTTCGGCGTCGGTCTCTGGCAGGACTCGATGGTCACCCTGGGGATGACCCTTGTCGCGACCGTTCTCGTGATGTTCCTCGCTGTCGTTTTCGGCGTGTGGATGGGACGCAGCAAGCGGGCCGATACCGCGCTCCGACCGCTGCTCGACGCGGGGCAGACGATCCCCCCGTTCGTCTACCTCGTACCGGCGCTGGCGCTGTTCGGGCCCAGCCGCTTCACCGCCATCGTCGCCGCGATCGTCTATGCCGGCCCGGCTGCGATCAAGCTCGTCGCAGACGGAATCCGGGGCGTCGCGCCGACAACTGTCGAGGCGGCTCGATCCGCCGGCTCGAGCACGTTCCAGATCATCACCAAGGTGCAGTTGCCGATGGCGCGCGGCGCTCTCGTACTGGCCTCCAACCAGGGTCTGCTCTACGTGCTGTCGATGGTCGTCATCGGCGGTCTCGTGGGAGGTGGCGCCCTCGGATACACCGTGGTCAGCGGCTTCTCCCAGGCTCAGCTGTTCGGCAAGGGGCTCGCCGCCGGCATCGCGATAGTCGCGCTCGGCATCATGCTCGACCGGATAACACAGCACGCCGCCGCCCGTCAGGGGCGGCGCTGAACACCTGCACGCCTCCGCCCTTCGGGCGTCGGTGACTACCCGCCGGCCGGCGTACCGGCCGTGAAAGGAGAGCTAGTGAGAACAGGAAGAGCACGAGTTGTCAGGCTCGCCGCACTCATCGCGGCCGGCAGTCTCGTCGTCGCCGCATGCGGCGGCGGCAATATCGAGGAGGCCCCGGCCGCGCAGGAGGGCGACGCGGAATGCGGCGACTTCAACATCGCCATCAACCCCTGGGTCGGTTACGAGGCGTCGGCGCACGTCGTCGGCTACGTCGCGGCAACCGAACTCGGCTGCAACATCGAGTACAAGTCGCTCAAGGAGGAGGTGGCCTGGCAGGGCTTCGGCAGCGGCGAAGTGGATGTAGTCATCGAGAACTGGGGCCACGACGACCTCAAGCAGAAGTACATCGAGGAGCAGGGCACCGCACAGGACGCCGGGCCGAACGGCAACGTCGGCGTGATCGGCTGGTACCTGCCGCCGTGGATGGTCGAGGAGTACCCCGACATCACCGAGTGGGAGAACCTCAACAAGTACGCCGAGATGTTCAGGACCTCGGAGTCCGGCGACAAGGGCCAGCTGCTCGACGGTGACCCGTCGTTCGTCACGAACGACGAGGCGCTGGTGCAGAACCTCGGCCTGAACTTCACAGTGGTCTATGCCGGCAGCGAACCGGCGCTGATCCAGGCGTTCCGGCAGGCCGAGGAGAACCAGGAACCGCTGCTCGGCTACTTCTACGCCCCGCAGTGGTTCCTGTCCGAGATCGCGCTGGTCAAGGTCAACCTGCCGCCGTATGAAGAGGGCTGCGACGCCGACCCCGAGACAGTGGCGTGCGACTACCCCGAGTACATCCTGGACAAGATCGTGGCCACCGACTTCGCGGAGTCCGGCAGTCCGGCGTACGACCTGGTAGCCAACTTCGAATGGACCAACGACGATCAGAACCTGGTCGCGAAGTACATCGCCGAGGACGGGATGGACCCCGAGGACGCCGCAGCGCAGTGGGTCGAGGACAACCCCGACGTGGTCGAAGGCTGGCTCGGCTAGCAGCACCCGCCGCCGCGCCACACGCAACTCAGGAGGTAGGCGAATGCAGGTAGTGGTCATCGGGGCCGGCGTGGTTGGAGCTGCCGTCGCCGAGGAGATGTCGGCGCTGGGCTGGACAGACGTCACGGTGCTCGACCAGGGTCCGCTGTTCGCCACCGGCGGATCGAGTTCGCACGCCCCCGGTCTGGTCTTCCAAGCCAACCCGTCGAAGACGATGACCGAACTCGCTCGCTACACCGTCGAGAAGTTCTGTGGGCTGGAGTACGACGGACAACCGGGCTTCCTGCAGGTCGGCGGCTTGGAGGTGGCCACGACTCCGGAGCGGCTGGCCGACCTGCACCGCCGGCACGGCTGGCTGACCTCGTGGGGGGTCAGCAGCCGGGTCGTCTCGGCGGAGGAATGCGCCAAGCTGCACCCGCTGCTCGACCCGGAGCGGATCCTTGGGGGCCTGCACACACCGACCGACGGCCTGGCCAACCCGGTCACTGCGGTCAGCGCGCAGGCCAAGGTAGCCGAAGGGCGTGGCGTGCGCTTCGTCGGCGACTGCGAGGTCCTCGATGTCCGGGTCGAGGACGGCCGGGTCCGTGGCGTCGAAACGACGCAGGGTGGGTTCAGCGCGGACATCGTGGTCTGCTGCGCCGGCATCTGGGGGCCATCGGTCGCCGCCATGGTCGGCATGACGCTGCCGCTCACACCGCTGGCGCACCAGTACGCGTGGACGACTGCAGTGCCGGAGCTGGATCGAATCGACACCGGCGTCCCGAGGCCGATCTTGCGCCACCAGGACCATGACCTGTACTACCGCGAGCGCGGCGACCAAGTCGGGATCGGCTACTACGGTCACGACCCGATGCCGGTCGACCCGTCCGAGATCACCCGGCGCGAAGACGCCACAGTGATGCCGAGCATCCGGGAATTCACGCCTGCGGACTTCGAGCCGGCATGGGAGGAATCGCTGCGGCTCATGCCGTCGTTGCGTGAGGCCGAGCTGGGCGAGGGCATCAACGGTCTGTTCTCCTTCACCACCGACGGCATGCCGCTCATCGGAGAATCGCCGGACGTCCGCGGGTTCTGGGTCGCCGAGGCTGTCTGGGTCACCCACGCCGCCGGTGTCGGCCGCGCCCTCGCCGAGTGGATAGTCACCGGCTCGCCGTCGGTCGACCTGCACGACTGCGACGTGAACCGCTTCGAGCCCCACCAGTTGGGGCCGGACTACGTGTTGGCGCGCGGCTGCCAGAACTTCGTCGAGGTGTACGACGTACTGCACCCGCTGCAGCCGATGGAACATCCGCGGCCGCTGCGCACCAGCCCGTTCAACCCGCGTCAGGTCGATCTGGGCGCGGTGTTCCTCGAGGCGAGCGGCTGGGAGCGGCCGCAGTGGTACGCCGCGAACGAGCACCTGCTCGACGGTCGCGACATCGCCACCCCGAACGACTGGGCTGCCCGCTACTGGTCGCCGATCGTCGGCGCCGAGGCACAGGCGACCCGGGAGCGGGTCGCGCTCTACGACATGACCGCCTTGAAGCGGATCGAGATCACCGGCCCCGGTGCGACGGCGTACCTGCAACGGTTGACGACCGGCAACGTCGACAAGTCCGTCGGGTCGGTCACGTACTGCCTGCTGTTGGACGAGCGCGGCCGAATCCGCAGCGACGTGACGGTTAGCCGGCTCGGCGCGGACCACTATCAAGTGGGCGGGAACGGCGCTCTGGACGTCGACTGGTTCCTTCGCCACCTCCCGGACGACCGCAGCGTCGAGGCCCGGGACATCACCGCGGGTACGTGCTGCCTCGGCGTCTGGGGCCCGCAGGCCCGCGACCTGCTCCGGGCGGTTTCGCGCGACGACTTCGGCTTTGGCTACTTCCGGGGCAGGCAGCTCGCCGTCGGCATGGTTCCAACCACCGCGCTGCGGCTGTCCTACGTCGGCGAACTCGGATACGAGCTGTACACCACAGCCGACATGGGACTGAAGCTCTGGGACACCCTGTGGGAGGCCGGTGCGGACTTCGGCGTCTTCGCCGGCGGTCGCGGGGCTTTCACGAGTCTGCGGCTGGAGAAGGGCTACCGCTCGTTCGGCGCGGACATGACGTGGGACCACTATCCAGCCGAAGCCGGGCTCGGGTTCGCCGTCCGAATGGACAAGGGCGACTTCCTCGGCCGTACGGCGTTGCTCGACGCTCCACTGCGCTCCCGCCTCTGCTGCCTGACGATCGCCGACCCGACCAAGGTTGTCGTCGGCAAGGAGCCGGTGTACGACGGGGATCGCTGCGTCAGCTACGTCACCAGCGCGGCCTACGGCTACACCGTCGGGCTAGGGATCGCCTACGCCTGGCTGCCGGTGGAACTGAGCCAACCCGGGACGTCTGTCCACATCGGATATTTCGACGAGCGCATCCCGGCTACGGTCGCCGCCGAGCCGCTGTTCGACCCCGATATGACACGGTTGCGGTCGTGACAAGCTCATGACCTGGCAGCTGACCCCACGACTCCCTGCGCAACCCGATTTCCTGTGGGCCGAGGCAGAGCCCAAGGCGTCCTACGACGTCATCATCGTCGGCGCGGGCGGGCACGGCCTGGCGACCGCCTACTACCTCGCGAAGAATCACGGCATCACGAACGTCGCTGTCCTCGAGCGCGGGTGGCTGGCCGGCGGGAACATGGCCCGCAACACAACGATCATCCGGTCGAACTACCTGTGGGACGAGAGCGCCGGGATCTACGAGCATGCGCTGAAACTGTGGGAGGGCCTGGAGGCCGATCTTGATTGCGAGGTGGCCTTCAGCCAGCGAGGCGTACTGAACCTCGCGCACAGCCTGGGCGACGTCCGCGAGGGACGCCGACGTGTCAACGCCAACCAGCTCAACGGCGTGGACGCCGAATGGCTCACGCCGGAGGACGTGCAGAAGATCGCACCGATCCTCAACATTTCCACCGACGTGCGGTATCCGGTGCTGGGCGCGACGTTCCAGCCGCGCGCCGGGATCGCCAAGCACGACTGGGTCGCCTGGGGATATGCACGGGCGGCCCACGCGATGGGGGTGGATCTGATCCAGGGCTGCGAGGTCACCGGCGTCCTCCGCGAGGGCGACCGGGTGGTCGGCGTGGACACCGTGAGCGGACCGATCAGGGCCGGTCGAGTGGCGCTGGCCGCGGCCGGGCACAGCAGTGTCATCACAGCATCCCTCGGCCTGCGGTTGCCGCTGCAGAGCTTCCCGTTGCAGGCATTGGTGTCCGAACTGCTGGAGCAGGTGCTGGACACAGTGGTGATGTCCAACGCCGTGCATGTCTACGTGTCGCAGGCGCACAAAGGGGAGCTGGTCATGGGGGCCGGCATCGACGGCTATGTCGGTTATGGCCAGCGCGGCTCGTTCCCGGTGATCGAGCATCAGATGGCGGCCGCGATCGAGCTGTTCCCCATCTTCGCCCGCGCTCACGTGCTTCGGACGTGGGGCGGGATCGTTGACGTTTCCCCAGACGCATCACCGATCGTCGGGTTGACGCCGTTCGAGGGTCTCTACGTCAACTGTGGTTGGGGGACCGGCGGTTTCAAGGCCACACCCGGTATCGGCTGGGTGTTCGCGGACACGATCGCGAACGACCGGCCGCATCCGCTGGCCCAGCCGTTCGCGCTGGCCCGGTTCGCCGACGGCGCGCTGATCGACGAGCACGGCGCGGCCGCCGTCGCGCACTGATGCTGAGGATTCCCTGCCCGTGGTGCGGCCCGCGCGATGAGACCGAGTTCTGCTACGGCGGCCAGGCGCACGTCCCGTACCCAGCGGATCCGTCCACAGTGGACGATGCCGACTGGGCGGGTTACCTGTTCTTCCGGGACAACCCCAAGGGCTGGTTCGCCGAGCGGTGGATGCACCGCGCCGGCTGTCAGCGGTGGTTCAACGTCGTGCGTCACACGGTGACGTATGAAATCTCCGCCAGCTACCCGCCCGGTACTTCTCGACCGGACGTGGCGTGAGGATCACCGTCGATGGGGTGCAGCTGGCCGCGCGGCCCGGCGACACCCTCGCTTCGGCGTTGCTGAGAGCCGGTCGCCGGGTGCTGTCCCAGGGGATCTACACCGGACGCCCACGCGGTCTGGTGTCCGCTGGCGTCGAGGAGAGCAACGTCTTCGTGCAGGTGCTGTCCGGTTCCGGGGAGCCGATGGTGCGGGCGACCGAGATCGAGGCGTACGACGGGCTGCGCGTGCGCACCCTCGCCGGCAAGGGCCTGTTACCGGACGAGCCGGACGAGGCGCGCTACGACAAGACGTTCGCGCACACCGACGTGCTCGTCGTCGGTGGTGGGCCGGCCGGGCTGATGGCCGCGCTGGCGGCCGGGGAGAGCGGCGCCCGCGTGCTGCTGATCGACGATCAACCGCGCCTCGGCGGCCGCCTGCTCGCAAGTAGGGCAATCGTGGACGGCCTCGCCGTCCACGACTGGGTCTCGTCGATGCGGGACCGGCTCCAGGCGCTGCCCGAGGTCACAGTCACCTCCCGGACCGCCGTTGTCGGCTACTACGACCACAACTACCTCGTCGCGGTCGAGCGGCGCACCGACCACCTGGGGTCTGCTGCACCGGCCACCATGGCGCGCCACCGACTGTGGAACATCCGGGCCGGCCAGGTCGTCCTCGCCACCGGAGCGCACGAGCGGTCGATCGCCTTTGCCGACAACGACCGCCCCGGCATCATGCTGGCCCACTCCGCTACGGCGTACGCGTGGCGGTACGGCTGCCGTCCCGGTCGCCGAGCCGTGGTCTTCGGAGCCCACGACGGCGCGCTTGCCGCAGCAGTGGAACTCGCCGATGCCGGAGTCGAGGTGGCGGCAGTACTCGACGTCCGGGACGTTGTCGGTGCAGATTTCGCTGCGGCTCTGGCCCGGCGCGGAATCAGCGTCCAAACCGGGGCGACAGTCAGCGGCACCCTTGCCGATGACGACGGTGTGCTGCGGGCGGTCCTGACATCGGCCGGAGAGACCGTCGCGGCCGACCTCCTCGCGGTGTCCGGCGGGTGGAACCCGGCGGTGGAGCTGTTCAGCCAGTCCGGTGGCCGCACTTTCTGGTCCGAAGCTGCGGCCGGATTTGTCCCGGACACGGCAGCTCAGCCGACACACTGCGCCGGTGTGCTGACGGGGGCCGTCTCGCTCGCCCGCGTGCTGTCGGAGGGTGCGGGAGCTGGTGCCGAAGCAGCCCGCGCGGCGGGTCTCGACGTCACCGAGCCGGCCACGCCGAGCGTCGAGGGCGAGTTGCGGGAGGAGGCAGCGCCGGCGGCGTACTTCTGCGTCGATTCCGCCGCGGAGGAAACTGTGTTCGTCGACCTGCAGCGGGACGCGACGCTGCACGACATCCGCCGCGCTGTCGGCGCGGGGCTCACCTCGGTCGAACACATCAAGCGCTACACGACGATCGGCACCGCAGCCGACCAGGGTCGCGGTTCAGGAGTGCTCGCGGTCGGCGTCCTCGCGCAGCTTTCCGGGCGGTCGATGGCTGAGATCGGTACGACGACGTATCGGCCGCCGTACACCCCGATCTCGTTTGCACTGCTGGCCGGACGCGATCGGGGGCGGCTGGCCGACCCGGAGCGGGTCACCGCGATCCACGACTGGCACGTGGAGCACGGAGCGGTCTTCGAGGACGTCGGGCAGTGGAAGCGGCCGTGGTTCTTCCCGCGGCCGGCGGAGTCGATGGACGAGGCGGTGCGCCGGGAGTGCGCCGCCGCCCGAACCGGCGTCGCAATGATGGACGCCTCCACGCTCGGGACGATCGAGCTGCAGGGCGCCGACGTCGGCTTACTGCTGGACCGGCTGTACACCAACGTTTTCTCGTCTCTCAAGATTGGGAGCGTCCGCTACGGCGTGATGTGTGGTCCCGACGGGATGGTGATCGACGACGGCACGACGGCGCGGCTGGCCGAGGACCGCTGGCTGATGAGCACGACGACCGGCAACGCGGCGAAGATCCTGGAATGGCTGGAGGAATGGCTGCAGACCGAGTGGCCCGACCTGGACGTCCGGTGCACGTCGGTGACCGACCAGTGGTCGACGGTCGTGCTGGTGGGGCCGCGCTCGCGCGACACGCTCGAGGAGCTCGCGCCGGAGCTGGACTGCTCGGTGGAGGGCTTCCCGTTCATGACGGTGCGGCAGGCGGCGGTGGCCGGCATCCCGGCGCGGATCATGCGAGTGTCGTTCTCCGGTGAGCTGGCGTACGAGATCACCGTCGCCTCCTGGTACGCGCTGGCGGTCTGGGAGGCGGTCTTCGCGGCCGGGGAGATCACGCCGTACGGAACCGAGACGATGCACGTGCTCCGGGCGGAGAAGGGGTATCCGATCGTCGGGCAGGACACCGACGGGACGGTCACCCCGCAGGACCTCGGCATGGGCTGGATCGTGTCGAAGAAGAAGCCGGACTTCGTCGGCAAGCGCTCGTTCGCCCGCGCGGACACCTCGCGCTCGGATCGCCGTCAGCTGGTCGGTGTGGTGCCGGTTGACGGCCGCAGCCGGGTCGCCGAGGGAGCGCAGCTCGTCTCGCACGGGGCGGTGCTGACGCAACCGCCGGTGGCCATGCACGGGCATGTGACCTCGAGCTACCACTCCGTCGCCCTGGGTACGCCGTTCGCGCTGGCCCTGCTCGACGCCGGCGCTTCCCGCCACGGCGAGGTGCTGGACGCGGTGGACGACGGCCATGCAACCGCCGTCCAGGTGGTGTCCCCGGTTCCCTACGACCCGGACGGGGTGCGTCGTGACGGCTGACCCGGGGCTGCTCGCAGTTCGCCGAGGTCCGCTGACCGGCGCGCTGGCGGCCGGCTCGGCGCAGACCGTGGCAGTGCGGGACGTGCCTGGGCGCACCCTGGTGGAGCTGCGGGTCGCGACCAACCAGGACGGCTCGGGCGCGGTGGAGTCCGCCCTCGGCTTCGACCTGCCGGCCGCCGGCCACACATCGAGGGACGGCCAGCAGCTCGCGGTCTGGCTCGGACCCGGGTGGTGGCTGCTCGACGCGCCGGCGGCCACCGGCCCGCGAACGCTTGAGGCGCCGCTCGTGCACCGGCTCCGGGACAGCGGCGGCGAGCTGTCCGCGGTCGAGGTGTCGGCCGGCTTCGCCGTCCTGGAGCTCAGTGGCCCGCGCGCCCCCGCCGTACTGGCCCATGGCTGCTCGATCGACCTGCACCCGCGGGTATTCGGCCGGGGACGGTCCGCGCGGACGATGCTGGCCAAGGCGCAGGTGGTGTTCGCGCTGACCGACGACGCCCCGACCTATCGAATCTGGGTCCGCTCGTCCTTCGCCCGCTACCTGGTGGCATGGCTGCTGGACGCCGCCACGGAGTATCTCTGCGAAGATCCGACCAGATCCTCGGGTTGATCCAGCAGGTCAGGTGTCGTCGCTCAGGCAGAAGCCGCCCGCATCGTCACTGCGGACGAGGATGTCTTCGGATTCGCCTTCGAAGGTGATCGTGCCGACGAACTCGCCCGGGCCAAGCTGCTCACCCAGCTCGAAACTCAAGGTGCCCGGTGCCGGTGCGTCCTCGCTGAAGTCCTCCAGTGTCACCTCGGCCTGGTCTTCCGGACACAGCAGTGCGTAGGCCCCGGCCAGATCACCCTCGTTCACTTCGGCAGCGAACAGGAAGCCAACAGCGGCGGCCAGCGCAGCGTCGCCGGTCCCGCCCGGCGAGGTCGTCGCGGGCGTCGAGGGCGTCGAGGGCTCCGACGGGTCGTCGGTCTCCGTCGGGGTGGAGGTGCCCGGTGGTTCGGATGTCGATGTCGGCTGGCTGCCGGTAGATGGTGCTCCGGTGGGGGCGGAGCGGGCGATCGTGCCCTCGCCTGGCGCCACGACGCTGTCGCAGCCAACCAACAGCAGGGCTGTCGCCAGAGCGAGGCGGACAGCCGAGACGGTGGCCATGACGGCCTACTGTGTCATGCCGAACCGCCGGTCTGACACACGGTCAGCGCTGTGCGGCAACCGGCCACTCATGCCGAACCCGGGCGAGACGGCTGCCCAGGGCGCTCAGCCGACCTCGATGACGATCTTGCCGCGGGTGTGCCCCGCCTCGACGCCGGCGAGCGCCTCCCCGGCGCGCTCCAGCGGGACGACGTCGCCCACGTGCGGGTCAAGCTTGCCGTCGGCTACGAGCTGCGCGATCTCGGCCAGCACGGCCCCGCTGCCGTCACGGACCACACCGACGCCACCGAGCTCGGCGACGACGTCGGGGTCTGTGGTCGTCAGCAGGCGGGAGCGGTCCACCGCCAGATCGGCGACCGAGCGCAGGGCGTCGCCACCGACGAGGTCGAGGATCGCGTCGACCCCGTCCGGCATGATCTCGCGAACCCGGTCGGCGATGGGGGAGAGGGCGTCGCCGTACGTCACCAGGGTGGCCCCGAGCGACTCGGCCAGCTCGCGCTTGTCCTCGCTGCCGGTGCCGATCACGAACACGCCACGGTCCCGAGCAAGCTGCGCGGCAACCACGCCCACCCCGCCTCCGATCCCGTTGATCAGCAGGGTCTGGCCCGTACCGAGTTCCAGCTGCGCTACGGCGTCGTACGCCGTGCCGCCGGCAACCGGCAACGCCGCGGCGTCGGTGAACGACACCTGGACCGGCTTCTTGGCCGCCGTGCTCGCCGTCACCAAGGTGTATTCGGCGTACCCGCCGGAGCCGGGCGCGACGGTGCCCAGGATCTCGTCGTGCACCGAAAACGCGTCGACGTCTTGCCCGACCTCCGCAACGACGCCGGCCACCTCGCGTCCGAGGACGGCGGGCAGGTTGAGCGGCATGACTTCGGCCAGGTAGCCCGCCCGGATCTTCCAGTCCACCGGGTTGACCCCGGCGGCTCGCACCGCCACGAGCACCTCGCCGGCGCCGGGCGACGGCATCGGAACGTCCAGAACCTCCTGCACCTCCGGGCCGCCGTACTCAGTGAATCCGTATGCGTTGGGCATGGCTCTCCTCTGTCGGTGCTGTCGGGTCTGCTCCTCTCTAGCAGGTCTGCGGCCCGCTGTGTTCCCCCAGAGCGGCGTCCTACGATGATCTCCCCCGCCCAGGAGCCGCCATGATCCCGATACGCCAAGGTGTCCGGTACGTCGCTCGGTGCGTCCCACAGCTGAGCGCATGAGAACGGCCGCGGCCGCGGCGCTCGGCCTCGCTGCCGGAGTCGTCGTCACCCGCCAGTCCCACCGCAAACCCCTGTCGCTCTGGTGGGCCGTCCGGGTCGGCAGTACGCGGCTGCGCCGCTCCGACCTGCCGGTGGGTGGGACCCTGGCGCTGCTGACGGCGGCGACGCTGCGGAGATCGGGCCGACCATGCGCCGCGTCTGTCGTCGGGGGCTTGGGTGTCGGAGCCGCGGCCGGAGCAGTCGGCACCGGGCTGGCCGATCCGCTGCCGCCGCTCAGCCGATAGCTATCGCCGTGCCGGAGGTCGCCGTCAGCTCCGCGAACGCAGCTGTCAGTCCTTGGGCGACTGGTCCGGGTGCTCCGGTGCCGATCCGGCGTCCGTCGACCGCCACGACCGGCGTGAGGCCGCCCATCGTCCCGGTGACGAACACCTCGTCAGCGGTGTAGACGTCGGTCAGCGAGCAGTCGCCGACGTCCGCCGCGATCCCGGCGGTGGCACAGAGATCCAGGACGGCGGCGCGGGTGATGCCTTCGGGACAGGCGCGGGTGGTCGGCGTAATCACCGTTCCGCCGGCGACCAGAAACACGTTGGTGGCGTTGGTCTCCGCGACGAAGCCGAGGTCGTCCAGCATCAGCGCGTCGTCAGCGCCGGCGACGTTCGCGTCGATCTTGGCCAGGATCGACGTCAGCAGGTTGTTGTGGTGGATCTTCGGGTCCAGCGAGTCCGGCCGTGAGCGCCGCACGCTGGAGGTTACGAGCCTGATGCCGGCCGCGTCATACACCGGTGACTTGTACTCGGCCAACACGATCAGCGTCGGTCCGGTTGTGTTCAGCCGCGGGTCCATCCCGCTCGTGCTCTTGACGCCACGGGTGAGGGTCAACCGGATGTGTACGTCTTCACGCATGCCGTTGGCCTCCAGCGTGCGCCGGACCTGCTCCACGATCTCGTCGTACGGCGGGATGTCGGCGAAGGCCAGCGCCTGCGCCGACCGGCGCAACCGGGCCAGGTGCTCATCCAGGTGGAAGATGCGGCCGCCGTACAGGCGCAGGCCCTCCCACACCGCGTCGCCACCCTGGACCACCGAGTCGAACGGGCTGACCCGGGCTTCGTCGCGATGAGACAGCCGTCCGGCCACATTGACGATCAGGTCGCGGTTGCGCTCGTCGAAGGTCTGCAGCACCACGCCTCCTCAGACAGTGAGCCGATGGTGGGCCATCGTCTCGTAGTACGGCCGGCACAGTCGCACGAGTGGCTGCAGTTCGTCCGGCACATCCACAGTGGACGGTTGTGGCGGCGCGAAACCAGTCGATCCCCATACGCCGTCGTACCAGTGCCTGCCCCACACGCCGTCGGTCCGGCGGGGACCCGGCGCCCAGCTCAGCATGGCCGGGTCGAAAGGCACACGGAGCGTCGCGCAGAGTTGGGCGAGCATCATCGCCGGCTGCCGGAGCAGGTCGTCGGCATCGACGACCGGTCCGCCGAACCGCTCGAACAGCCGCAGCTGCTGCGGGAAGCCGAGGTCGTCCAGCGACGGACGGCCGCGGACCTTCGAGTAGGACCGCAGAACCGCTGCTGGTTCCCGGATCAGAAACCCGTGGCGTAGACCGTCCATAGTGGACAGATCGATCTCAGGCAAAGCGTGGTGCGTCATGTGCTTCTGGTAGAGCACGGTCTTCTCGTCCGGTAGCGGCTGCGTCGTGAGAATCTTGGCGACATCGCGCCAGTCGGTGGGCTGGGCGGCCAGTACGTCGTCGCGACCGGGATGGTCCACGCCGGTGCGGCTCAGGTAATAGGCGTAGAACGGCTCGTCCACGACGTGGCAGTCGGGGCGGCTGCCCCAAGACCGCATCAGTGCCGTGGAAAGGTTACGCGGCCCCGACCACATGGCAATCCGGACGTCCACGGCGCCGACCCTAGCCGCGGCCGGTTGAGCGCCATACCGCTCAGATCTACGGACGTAAGGCGGCAAGCGGAGGATTGTGGTCGGCGGGCACCCGCTCGTTCGGCGGCGGCGGGCCGGGCGGTGTGCCGTCGCCTAACGGCCGCCCGCCGAGCTGTTCGCGACCATGTGGCGTTGCCCAGCCGGTGAGGTCCGGACCCAGCGGCACGATGCCGGTCGGGTTGATGTCAGTGTGCACCTCGTAGTAGTGCGACTTGATGTGCACGAAGTCGGTTGTGTCGCCGAAGCCGGGTGTCTGGAACAGATCCCGCGCGTACGCCCAGAGCACGGGCAGCTCGGCGAGCTTGTGCCGGTTGCACTTGAAGTGCCCGTGGTAGACCGGATCGAAGCGCGCCAGGGTCGTGAACAGCCGGACGTCTGCCTCGGTGATCGTGTCGCCGACCAGGTAGCGCTGATCGGCCAGCCGCTCCGACAGCCAGTCCAGCCGGTCGAACAGCTTCCGGTACGCCGCGTCGTACGCCGACTGGCTCCCCGCGAAGCCCGCCTCGTAGACGCCGTTGTTGACGTCTCGGTACACCAGCTCGGCGATCTCGTCGATCTCCGCTCGCAGCTGCTCCGGATACAGCTCTGGAGCGCCCTCGCGATGGAACGCCGACCACTGCGTCGACAGGTCCAGCGTGATCTGCAGGAAGTCGTTCGTCACGACCGCCCCGGAAGGCACGTCGAGGATTGCGGGCACGGTGATGCCACGCTCATAGCCTGGGACCGCCCTTTCGAACGCGTCCTTCAACCGCGGGATGCCCAGTACCGGATCCACGCCGCCGGGATCGAGGTCGAACGTCCAGCTGTCCTTATCGTGAGTCGGGCCGCAGATCCCCATGGACAGCGCCTCCTCCAGGCCCAGGAGCCGCCGGACGATGATCGCGCGGTTCGCCCAGGGGCAGGCCCGGGCGACGACCAGCCGGTAGCGACCGGGCTCGACGGGCCAATCCGAGGATCCGTCCGCGGTGATGCGCGCGGACAGGTAGTTCGTGTCGCGGTCGAAGCTCTGCTCGACGTAGCCGTCATCGTCCATGTCAGCGAACCTACCCAGCGTGCAGGCCGGATAGTCGTGCGGACCGGCATACTGACTCGCGAGTCAGTAGGCGCCCCCGCACGAGAGGCTGGCTGTCTAGTGTCAGGCAAGCGCGTCCGGGTGCACCGCGAGCTGTGCGGCGGCGTACTCCCGCGTCCAGGTCCTGAGCTGGGTCCGGCTGAGCCGGCGATGCACGGTCGCCTGCACGGACAGCCCGTCCATGAGCGAGGTGATTCGGCGCGCCGTCGACTCCGGATCGGGACAGACGAACATGCCGGCCTCGACGCCGGAGTTGATCGTCGCAGCGATCGCGTCGGTCCACTGGCGGTCGAGGGTGCGGCAGTGCGTGCGCAGTTCGGGATTGCGCAGCGCCTCGGCCCACGCATCGACCCACAGCGTCCATCCTGGTGCCGAACCCTGCGGGGCATACAGCGAGAGAATGCGGCGCAGCCGGGCCAGGTCCGTGCCCGGTCTGGAAATCGCGGCTGCCAGCCGGTCGAGGTCACGGCCGACCGCGTGGTCCAGCGCCGCGGCGAGCAGTCGCTGCTTGGAGTCGAAGTGGTAGAAGACGAGCGCCGTACTCACGCCGAGCGTCTCGGCCACATCGGCCACCCGGGTCCGCGCGAAGCCGCGACGGGTCACCTCGCCGACGGCGGCGTCGAGGATCTCCTCGCGGCGTACGTCGACGCGCCGGCGGGCCATCGCGCCAACGTACTGCGGGGACTGCGGTGAATGCGCCGGTCGATCCGGACGCTCTGGACCGGTCGCTACGCGCGTTCGGTCTGTCGACGATGCTGCCAGCGGCTGCCTACACGGGCGACGACGTACTGGCCTGGGAGCTACGGCACCTGTTTGCCGGCACCTGGCCCTGCCTGGGCCGGGCCGAGGAACTCGGCACCGCCGGCGTGACTCAACGGGCCCTGCTGGCCGGGGACATCCCGGTGCTGCTCACTTTCGCCGGCGGGCAGGTGCGCGCATTCGCGAACACCTGCCGGCACCGCGGCCACGAACTGCTCGAGGGCTCCTCGGACAGCACGGTCGTCCGATGCCCCTATCACTGCTGGGTTTACGGCCTGGACGGCACGCTGCGGGCAGCACCGGGTTTCCGGCAGGTGGCGACGTTCCGCCCCGAGGAGTACCCGTTGGTGGAGTTGCCCTGTGAGACCTGGCACGGATGGGTCTTCGTGAACGCCACCGGCGACGCCGCACCCTTCACCGGGCACGTCGGTGCGCTGGCCGGGATCCTCGCGCCGTACCGACCGGAGTCGCTGCACCTGCGGGCGCGGCACAGCTACGACGTCGCCGCCAACTGGAAGGTGGTCTGCGAGAACTACCACGAGTGCTACCACTGCCCGCAGATCCACCCGGAACTGTGCCGGGTGTCACCACCTGCGTCCGGCGCGAACTACACGCTCCCGGGCGCCTGGGTGGGCGGGTCGATGGAGCTGCGCTCGGAGACGATGTCGCTTTCCGGCCGGTCCGCCGGACCGCCGCTGCCAGCTGCGCCGGTTGGCCGGGTCGAGTACCTCGGCCTGGTCCCGAACCTGCTCCTGTCGCTACACCCCGACTATGTGATGACCCACCGGCTGGTCCCGCTCGCGCCGGATCGGACCTGGGTCGAGTGCTCCTGGTACTTCGGGTCCGCCGACGTCGACCCGTCGTACGCCGTCGAGTTCTGGGATCTGGTCAACTCCCAGGACTGGCGGGCGTGCGAGTCGGTGCAGCGCGGCCTGGCCTCGCCGCACTTCCGCCCCGGGCCGTTCGCCCCCAACGAGGACGCTGTGCATCGCTGGGTGACGATGATCGGACGGGCCTACCGCGGGATACCGCCGCACCTGCAGGAGGGGTGATGAAATCGAGGTACGACGTCGTGGTGGTCGGAGGCGGCCACAACGGGCTGGTGGCTGCGGCCTATCTGGCGAGGGCCGGGCGCTCGGTGCTCGTGCTGGAACAGCTGGGCCACGTCGGCGGAGCAGCGGTCAGCGAGGCCGTGTTTCCCGGCGTCGACGTGCGGCTGTCGAAGTACTCGTATCTGGTCAGCCTGCTGCCCGACCAGATCGTGACCGACCTCGGGCTGTCGGTGCGGCTGGCCGACCGTTCGTTCGCGTCCTACACGCCGTTCGCTCGGGACGGTCGCGATCTGGGCTTGCTGGTTGAGCGGCCGGACGGGTCGGCTACCCGGGCGTCATTCGCCGAGGTGACCGGCTCGGACGTCGAATACGGCTCGTGGCACGAGTTCTATGGGCGGATCGCCGTACTGGCCGAGGATCTGGCGCCCACGCTGCTGGAGCCGCTGATGGGGATTGCCGACCTGACGAGCCGGCTGCGGGACCCGTCGGTACTCGCTGAGCTGCGGGACCTTCCGTTGGGCGAGCTGGTAGGCCGGTGGTTCAAGGACGACGTCGTCGGAGGTGTCGTCCTGACCGATGGGCTCGTGGGGACGTTCGCCGACGTGCACGCCGACGACGGCCGGGCGTCGGCCTGTTTCCTCTACCACCTGATCGGAAACGGAGCGGGTCAGTGGCGGGTCCCGATCGGCGGAATGGGTGCTGTCACCGCATCCATGGCGGCCGCCGCCCGGCGTTTCGGTGCCGAACTCGAGGTTGACGCGACAGCTGGGCACGTTGCTTTCGATGCCTCCGGCGGCGAGGTCGGCTGGGTGGACGGGTCGGGCGTCGAGCACATCACCGGTGCCTCGGTGGTCGTGTCGGGGGTCGCGCCGTCTGTGCTGGCGCAGCTGCGCGGCGGTCTCGGCGCCGTTGCGCGGCCCGTGGGGGCGCAGGTCAAGGTGAACATGGTGCTGCGCCGGCTGCCCAGGTTCCGGTCGGGCATCGACCCCGCGGTCGCGCTCGCCGGCACGATGCACGTCGCCGAGTCGGCGTCAGAGCTGGATGCGGCGTACGCCGCCGCGGCGGCCGGTCTGCTGCCGGATCCGTTGCCGTTCGAGGTCTACTGCCACTCCCTCGCCGACCCCTCGATCCTCGGCCCGGCCGAGCGGGAGGCGGGATATCACACGCTGACGCTGTTCGCGATGCAGACGCCGGTGGGGCTGTTCGACGGCGACAACGACGCCCGGCGTGCCGAGGCGGCTCGGTTGGCCGTCGAGGGGCTGGACGCCGTCCTGGCCGAGCCACTGTCGGAATGCCTGGCCCGTGACGCCGACGGTCAGCTGTGCCTGCAGGCGGCCACGCCGGTGGATCTGGAGAACTTGATCGGGATGACCGGCGGCAACATCTTCCACGGTGACCTGTCCTGGCCGTATGCCGGCGAGGAGTCCCAGGTCGGCCGGTGGGGCGTGGAGACGGACGAACCGAGGCTGGTCCACGCCAACGCCGGTGGGGCGTTGCGCGGCGGCGGCGTCAGCGGGATCGGCGGTCACAACGCCGCCATGGCAGTGCTGAGCATGCAGCCTGTCAGCTCAGCTCCACCTCGCCGGCCGGTGTGAGCAGCACCACCCGCAACGCCGGCTCGACCTTGGCCACGTCGGGGTGAAAGCCCCCCAGCGTCCGGCGGCACCGCGAGCCGCCAGTCAGCACTGTCCCATCCTCGCGGCGGGACATCGGTGTGATGCGCCCTGGGTGGATACCGCGCTGCTGGGCAGAACGAACGGCCTCGTCCAGGTCGTCGACCCGGGCGGACCAGGTCAGCAGGCGCGGTTCGGGCGGTAGTCCACTGCGAAGGGCCGGTCGCCGCCCGGGTCGGGCTGCTCCGGCGCCTCCCACGCCAACGGTAGCCGGCTGACGTCGGTGAAGCGACCTCACGCGGGGCTCACACCAGCGAGCGGACGCTGAGCTGCGGTAGGGCCTCGGCGAGGATGTCGAAGTCCCGATCTCGGTGGACGAGCCGCGCCTCGGTGCGGACGGCGACGGCCGCGATGAGGCAGTCCAACAACCGCGGCACAGTCCTCCCGCGGGCACGAACCGCGCGGTACGCCAGGGCAGCGTCACGGAAGTCGCTGGCTCCGTCGACGGCAAGCAGACGCAGTCCGCTGGTCAGCTTGTCAAGCTGACCGAGCACCGTCGCGTTGGCGGCACCAGCAAGAAGCTCCATCACCACCGGCTCGGTCGTCACGACGTCGTACGGACGCTCCCGAAGAGTATCGCGGACGGCCTGGTGAGCTGGGGAACCCGTGGCGCGCAGGTATTCGATCCAGGCTGAGCTGTCAATCAGATCCATCACTGCTCGTCGATCTTCGAGCCGCGCATCTCGTCGAGGTCGCCGTCCCAGCCAATCCCTTCCAGGCTGTCCAGGAAAGCCGGCGAGAGACGCGGTCCGACGAGGCGGCGCAGGGCGAGGTCGACTGCTTCGCGCTTGCTGCGCAGGTTGTACTTGCGCATCGCTTCGGCTACCAGAACGTCGTCGATGTCAACGTTGGTGCGACTCATACACACACTTTACACCTCGCAGGTGTATCAGCTCGGTTGGCGACTTGTAACGACCGAGACCTGCAGCAACCGGGGCCGGCGTTCCGAGAGCCTACGGACCAAAGATACATCGGAATATCTGGCGATCCGCCGTGTTATCTTAGGCGTACAGTCCAAAACAGCAACAGGAGATGAGCTTCATGAGTACGTTCAGCGCCAAGTGGCGCCAGCGGCGCCGAATCGCCCGTGGCCGACGCGAGATTGACCAGGCGATCGCGCGCGCGCCGTCGCCCTCGATGCGCCACGAGCTGCTCGCGATCGCCAACCGCGGCGAGCAGATCTTCCGGTAAGCCACCCGACCCGGACCCCGGCAGCGCTCCTCGCTGACCGGGGTTCGCTTCTTTCCGGCCCCCTGCCCCCGTCGATCATGACGATTCGGCCAACCCGAGGGTCGGATAAACCGGGCGAATCGGGCCACAGATCGTCATGATCGGCAGCAGGAGCCTGCACCAGGCGCTCACTGGTTCAGTGCTGATCCTGCGCAGCGGGACAGGCCGCTAGGCGACCAGCCGGCAGCGCAGCGCCTCTTGGTCTCCGGCACCGAACCCGTGCCGGTCGAGCCAGCCCCGCGGGTCGCCGTACTTCTCGTCGAGCACGGCGAGAAAGCGTTCCATCGTCTTCGCGATCGGCCGGTGGCTGTCCAAGCTGCGCCCGGCGACATCCTCGGCGTACGTCGGGCTGGACTTGAGTCGAGCGACGATCTGCGGCAGAACGTCGGCGCTGGCCGCGTAGTCGTCGATGATCGCCTGCCGCTCCACGCCGGCCACACTGAGCGCCAGCGCAATGACGACACCGGTCCTGTCCTTGCCGGCCGCGCAGTGCACGATCACCGCGCCGTCCTCCTGCTCGGCGATGGCCCGCAACGCAGCGACGATGTTGTCCGGACGATCCCGGAGATACCCGAGGTAGTAGCCGGCTGCACCGTCCGGGTTGGCGGTGTTGCGGTCCCGGGCTCGGGCAGCGTCGCTGGCCCACGGGAGTACGTCGTCGGCGACGACGTCGGTGGTCTGGCCCGCCTCCGGGAACAGCGACAGGTGCCGGTGCTCCACGGGCTGCTGATGCAGCGGGCCGGGGCCTTCGGATCGGACCTCGACGCCGGTCCGCAGATCCAGGACCAGCCGGACCCTGAGCTCGTCGACCAGCCGGCGGATGTCCACGACGGTCAGGGACTGCAGGTTGTCGCCACGAAACAGCAGCCCGTTGGCCGTCCTGCGGCCGTCGGTCGTCTGGAGATCGCCGACGTCACGGACATTGACCGCGCCCTCCAACTGCACCCACCGCCGAGCCACCATCATGACCGCAGGGTAGGCATCGACGACGGCGCGGCTGACCGGCCGGTCTGCTCAGTACAGGGTGCCGTCGTCGCGGTAGCGCCGCTCCTCGACCACCCGGTGACTCGTGTTGCTGCGCTGATTCATCAACACCAGCGAGATGATGATGCCGATGACGCCCACCGCCATCAGGACAAAGCCGACGATGCCGAGATTGATGCCATCGACCACGTCACTATCGATCGCAAAGGCGAGGATCGCGCCCAGAGCGAGCAGGAAAATCGAGATTCCGACGCCCATGTTGAGACCTCCTTGGTGACCACGGCGGGTCCGGGTCACAGGCCTAGTCTGTCAGTCGCGCCGGCGATCGACGATTAGAAGCTCTGCTCGGCGATTTCCATCAGGCTGTTGTCGGTGTTCTCGACCAGCGAGCGTTCCGCGGACAGCTTCGGCAGCACCTGCGTGGCGAAGAACCGCGCCGAGGCGATCTTGCCCTCGTAGAACGCACGGTCCTTGGCGGACGTGTCCGCACCGAGCGCCGCCAAGGCGAGCTCTGCGTGGCGCAGCAGCAGCCATCCGGTGAGCAGCTCGCCGAGAGCCAGCAGCAGCCGGGTCGTGTTCTGCCCCACCTTGTAGACGTTGGCCATGTCGTCCTGGGCGCTGGTGAGCTGCCCGACCATTGCGCCGACCATCGCCTGAACGTCGCCCAATGCCGTCGCGAGCAACGCCCGCTCGTCCTTGAGCCGGCCGTCGCCCGCCTCGTTGTCGAGCAGACCCTGAATCCGGGCGAACACCGCGGTCAGCGCCCGCCCCTGGTCCTTGACGATCTTGCGGAAGAACAGGTCCATGCCCTGGATCGCGGTGGTGCCCTCGTAGAGGGTGTCGATCTTGCTGTCGCGGATGTACTGCTCGATTGGGTAGTCGGTGAGATATCCCGAGCCGCCCATGACCTGCAGCGACTCTGCTCCGAGCAGGGCGTAGGACCGCTCGGAGCCGAATCCCTTGACGATCGGCAGCAGCAGGTCGTTGATCCGCTTCGCGAGGTCCAGGTCGACACCGGTGTCGGCGTCGGCTCGCCGGATGCGGTCCTGCCAACTGGCGGTGTAGAGATACAGCGCCCGCATCCCCTCGGAGTAGGACTTCTGCAGCATCAACGATCGGCGTACGTCGGGGTGCCTGATGATCGGGACGCGTGGTGCGCTGGGGTCGGTGGAGCGGATCAGGTCAGCGCCCTGGACCCGGGTCTTCGCGTACGCCAGGGCGTTGAGGTAGCCGGTGGACAGCGTCGCGATGGCCTTGGTGCCGACCATCATTCGAGCGCCTTCGATGATCGTGAACATCTGCGCGATCCCGCGTTGGACATCACCGACAAGGTAACCGACGGCCGGCTCGCTCTCGCCGAACACCACGTCGCACGTCGCCGACGCCTTGAGGCCCATCTTCGATTCCATGCCCGTGGCGAAGACGCCGTTACGCGAACCGAGTTCGCCGGTCTCCGCGTTGAAGAGGAACTTCGGGACGATGAACAGCGACAAGCCCTTGGTGCCCGGAGCGGCACCCTCGGGTCGGGCCAGCACCAGGTGCAAGATGTTCTCGGTGTAGTCCCAGTCGCCGGAGGTGATGAACCGCTTCGCGCCCTCGATGTGCCAGGTGCCGTCAGGCTGCGCCACGGCGCGGCTGCGACCGGCGCCGACGTCCGAACCGGCATCGGGCTCGGTGAGGATCATCGAGGCGCCCCAGTGGCGGTCGATCGCTGTCCGGGCCAACTGCTGCTGCTCCGGCGTCCCGAGGCTGTCGATGATCGCAGCGAAGCTGGGGCCGGTGAACATGTAGAGGAACACCGCCGGGTTCGCCCCGAGCAGCATCTCGGCGCAGGCCCAGAACAGCGTCGGCGGTGCCCCGTAGCCGCCGAGGTGCTCGGGCACGACCAGCCGGTGCCATTCACCGTCCAGAAAGGCCTGGCAGCTCTTCTTGAACGACTCCGGCAAGGTGACCGACTTGGTGGCCGGGTCGTAGGCCGGTGGGTTGCGATCGGCATCGACGAACGACGCCGCGAGCGGACCCGTCGCCAGCCGTTCGAACTCCGACAGCACGCTCAGGGCGGTCGCGGTGTCCACCTGCGCGAACGGCTCCGAGCCGAGCCAGTCCTGGATGCGCAAGGCCTCGAACAGGTTGAACGTGAGGTCCCGCAGGTTGCTCTTGTAGTGGCTCATCGGCGGGCGGCGCTTCGAAGCCGGTCAGAGATCGAACTCGCCCGGAGCGATCCCGGCGGCGAAACAGGCGTCGCGGACGGCAACCCGCTCGTTCTCGTCGAAGTTGCCGTCGGCGCCACCGATGATGATGCCGATCTGGATGACTGCGCGCGCCTGGTCCTGCTTCGGCTTGAGCTTGGCGATCGCCTGGACCGCCTCGACCTTGCCGAAGTCGTAGTCCGAGGTCAGCTTGTTGCAGTAGTGGTCGAAGGTCTCACGAAGCTCCGAAGCCGGGAAAATGGACAGCACGTCGTTGCTGGTGATCAGGCCGGCGACCTTGGCGCGCTCGCTCTGGTCGATGTTCCCGTCCGACGCGGCGATCAGCGCGCACATCGCCATGGTGCCGTTCTTGAAGTCTTTGTTCTTGAACTGGTTCGCCTTGGTCTTGAGCTGACTGCTCATGTCCTGCGAACGCTGACGGAGCTGATCCCACAGGGCCATCGTTGGTTTCCTTCCCTCACTTTGGGTTCCCGCCGACAACTGTGCCACGAGAACGCCGAGCATGATCGGGCGCGTGCTGCTCTGGGCCAGTCATCTACAGTCGAGGCCGTGCGGTCAGTTGTATCAGTGGGCAGCCAGCCCCAGAACGCGTGGAGGATGTCGTGGGAGTCAGCCTGAGCAAGGGCGGGAACGTCTCGTTGACCAAGGAGGCCGGGGCCGCGGGCCTCAGTGCGGTCATGGTGGGCCTGGGCTGGGACGTGCGCAGCACGACCGGTGCCGACTTCGACCTGGACGCCAGCGCGATCGCGCTCGCCTCCAGTGGAAAGGCGCTGTCGGACCAGCATTTCGTCTTTTTCAACAACCTGGCCACGCCGGACGGATCGATCCAGCACACCGGGGACAACCTCACCGGTGAGGGCGAGGGCGACGACGAGGCGATCAAGGTCGATCTCGGCGTCGTACCGCAGGACATCGACAAGATCGTCTTCCCGGTGTCCATCTACGACGCCGACACCCGGTCGCAGAGTTTCGGACAGGTCCGCAACGCCTTCATCCGGGTCGTCAACCAGGCCGACAACGCCGAACTCGCGCGCTACGACCTCACCGAGGACGCCTCGACGGAGACCGCGATGATCTTCGGTGAGCTGTACCGCAGCGGTCAGGAGTGGAAGTTCCGCGCGGTGGGGCAGGGCTATGCCTCCGGCCTGCGCGGCATCGCTCAAGACTTTGGCGTTAACGTCTAGTGCGATAGCCCGCTAGGCCCGGCCAGGCAGCCGGGCGCCCTCTCACGGAAAGACAGCGTGTGGTTCTCAGGATTTTCGGTTGGTCATTCGGGCTGACCGCGTTGGCGCTGGCCGCTGCGCTGTGGCTCGGTGGCCCAGAGGTGCTGCTGATCGTCGCCATCCTCATCGTGCTCGAGGTGTCGCTGTCCTTCGACAACGCGGTCATCAACGCCACCGTGCTGGTGCGCATGAGCCCGCTGTGGCAGAAGATCTTCCTGACCGTCGGTATCGCGATCGCCGTGTTCGGCATGCGGTTGGTCTTTCCCCTCGTGCTCGTCGGGATTACCGCGTCGCTCAACCCGATCGACGTCGTGACGCTGGCTTTGGCCGGCGGCCCGGTCGACGAGCCGGGGACTTATGCCTTCTTGCTGGAGGAGGCCTATCCCGCCATTGCCGCCTTCGGGGGGATGTTCCTTCTCATCCTGTTCCTCGACTTCATCCTGGAGGAGCGCGAGGTCACCTGGCTGAGCTGGTTGGAACGTCCGCTGGCCAAGATCGGCAAGCTCGACCAGCTGTCCGTCGTCATCGCAGTCGTCCTGCTGATCGTTGCCGCGGAGACCTGGGCCAACGAGTTCGCTCAAACTGTCCTGGTCGCCGGTCTGCTCGGAGCCGTCACCTACATCGTGGTCAACGGCCTGGGGGCGCTCTTCGAGTCGCAGGGCATTCTCGCCGCCGGGGAAAAGGACGCGCCGGACCCGGTGGCCAAGGGCTCGGCCGGCGGCGGACCGACGCCGCTCGTGGTGGCGACCGGCAAAGCGGCGTTCTTCCTGTTCCTCTATCTGGAGGTCCTCGACGCGTCGTTCAGCTTCGATGGCGTGATCGGGGCGTTCGCCATCAGCCAGGACATCTTCGTCATCGCCAC
>JACCTY010000043.1 GCA_013812145.1 Geodermatophilaceae bacterium | reverse complement strand
ACACCAAAGCCGCGGTTTTTCAGCCGGGCACCAGGACCGAAATGCTAGTCCGATTCTCCACCGTCGCCGGTGAGCGGGGTAGCCCTGACACCTGGCGCGACCCGCGCGGCTTCGCCCTCAAGTTCTACACGTCCGAGGGCAACTACGACATGGTCGGGAACAACACCCCGGTCTTCTTCGTCAAGGACCCGATGAAGTTCCAGCACTTCATCCGCTCCCAGAAGCGCCGGGCCGACAATCACCTGCGCGACCACGACATGCAGTGGGACTTCTGGACCCTGTCGCCGGAATCCGCCCACCAGGTCACCTGGCTGATGGGAGACCGCGGGATCCCGCGCAGCTGGCGGCACATGAACGGCTACAGCTCCCACACCTACATGTGGGTCAACGCGCAGGGCGAGAAGTTCTGGGTGAAGTACCACTTCAAGACCGACCAGGGCATCGAGTTCTTCACCCAGGACGAGGGTGACCAGATGGCCGCGGTCGACACGGACTATCACACCCGCGATCTGTACGAGCACATCCGGGACGGCGAATTCCCGAGCTGGACGCTGAAGATGCAGATCATGCAGTTCGAGGACGCCAAGGACTACCGGTTCAACGCGTTCGACCTGACGAAGGTGTGGCCGCACGGGGACTACCCGCTCATCGACGTCGGGCGGATGACCTTGGACCGCAACCCGACCGACTACCACACCGAGATCGAGCAAGCGGCCTTCCAGCCCAACAACCTCGTCCCCGGTATCGGCCCCAGCCCGGACAAGATGTTGCTGGCCAGGCTCTTCTCCTATGCCGATGCCCACCGCGCCCGCATGGGTGTGAACTATCAGCAGATCCCGGTCAATGCCCCCAAGTCGCCCGCTAACAGCTACAGCAAGGACGGCGCGATGCGGGTGAACAACGTCTCGGACCCCGTCTACGCCCCGAACAGCTACGGCGGCCCCAAGGCCGACACCGCGCGGTACGGCGAACCGGCGGGGTGGTACGCGGACGGTGAGATTCAGCGGGCGGCGTACGTGCAGCACGCCGAGGATGACGACTGGGGCCAGGCCGGCACCATGGTCCGGGAGGTGCTGGACGACGCTGCGCGTGAGCGGTTGGTCAAGAACATCGTCGGCCACCTGCTCAACGCCGTGTCCGAGCCGGTCCTGCAGCGCGCCTTCGAGTACTGGCGCAACGTGGACAAGAACCTCGGCGACAAGGTCGAGTCAGGCGTCCGCGCGAAGCAGAACGAGAAAGACCCCAAGGCCGCCGAGCAGGCCAACCCCGCCAGGGAGGCAATGCAGGCCAAGGCCTGAGCACCCGCTGTCCGAGGGCCCGGTATCCCACTATGGGTACCGGGTCCTCGCGCCGCGGCGGACGCTACCGCGTAGGAGGACGCAGTTCAGAGACGGCGCTGAGAAACGCGGAGGTCTCCGGCTCCGTTCCCACCGTCACGCGGAGCCAGCCGGGCAGTCCGACGTCCCGGATCAAGACGCCGCGCTCGAGGAGTTCATGCCACATCCGCGTCGAGTCGTCCATGCCGCCGAAGAGCACGAAGTTCGCATCCGACGGCACCGGGGTCAGCCCGTACGCCGGCAGAGCGACCACGATCCGGTCCCGCTGCGCCTTGACGGCGGCCACGGTCTCCAGCAGTGCCGGTGCGTGGGTCAGGGCGACCCGAGCGGAGACCTGAGTCAACGTCGACAGGTGGTACGGCAGCCGCACCAGCCGAACGGCATCGACGACCGCCGGATCCCCGGCCAGGTAGCCGAGCCGCAGCCCGGCCATGCCGAACGCCTTGGACATCGTCCGGGTCACCACCAGCCGCGGGCGGCCCGGCAGCAACGTCAGCGCGCTCGGAGTGCCCGACCGGGCGAACTCGGCGTACGCCTCGTCGACGATCACCATCCCTCCCGTGGCGTCGTACGCCGCGGCGATGACATCGAGACCCAACGCCGTACCCGTGGGGTTGTTCGGGGAGCAGAGGAAGAGCACGTCCGGCTCGTGCCGCCGAATCTGGTCCGCGGCATGGGCGGCGGTGAGCGCGAAGTCCGCCTCGCGGCGGCCGTCGACGAACGCCGTACCGGTGCCGGCGCTGATGATCGGATGCATGGAGTACGTCGGGGTGAAGCCCAGCGCGCTGCGTCCTGGGCCGCCAAAGGCCTGGAGCAGTTGCTGGATCACCTCATTGGACCCGTTCGCCGCCCAGAGCTGCTCCACCCGCAGGCCGTGGCCGAGGTAGCCCGCCAGGTCGGTACGCAGGGCCACCGCCTCGCGGTCGGGATACCGGTTCAGCCCCGCGGCAGCCGTGCCCACTGCCGCCGCGATGGCGGCGACGAGCTCCGCGGGCAGCGGGTGGCTGTTCTCGTTCGTGTTCAGCCGGACAGCCACATCCAGCTGTGGGGCGCCGTACGGCGTCGCACCGCGCAGATCCGGCCGTACCGGAAGGCCCGTCACAGCCGGGCGGTCACCGCGGCGCCGTGCGCCGGCAGGTCCTCGGCCTCGCTCAAGGCGAGCACATGCGGCCCGGCCACCCGCAGCGCAGCCTCGTCGTACTCGACGACACCGATGCCGCGCAGAAACGTCTGCACCGACAGCCCGGAGGAGTGCCGGGCGCAGCCGCCGGTGGGCAGCACGTGGTTGGACCCGGCGCAGTAGTCGCCGAGGGAGACCGGCGAGTGTGCCCCGACGAAGATCGCACCGGCGTTGCGGACCCGGCCCGCGACGGAGCGGGCGTCCCGGGTCTGGATCTCCAGGTGCTCGGCGGCGTAGGCGTCCACCACCTGCAGGCCGTGCTCGACGTCAGCGACGAGGACGGCACCGGATTGCGGCCCGGTCAACGCGGTGCGGATCCGCTCCGTGTGCTTGGTCAGCTGCACCTGCACCGCCAGCTCCGACTCGACCGCGGCGAGCAGCGGTTCGCTGTCGGTCACCAGGACCGAGGCCGCACCCGGATCGTGTTCGGCCTGGCTGATCAGGTCGGCGGCGACGTGGCGCGGGTCCGCGCTGTCGTCGGCGAGCACCGCGATCTCAGTGGTGCCCGCCTCGGCGTCGATGCCGACCACACCGCGCATCAACCGCTTGGCCGCAGTGACATAGACGTTGCCCGGACCGGTGACGAGATCGACCGGCTCGCACTCGCCCGCGCCGTAGGCGAACATCGCGATCGCCTGCGCTCCCCCGACCCGGTAGACCTCCTCGACCCCGAGCAGCGCGCACGCAGCGAGGATGGCCGGATGCGGGTCCCCGGCGTACTCCCGTTGGGGCGGCGAGGCCACGGCCAGCGAAGCGACGCCGGCGATCTGCGCCGGTACGACGTTCATGACGACGCTGGACGGGTAGACGGCCAGGCCGCCTGGGACGTACAGACCGACCCGGCCGACCGGCCGCCACCACTGACTGACGGTGCCGCCCGGCACGACCTGCGTCGTCACGTCCGCGCGGCGCTGCTGCTCGTGCACCCGTCGGACCCGCGCGATCGCTTCCTCCAGCGCCGCCCGCACCGACGTGTTCAGGGCGCTCAGCGCTGCCCGCAGGCGGTCGGTCGAAACCCGCAGCCGGTCGATCTCGACCCGGTCCAACCGGGCGGTGATCTCCCGGACGGCCGGCTCGCCGCGGAGCCGAACGTCCTCGCACAGCGGACCCACCGTGCGCACCGCGGCGTCCACGTCGGTGGCCGCTCGCGGCAAGATCTCTCGCAGCGCCTGCCTGGTCAGGTTGCGGCCACGCAGGTCGATGAGCTGGAGCATGGCGCAATCCTCGGGCGGCGAGTCTCGGGTCGCGGTCAGGGCACCGTCCAGCGTACGCAGACCCAGGCGGCCGCGGACCGCCGTAGGGTCGAGGCCGTGCCGGACACCATCCCGCTCTTTCCGCTCGGTTCGACGGTGCTCTTTCCTGGTGTGCTGCTGCCACTGCACATCTTCGAGCCCCGCTACCGCAGCCTGGTTCGCGACCTCCTGGACCTGCCGGAGGGCGAGCCGCGTCGCTTCGGGGTCGTCGCGATCCGGCAGGGCTGGGAGGTCGGCGAGGGCAAGGCCGAGGCGTTGCACACCGTCGGGTGTACGGCGCTGGTCCGCCGGATCAACCCGCACCCCGACGGCCGGTACGACGTCATCGGGGTCGGAGCGGAACGCTTCGAACTCTTGCACGTCGACGACTCCACGCAGCCCTACCTGACCGGATCGGTGCGCTGGCTCGACGGCGACGACGAGGAATCCCCGGAGGAGGCCGAACTGCTGGCCGCCCGCGTGGGCAAGCTGTTCACCGGCTACGCGGGCGACGTCTGCGGCTTGCAGGGCGGCGAGACCGAAGCCCTCGATCTGCCCGACGACCCGACGGTGCTGTCCTACCTGGTCGCCTCGGCGGCCCTCCTGAGTCTGGAGGACCGGCAGGAGCTGCTCACGGAGTCCTCGACCGTCCGACGGTTGCAGCTACAGGCCCGGTTGCTGCGCCGGGAGTCCACGATCGTGCGCCGGCTGCACGCGGTGCCGGTACCGCTGATCGAGTTGAGCGTCCCGCGGTCAGCCAACTGAACCGGGTGCGCCGCCCGCCGCTGGCGGGTCCGGCGCCACGGCGTCGGCGGGTCTGGTGCCCGCCACCCGCAGGTCATCTCGCTGGGTGAAGCACACCGCCAGCAGGTAGCCGGCCACGGCGAGGAACGGCGCCACCAGCAGCACGCCGTATGCCCGCAGCCCCAGCGGTCCCAGCACGACCGCTCCGATCTCCTCCAGCGCGGCAGCCGAGGGGCGGGGACCGAGCAGTGCGCCGGCCTGCCACGTCAGCAGTCCGCACAGCAGCATGCCAAGAGCGAGGCCCACGGCCATGAGCGGCCCGCGCTGCGCCGTCCGCCGCCAGGCAACAGCGGCCGCTGCCAGCGCGACTACCCCGGTGAGCAGCATGAACCAGCCGTCACTGCCAACTGCCGCTTCCGACTCGGGCACGATCGCGAAGGCGCCCTCCTCGGCCACCTCGTACTCGCGCCGGGGGGCTACCGCCCACCAGAGGACTCCCAGTGGGATGCCGGCGAGCAGCAGTACGAGCGCCAGTCGGGCTGCTGCCGCGGCCTCACCCGCGGCGGGACGCAGGCCCTGGTGCCACGGAGCAGCCGGCACCGCCCCCGGCGGCACGGCGGCCGACTGCACTGCGGCCGGCGGCGCTGCGGTTGCTTCTCGACCGACGGGCTGGCCGGCGGGCGGAAAGGATTCGCTGCCTGGAGTCACTCCGTCAGTGTTCCAGTTGCTCCCCCCGCCGAGGGAACTGTGGCGGCTTACTCTGCGTCGCATCTAGTGACACCGATGAAGGAGAGTCCTGATGCGCCGCGTGTCTCGTACCGTCCTGGCAGCCGCAGTTTTCAGCGCAGTCGCGCTGAGCGGGTGCGCCGCCCCAGGCTCTGACGCCGGCGGAGGCGGCAACGACGGCAGCGGCCAGCCCGCTATCGGCGGGACGGGGCCGGACGACGCGACTTCGAATGAGAGCGGGCAGCAGCCGTCACCAGGCACGACCCCGGCGCCGGCCGGAGACGCACTCCCCGCACAGCTCACAATCACCGTCGACGATGGCGGCGGCAACGTCACGACGTACACCCTCAGCTGTGAACCGGCCGGCGGTGACCATCCTGATCCAGCCGGAGCCTGCGCCGGCCTCGCCGCCGCCGGCGCTACGGCGTTCAGTCCACCGAACCCGAATCAGGCGTGCACCGAGATCTACGGCGGACCGCAGACCGCCACCGTGACCGGCACGCTCGCCGGCAAGCAGCTCAACAGCACCTTCAGCCGAGGGAACGGCTGTGAGATCGCCCGGTGGGACGCCCTCGCGGCCGTCTTCGCCAACGCCGGCGGCGCCTGACTCCCGGCGCTCCACCCTTGAGTTCCGCCGCGCGCTCAGGTGACGGCCCGAATCTCGGCTCGGAGCAGCGAGCCGGTGCCGATCTCCAACACGCCAATAGTGCCGTGCGGCTGACGGCGCCGATCGGTAGGCGAGCCGGGATTGAACAACCGGAGGCCGTCGCCGATCTCGTCGAGCGGTATGTGGGAGTGCCCGAACAGCACGAGATCTGCGCCCGGAAACCGCCGCCGCATCCGCCGATGGCGACCGACCTTGGGGCCGCTGTCGTGGATCATCGCCACCTGCACACCGTCCAGCTCCAGCAGAACAGACTCCGGCGCGCCCCACGCGGCGACGTCCGGACCGTCGTTGTTGCCCAGCACCACCCGCACCGGCGCGAAGGTCGCGAGATCGTCCAGGACGTCGGCGGTGCACACGTCGCCGGCGTGCAGGATCAGATCGGCCCCGGCAAGCTGCGCGGCCACCTGTGGCGGGCAGCCCCGCCAGCGCCGAGGCGCATGCGTGTCGGCCAGCACCACCACCCTCATTGCCAAACCGCACGTACCTCCCCGACAGCGGACTGCGCCTGCGCCCGCCCCGCCTCGGCAGCCGGAACGCGCCGCGCGGGATCAAGCGCGTTGCGACCGATGGCGGCGACAGCCGCGGCGTCCGGGGAGACTGCCACGACCTGAGATCTCGGGCGAAGTTGCTCGACGTGGGCGTGCACCCCGATGAGCGGGCCCAATCCGGTCGTCATCGGTGCCAGGATGACGACCCGCTCGTAGCCGTCGGCCAGGTCGGCGTTCGTCGCCGACCGCACCCCTCCGTCCACGTACCGGCCGGAGCCGATCGTGATCGGCGGATAGACGCCGGGTACGGCGCAGCTGGCAGCGACAGCATCGACCAGCGGTACGCCGCTGCTGCGGTCGAAGACCTGGAACTCACCGCTTGCGGCGTCCACCGCAGTGACCCTCAGGGCGCGCTCCGGCCAGTTCGGCGACGGCAGCCTGGAAGCGATCACCGCCAGCCGCTGCTCCGGCGACACCGTCTTCGCGCGGAGCGCCAACCGCCCGATCCGCACCCGGTACCGCTGCGGGTCGCGGGAGCGGAGCAGCGTCAGGCCGTAGCGCAACAGCAGCGCCCACCCAATGTGGGCGGCCACCTCGACGCCGTACCCGGCGAGCTGCGCGGCGTACAGGTCCTCGATCGACGTGCCGGACGCGACCTGCGCGCCGACCACCGACCCCGCCGAGGTCCCGATGACGACGTCGGCGGTCGTCAGGTCGACGCCCTCTGCGGTCAAGCCCGCCAGCAAGCCGATCTCCCACGCGATGCCGGTGATTCCTCCCCCGCCGAGGACGAGAGCCGTGCCCGGCATCCTCAGGCGCCGATCGAGTTCGGGCCGAGCAGCGCCTTGAGATCGCCCATCAGCGCCGTCGTGGCGTTCACCCGCAGCCCGTCGGAGAGCCGGAGCATCGTCGTCCGATTGCCGTTGAGCAGCCGCAGGTGCACCTCCGTCGTCCCCGGGTGGGTGCCGAGCACCTCCTTGAGCCGGTCCACCACCGGCGGGGTACACCGGGCGGCCGGGAGCTGGACGACGACCGGGCCGCGCGGACCCACGGACAGGTCCGGCAGCGTCACGTCGCTGACGAACAGGCTCAGCGACTCATCGCGCAGCGACAGCCGGCCCTTGACCGTGACTATCGCGTCCTCGGCGATATGGATGCCGACCTGGGCGTAGACCGCGGGGAAGACCATCATCTCGACGCTGCCCTCGAGATCCTCGAGCGTCGCCGAGGCCCACGCGGCGCCGGTCTTGGTCGTCTTGCGCACGACGTTGCACAGGATGCCGGCGACCGTGACCTGCTCGCCCTCCTCCATGCCCTCGCCGTGCAAGGTGGCGATCGAGCAGTCCGCGTGCTGGGCGAGCACGTGCTCCAGGCCGAGCAGCGGGTGGTCGGAGACGTACAGGCCGAGCATGTCCCGCTCGTAGCTGAGCAGGTCGCGCTTGTCCCACTCCCCGGCCGGGATCGTCACGTCAAAGGACAGCTCGGCGCCGGACTCGGTGCCGGCGTCGACCCCGAACAGGTCGAACTGGCCGATCGCCTCCTGCCGCTTGAGTCCCACGACGGCATCCACCGCCTGGTTGTGGATCGCGGTCAGCCCGCGGCGGGCCTGCCCCAGCGAATCGAACGCACCGGCCTTGATCAGCGACTCGATCACCTTCTTGTTGCAGGTGACCTGCTCGGCCTTGCGCAGGAAGTCGAAGAAGTCGGTGAACCGGCCGCGATCGGTGCGGCTGCGGGCAATCGATACGACGACGTTGCGCCCGACGTTGCGCACGGCACCCAAGCCGAAGCGGATGTCGGTCCCGGTGGGGGTGAAGTCGGCCGCGGATTCGTTGACGTCCGGCGGCAGCACCTTTATCCCCATCCGCCGGCACTCACCCAGGTAGACCGCCATCTTGTCCTTGTCGTCCTTCATGGACGTCAGCAGCGCGGCCATGTACTCGGCCGGATAGTTGGCTTTGAGGTACGCCGTCCAGTACGACACCAGCGCGTACCCCGCGCCGTGCGACTTGTTGAACCCGTAGTCACAGAACGGAACCAGCGTGTTCCACAGCTTGGTCACGGCCGAGTCCGAGTAGCCGCGCCCGTTCATCCCGTCGGAGAACGGCACGAACTCCTTGTCCAGGATCTCCTTTTTCTTCTTGCCCATGGCCCGACGGAGCAGGTCGGCCTGGCCCATCGAGTAGCCGGCCACCCGCTGCGCGATCGCCATGACCTGCTCCTGGTAGACGATCAGCCCGTAGGTCTCGTCCAGGATATCGGCCAGCGGCTCGGTGAACTCGGGGTGGATCGACTCGGCCGGCTTGCGGGCGTTCTTGCGGTCGGCGTAGTCGTTGTGCGCGTTGGTACCCATCGGCCCCGGCCGGTACAGCGCGAGGATCGCGGTGATGTCGTCGAAGCAGTCCGGCCGCAGCGAGCGGAGCAGGTTGCGCACCGGGCCGCCGTCGAGCTGGAAGACCCCGAGGCTGTCGCCTCGGGCGAGCAGTTCGTACGTCGCCGCGTCGGTGAACCCGACCGCATCGAGGTCGACGGTCTCGCCGCGGTTGGCCTCGATATTGGCCAGCGCGTCGTCCAGGATCGTCAGGTTGCGCAGCCCGAGAAAGTCCATCTTCAGCAGGCCGAGCGCCTCGCAGGTCGGGAAGTCGAACTGGGTGATCACCGCCCCGTCGGCCTCCCGCCGCATCACCGGGATGACATCCATCAACGGCGTACTGCCGAGGATCACACCGGCTGCGTGGACGCCCCACTGCCGTTTGAGACCTTCCAGGTCGCGCGCGGTGTCCACCACGATCTTCGCGTCCGGGTCGGACTCGTAGCGGGCCCGCAGCTCACCGGCCTCCTTGTAGCGTGGGTGCTCGGGGGTGAACACCCCGGCCAGCGGCATGTCCTTGCCCATGACCGCCGGCGGCAACAGCTTGGTCAGCTGATCGCCGAGGGCGTAGGGCCGGTCCAGCACCCTCGCGGCGTCCTTGATCGCCGCCTTGGCCTTGATCGTCCCGTACGTGACGATCTGCGCGACCCGCTCCTCGCCGTACTTGGCGGTGACGTAACGGATGACGTCCCCGCGGCGACGCTCGTCGAAGTCGATGTCGATGTCCGGCATCGAGATCCGCGCCGGATTGAGGAAACGCTCGAAGAGCAGGCCGTGCTGTATCGGGTCCAGGTCGGTGATGCGCAGCGCGTAGGCGATCATCGACCCGGCCGCCGACCCCCGGCCGGGGCCGACCCGGATCCCGTTGTCCCTGGCGTAACGGATGAAGTCCGCGACGACGAGGAAGTACGCCGGAAAGCCCATCTGGACGATCACCGACACCTCGAAGTCCGCCCGCGCCCGCACGTCGGCAGGGACCCCGGCCGGGTAACGCCCCTGCAGGCCGATTTCGACCTGCTTGACCAGCCAGGATTCCTGCGACTCCCCGGCCGGTACGTCGAAGCGCGGCATCAGGTCCGCGCCCTCGGTGAATCCCACCTCGCAGCGATCGGCGACAGCCAACGTGTTGTCGCAGGCGTCGGGGTGCTCAGCGAACAGCGCCCGCATCTGCTCCGGTGACTTCAGGTAGTAGCCGTCGCCGTTGAACCGGAACCGCTTGGTGTCGCTGAGCTTGGCGCCGGTCTGGAGGCACAGCAAGGCGTCGTGCGCGGTGGACTCCTGCTGGTGGGTGTAGTGCAGGTCGTTCGTGGCCAGCAGCGGCATCCGCAGATCCGCGGCGATCCGCAGCAGGTCGCTGCGGGTTCGCCGCTCGATGTCCAGCCCGTGGTCCATCAACTCGCAGAAGAAATTGTCCCGGCCGAGGATGTCCTGGAAGTCCGCCGCGGCGGTCCTGGCCCGGTCGAAGTTTCCCCCGCGCAGCCACATGTTGACCTCGCCGGACAGGCAACCGGTGGTCGCGATCAGTCCGGCGCCGTAGCGCTCCAGCAGCTCCCGGTCGAAGCGCGGCTTACGGTACTGCCCCTCGAGCGAGGCCAGGGACGAGAGCCGGAACAGGTTGTGCATCCCCGCGGTCGACTCCGCGAGCAGCGTCATGTGCGTGTATGCGGCCTTGCCCTTGGTCGAGGCGCCCTCGCCGTCCTCGTCGACCACCAGGCTGCCGAAGTCGTACGGCGAGCGGTCGAACCGGCTGCCCGGGGTGTAATAGCCCTCCATGCCGATGATCGGCTTGACCCCCACTGCCAGGGCCTGCTTGTAGAAGTCGTAGGCCCCGAACACGTTGCCGTGGTCGGTCATCGCCACCGCGGGCATGCCCAATCGCGCGGTCTCGGCCATCAACGAGGGGAGCTTCGCCGCGCCGTCGAGCATCGAGTACTCGGTGTGCACGTGCAGGTGGACGAACTGCCCGTCCTGCCCCGTGCTGGTCACCGCGGCCTGCCTCCTGCTCACCTCTGAGAACCCCTGTCGCCGGGGGCCCCATCATGCAACACCCGACCACCGACATCGGGTCAGGCGAGCCGCCTGTCGTAGAAGTACTCCGTGGTATCGGAGGGATCGTGCAGTTGCCGGGTGTGCTTGCCGCGCCGGTAGCCCAGCCGCTCGTACAGTCGGTGCGCGTCGGCGAACCGGGTGTCGCTCCACAGTTCGACCACGCTCGCGCCGGCCGCTCGCGCGGCTTCCTCCACAACGCTGACGAGCCCAGCCCCGAGGCCGCAGCGGCGGGCCGTCGCGGCGACGTACAGGCTCTTCAGCTCGACCCGGCCCGGCTTCGTCGGCTTGTGCCCCACGCAGGCCACCACGACGCCGTCAAGCTCAACCACCCACAGCCGCCCGGCGCCGGCATACGCCGAGGCCGGCGCGAGCAGCCACCCGTCGATGCCGGGCAGGTCGAGCACGCAGCCCGGGTACTCGGCGTAGCAGCCGCCGATCAGGGCGACCAGGGCCGTGCTGTCGTCGTCGGTTGCCGGCCGACGCCTCACCGGTCCGGTCCGTCCGGGGGCAGCACCCTCACCGGTACCCACAGGATGCGCAGGTCGATGGCCGCGTGCACGAGCATCGGCACCAGCAGGGTGCCGGTCCCGACGTACAAGAAGGTCAAGAGCGCGCCGAGCACGGACGTGGTGACGACACCGCCGCGCCCCTGGTAGAGGTGGGCCAGGCCGAAGGCCACCCCCCCGAGAACGACCAGCCCGAGGTCGGGGATGTCCGGCGCGATCGCCAGCACGACGGCGAGCAGGAAGCCGCGGTAGAGCAGTTCCTCGGATACGCCCGCGGTCAGCGCCACCAGCCCGAACCACCGCCGTTCCACCGGGGTCCGCGGCACCAGCGCGATGATTGCCTGCGGCGCGGCCCCCGCCAGTCGCGCCGCATCGGTCGGACGTCGTACCGCCCGAGTGGACATCACCAAGAAGACGATGACGAGCACCGCCAGCACGATGGCCACCGCGTTGGGGGCCCGGTCGGGCAGCCGCAGCCCGAGCTCCGTCCATCCGACCGACGGCGCCAGCAGCACGACACCGCCGACCAGTACGGCGAGCCCCCACTCGAGGACGAGCAGCCGCTGGTAGAGCCAGATCCGTGCGTCCGGGTCATGGCCGAGAGCGGCCTCGAAGCGACGGTGCAGGACGCGGCCCACGACCGGCTCGCCCACGATCAGGTAGGCCACGATCAGACACGCCGCCACCGCGGCCGGACCGAACGCGCCCAGCCCGTCGATCGCCGGGATCACCCGCTCACCCGGGCCACTGCCAGCGACAGGTCCGGCGGGTAGGGGCTCTGGAAAACCATCGGCCGCCTGTCGCCGGGATGGGCGAAGCCGAGCCGCTGGGCGTGCAGCCACTGCCGGCCCAGCCCCAACCGCTGGGCCAGCGTGGGGTCTGCGCCGTAGGTGAGGTCTCCGACGCAGGGGTGCCGGAGGGCCGCCATGTGCACCCGGATCTGGTGCGTGCGACCGGTTTCCAGCCGGATGTCGAGCAGGCTCACCGCCCGGAACGCCTCCAGCGTCTCGTAGTGGGTCACGCTCGGCCGTCCCCCGGCCACGACGGCGAAGCGCCAGTCCGCGCTCGGGTGCCGGTCGATAGGGGCGTCAACCGTGCCGCTGCTCGGATCTGGATGCCCCTGGACCAGCGCGTGGTAGCCCTTATCCACCCGCCGCTCCCGGAAGGCGTCCTTGAGTACGCCGTAGGCATGCTCGGACTTCGCCAACACCATGAGCCCCGTCGTACCGGCGTCCAGGCGGTGGACGACGCCCTGCCGCTCGGCCGCGCCGCTCGTGGACAGCAGCTGTCCCATCGCGGCAACCCCTTGTACGACGGTCGGCCCGGTCCATCCTGGGCTGGGATGGGCAGCGACGCCGACCGGCTTGTCCACGACGACCAGGTCGGCGTCGGCGTACACAATCCGCAGGCCGTCGACGGAGACCGGCTCGATCGACGACGGTGCGGCGCGCAGGGGCAGGGTCACCTGCAGCCAGGCGCCGGAACTGACCCGGTCGGACTTGATCGGCACTCCCCCGTCGACCAGAACGTCGCCGCCCTCGATCAGGCCGACGGCACTGGTCCGGGACACGCCGAACAGGCGGGCGAGCGCCGCATCCACCCGCAACCCATCCAGGCCCTCCGGGACCGGCAACGACCTCGTCACGGCTGCGTGAATGACTTCGTCACGGGTTGGCGCCACGTCCGCTCCGGGTTCCGTCCAGATCGACCCCGCGCATCGCCATGACGACGGCAACCGCGCCGCCGCACACGATCGCCGAGTCCGCGAGGTTGAAGATCGGCCAGACTCGACCGAACGGGTCCAGCACGCTCAGGAAGTCGATGACCGCCCCGCGAAACGGCCCAGGAGAGCGCAGCAGCCGGTCGGTCAGGTTTCCACCCGCGCCGCCGAGGATGAGGCCCAGCGCAATCGCCCAGCCGGTCGACCTGATCCGCAGCGCCGTACGGAGGATGATCGCGATGACGACCATCGCGATCACGGTGAACACGATGGTCGCCCCCTTGGCGAAGGAGAACGCCGCTCCGGTGTTCCGCGCCTCGGTGAGATAGAGCAGCCCACCGAGCAGGCGCAGCGGCTCGCGGTCGGACAGCGTCGCGACCACGATCAGCTTGCTGAGGATGTCGAGGATCAGGACCGCGAGCCCGACCAGGACGAGCAGCCACCCGCGCCGTAATCCGGTCGGTCGGGTCAGAGGCTCGTCTGCGCGGGCGCGACCGCCGACGGCAATGGGCGGCTCGGTATCGCGGTTGGCCGGCTCACCCATTCACACAGTGTCCCATCGGCGCCGGCTGGCGAGCGGGTGTGGTCGAGCTCAGCGACGCTCCTCACGCTGTTTGCATGCCACGCAGAGGGTCGCGCCGGGGAAGGCCTGCAGCCGCGCCTTTGCGATCGGCTTGCCACAACTCTCACACAAGCCGTAGCGGCCCTCGTCGATGCGTTCCACCGCGTGCTCCAGCTGGCTGATCAGATCCGCCCGGTTCCTCGCCAGCGACATCTCGTGCTCGCGCTCGAACGTCTTGCTGCCGGCGTCTGCCTGGTCGTCACCCGCACTATCGCTGGCCTGCGCCTGCAACTCGTCGATGGCCCGCAGGGTCTGCTCGTAGTCCGTCCGCATCTGGGTGAGCTGACCTTCCAGGTCCCGGCGTACGGCGGCCAGCTCGCGCGCGGTCCATCCCTCCGGAGCCCGGCTCGCGGCCTTCTTTGCCAGGCCCTTGGTGTCTGCTGCGCTGGAACTCCTCGCTGGGGCAGCCTTCGATGCGGTCTTGGCAGCGGTCTCTGACGCGGCCTTCGACGCGGTCTTAGACGCGGTTTTCGTCGGCGTTGGGCTCTTGGCCGCAGCCGCCGACTTCGTCGAGGGAGACCTCTTCGACGCGGCGGCGCTCTTGTTGGCCGGGGCTGCCTTCTTCGCTGGGACGACCTTTGCGGTAGCGGCAGTCTTCTTCGCGGGCGCCGCCTTTGCCTTGGTGGCCGCAGCCGCGTTCTTCGGCACTGTCGCCGTCCTTTCCCCGGAAGGCGCTCACCATACGTATCCGCGCCATCCGGCACAACGCAACCCACCGGCATCCCCCGCACGTCGCGCCTTGAAACCGCCGATCTTGGTCCGATCAACGTCTGGCGGCCGCTGAGACGTTGTCTAGACCAAGATCGGCGCAGAATTGGCCCGGAGAGATGATGCGGCCGACGCCACTAGCCCGGGTCCGCTTCGGCGCGGGCGCTGCCGTCCTCCCCGCGCCAGCTGGCCAGCCGGCCGGCCCGGCTGACCGCGCGCAACCGCAGCTCAGTGCGCTCCCGGACATCGCTCGTGGCCACCACGAGCAGCTCGTCGCCGCGCAGGATGCGGGTGGTGGGGCTCGGCACGAACGACCTGCCTTCGCGTACGACGAGAGTGACAGCCGCGTCCTCGGGTAACCGCAGCTCGGACACGTAGACGCCGTGCAGGCGGGATGCCGTGGGAACTCGGACCTGCAGGAGGTCCGCCCCGAGTTCCTCCAACGGAGCGGACTCCACCTCGACCTCGCGGGTCTCGATCCCTCCGGTGACACGGAGCAGACGCGCCACGGCGGGCAGCGTGGTGCCCTGGACCAGGGTGAAGACGACGACGAGCACGAAGACGATGTCGAAGATCTGCAGCGCGCCGGGCACCGCCTCGGTCACCGGGATCGTGGCGAACACGATCGGGACGGCGCCGCGCAGCCCCGCCCACGACACAAAGGCCTGCTCGCGCAGCGGCGCACGAAACGGCAACAGGGACACCACGACGGACAGGGGTCGAGCCAGCAACAGCAGCCCCAGCCCGATCACGACGGCCGGCACCAGCACTTCCAGCAGTCGCGGCGGACTGACCAGCAGTCCGAGCAGGACGAACAGTCCGATCTGCGACAACCAGGCCAAACCCTCGGCGAACCCGAGCGTCGCCCGACGGTGCGGCAGCCGGGAGTTGCCCAGCACGAGTCCGGCGACGTACACCGCCAGGAAGCCGGAGGCATGAGCGACATCCGCGCCGGCGTAGGCGAGCACGCAAAAGGCGACGGTCGCGAGCGGGTAGAGACCGGAGGCGGGCAGGGCGCTGCGCCGCAACACCCAGGCGCCGGCAAGTCCGGTGCCGATCCCGATGATGGCCCCGATCACCAGCTCGTAGACCAGCAACAGGCCGGCCTGGGGCAGGGACACCACGGCGTCGCTGGACAGCAGGACGACCACGATCACTACCGGTGCGTCGTTGAGCCCCGACTCCAGTTCGAGGGTGGCGGTCACCCGCCGCGGCAGGCCGAGACCGCGCAGCGTGGAGAACACCGCGGCGGCGTCGGTCGAACTCACTACCGCCCCCAGCAGCAGGCCGATCCGCCACGACGTGTCGAGGGCCAGTACGGCGACGGCACCGGTCACCGCGATGCTGACGGCGACGCCGACTGTCGAGAGCACCACAGTGCGCGGTACCGCGTCGCGGACGGCGACCCAGCGGGTAGTCAACCCGCCCTCGGCCAGGATGACGACCAGCGCGCAGATGCCCAGTACCCGGGTCAACTCGGCGTCTTCGAACTGCAGGCCGATGACGGACTCGCCGAGGAGCACGCCGAGCCCGAGATAGACCAGCAGGCTTGGCAGGCCGAGACGGGTGGATACGCGGACCGCGAGCGCACTGGCAAGCACCACCAATGCCCCGATCAGCAGGGCCAGCGCGAGACTCTCGGTCACCGGCGCCCGCACATGGGCGGCATTGTTCCGTACGACGAAGGCCACTCTTCGACCTGACCAACGATTCGGTCGGACGGCGGTGACCGGCGGAGGAATTCTTCCACCGAGGATCTCATCGACTGGCGGCCGGCCGGGGCTATCCGCTTCCGTACACTCGGGTCGGCGCCACGAGCACCGCTACCCGGCATTCCGCCCGCATGACGCGGTCGTAGCTCTCCCAGTCGTCGTGGGTGCCGCCGGCCGCGGAAAAGATCGTGCGCAGGAGCATGCGCAGTTCCTCCGCGTCGGTGTCATCGGGCCCGAGGAGTTCGCTCGTCCCGTCGACGGCCACCCAGCGCCAGCCCGCACGCCACAGGATCGATGTGGCGGGGCGGCTGGCCAGGTGTCGCAGCTTCACGGCGCCGTAGGTGACGTACGCGACGACCGGGCGCCCGCTCGTCGGATGGTCCAGCACGCCCGCGTTGACGAGCGAGGAGTGCGGGGTGCCGTCGCCGCGCACGACGGTGACGGTAGCCAGCCCGTCCTCCTGGGCCACGATGCGGCGGACGGGGTCGAGGTCGACGTCCACGGCCAGGATTCTGACACGGTTACCACGACCTGCGGTGGCAGTGCCGGGCTCACTGCCGGGTCATCGTGGCGGCACCGGCTGCGCTGCGGTCGGCTGCACAAGTCTCACGCCACATCACCCTCCAGCCGTCGCGGCACCTGTTGGTATGTCGGTCGCTGCCCAACACGGCGGACGGGTAGCATCGCACTCGGCGCTGACGGGACACGTCGCGCCGGACGCAGCCCGTAGCGACCCGGGGACGGTGTGAGCCCGGGGGCCTGGCCGGCGTGCACATCACCTTGAGCCGCCGGAAGAACAGGACCGCGGATCCACTCAGCGGTCCCCAGTAGAACCGGCATGCAGGACAAAGAGTGGGGTGTGCGCCAGGGGCAAGCAGGCGAACGCCCAAGAAGGGTGGTACCACGGTCGCCCGAGGCCTGGGCGGTCGTCCCTTCGTCGAAGCCGTACGCCGACGAGGGAGCCCACCGAGATGCCGGGACCGTTCAGCCCGCTGCCCGCCCAGGTCGATCTGCCGGCTCTGGATCACCAGGTGCTCGAGCGCTGGCGGGAGGGCAAGCTCTTCCAGCGCAGCCTCGAGTCCTCGGCCGGACGGCCGGCCTGGATCTTCTACGAGGGGCCGCCCACCGCGAACGGCCGGCCGGGTGTCCATCACATCGAGGCGCGCACGTTCAAGGACGTCTTCCCCCGCTTCCGCACGATGAAGGGCTACCACGTCCCTCGCCGCGCCGGCTGGGACTGCCACGGCCTGCCGGTCGAGCTGGCGGTTGAGACCGAACTCGGCTTCACCGGCAAGAAGGACATCGAGGCATACGGCATCGCCGAGTTCAACGCCAAGTGTCGGGAGTCGGTGCACCGGCACGTCGACGAGTGGGCGACGTTGACCGAGCGGATGGGCTTCTGGGTCGACATGTCCGAGGCCTACTGGACAATGGATCCGGCCTACGTCGAGAGCGTCTGGTGGTCGCTCAAGGTCATCTTCGACAAGGGCCTGCTCGTCGAGGACCATCGCGTCGCGCCGTACTGCCCCCGCTGCGGCACCGGCCTGTCCGACCACGAGGTCGCGCAGGGCTACGAGACGGTCGTCGACCCGTCGATCTACGTCCGCTTCCCGATCACCGGCGGAGAGTGGGCCGGCCGGGCCGACCTGCTGATCTGGACCACGACCCCGTGGACGTTGGTGTCCAACACCGCGGTCGCTGTCCACCCCGAGGTGACATACGCCGTCGCGCGGACCGCTGACGGGACTTTCGTGGTGGCCGAGCCGCTGCTCGAGCGGGTCCTCGGCCCGGAGGCGGAGGTGCTGGCTCGGCTGAGCGGCCAGGAGCTGGAGCGGACGTCGTACGAACGGCCGTTCGACCTCGTCGACATCCCGGCGGCCCACTACGTCATCACCGCGACCTATGTCACGACCGCTGACGGCACAGGGCTCGTACACCAGTCCCCCGCGTTCGGCGCCGACGACCTCGCCGCCACCCGCGAGTACGGGATGCCCGTGGTCAACCCGATCGGCAGGGACGGGCGGTTCGCCGACGAGGTAGCCGTGGTGGGCGGCGTCTTCTTCAAGACCGCTGACGCGGCGCTAGTCAATGATCTGCGCAACCGTGGACTGCTGTTCCGGTCCGAGGACTACGAGCACTCCTACCCGCACTGCTGGCGCTGCCACACGGCGCTGATGTACTACGCGCTGCCGTCCTGGTACATCCGGACCACCGCTGTCAAGGGCCAGTTGCTCGCCGAGAACGAGAAAACTGACTGGCACCCGGCCAACATCAAGTACGGGCGGTACGGCGATTGGCTCGACAACAACGTCGACTGGGCGCTGTCCCGCGACCGGTACTGGGGTACGCCGCTGCCGATCTGGCGCTGCCCCGACGGACATGACACCTGCGTCGGGTCGCTCGCCGAACTGTCTGCGCTGGTCGGCGCGGACGTGTCCACTGTGGACCCGCACCGGCCGTACATCGACGAGGTCACGCTGCCGTGCCCGACCTGCGGGCAACCGGCGAACCGGGTGCCGCAGGTCATCGACGCGTGGTACGACGCCGGCTCGATGTCCTTCGCCCAGTGGGGGGCACCGCACCGGAACAACGACATCTTCCAGGCGGCGTTCCCGGGGCAGTTCATCTGCGAGGCCATCGATCAGACCCGCGGCTGGTTCTACACCATGATGGTCGTGCCCACCGTGGTGTACGGGCGCTCGTCGTACGAGACGGTGCTCTGCCTCGGGCACATCCTGGCCGAGGACGGCCGGAAGATGAGCAAGCACCTGGGCAACATCCTCGAACCGCTGCCGCTGATGGACCGGCACGGCGCGGACGCGGTGCGCTGGTTCATGGCCACGAGCGGCTCCCCGTGGTCGGCCCGGCGGATATCGCACGCCGCGCTGGACGACATCGTGCGCAAGGTACTGCTGACGTACTGGAACACCGCGTCGTTCTTCACCCTCTACGCCGGCGCGGCCGGCTACGACCCGG
>JACCTY010000028.1 GCA_013812145.1 Geodermatophilaceae bacterium | reverse complement strand
GCGGCGGAGACGATGTCCTACAACGCCATCACGCCGGGGCTGACCTTCCGCGACACCCTCGACCCGGACCTGCCGGCGATCCTGTCGGTCGGTTTCAACGGGCTGCGGATTCGCGCGGCGGCCAGCTTCAGCTACTTCGGCGATGTAGCCATCGGTGGCGAGAAGGCGGTCATGCTGTGGCACACCCGCAACCTCCCCGGTGAACGGGCAGAGATCCTGGAGCTGCCCGGGCATGGGTTGGTGATGGCGCCCAGGGCGTAACCGACCAGCTGTTGACAAGGGGCCTCGTGGCGACAGCCACGGGGCCCCTTGTTGCCTCTCGTGAGGTGGCGCTTGAAAACGCCCGACGTCATTCGGCGGCCAGGGTGTGCACGAACTGCTGGCGGATCTCGGTGACACGCTCGTCGAGCGTCTCGACCGTCCAACCGTGGGTCGGCACCGGCGGCAATGCGACGACGTGCAGCGTGCCGGACCGGACGATCAGCGACCGCTTCCACATCAGGTCCCCGGCATTGCGGATGACGATCGGAACCAGCGGTACGCCGGCCTGCATCGCGATGTGAAAGGCGCCCTTCTTGAACGCACCCAGTCGTGGTGTCACCGAGCGGGTTCCCTCGGGGGCGATGGCGACGGAGATCCCGGCGGCGAGGCGTTGCCTGACCGGCTCCAGCGCGGCCCGGGCCTGCTCCCGGTTGCCCCGGTCGACGTAGGCGACGTCGAGCAGCTTGCCGATCGGAGCGAAGATCGGATCGCGGGCGGCCTCCATCTTCACCACGCCAGTGACGTCGCGCCGGAGCAGCCGGCCAAGGATGACGACGTCCAACACACTCTGGTGGTTGAAGATGAACACCGCCGGCCGGTGTGACCACAGGTGCTCCTCTCCGGTGACGTCGAAGTCGATCCCGGCCACGGCCAGTGCCGTTTGGGGCCCGATCGAGGAGACCAGATTCGCTGTCTGCCGGCGGTTCCCGTTCAGCGCGCCGATGCCCGCGCCGACCGCGAGCGTCGCTCCGATCGCTCCGATCGCCGCACCGGTTCGGGCGATCTCCAGGACGGTTGGCCGGCTGCGCCCGCGCAGCTGCCGAACCGGCCAGCCGCGCTCTGCGGCGATCCTCGCCAGCCCCATGCCGGGATTGAGCGGACGCGGATGACCGACCGCGCTCAAGAACGGGACGGCCTCGTCGCCGTTGCCGTAGCCGTAGCACCCGGCCAGATCGATGTCGTGTTCGACGGCGTACGCCCGGACCGCCGCGGCCTTGCCCTCGCCCCACAGGATCGGGCCGCTCACCCGGCCGGTGACCACGCCATCCTCGACGGCGATCGCCGAGCAGAGCACGTGGTCCAGGTCCAGGTCGCGCGCCAGCGTGGCGGCCTGGTATCGCGTCGCCGAGGACGCCAGTACGACGGTGTGTCCCATCTCTCGGTGCGTGGCCACGAGTTCGCGGGCTTCCGGATAGACCCGGCCGGCGATGGCCGATCGGAACAGCCGCTCACCGAGGTCCACGAGGTCCTGCCAGGCCCGCACCGTCTGCGGGAACAGCCGGGTCCCTTCGGCGGCGCGCGTCCGGTAGTCGATGCCGGCGACCGCTGACCGGAGGAACTCGACCGGACCGAGCTGCCCGCGGCGCAGCCGGTCCCAGACGTCGTCGCCGGAGTAGCCGTCGACAAGAGTCCCGTCGAAGTCGAAGAACGCCACGATCTGCGCTCCGGTCGGTCCGTGGAGGACGTCGGCCAGCGCAGTCATGAGCTCGCCTCCGTCCGGGAGCACCCGACCGGAGCGGACTGGACGGAGGCGTGCGGGGCGTGCGGGGTCGCAGTCATGGGCACGCCCGCATCCGGGAGCACACCCCCGGAGCGGCGATCTCCTCGACCACCGCGGCGGGATCGGTGTGGCGCACGCTGCCACGATAGGGCGTGCTCCCCCCGCCTAGGGTAGGCGAGTGGAGACCGCGCAGCTGCCACGGGACGCCGCGCCGGAGGCCGTCCAACCGGCCAAGTGGCCGGTACTGACGGTGATCGCGATCGGTGCTGCGATCGGGGCGGTCGGCCGCTACGGCGTCGATGTGCTGCTGCCGGCCGGCGAGCGTGGGTTCCCCCTCGGCACATTTCTGGTCAACGTGGTTGGCTGCCTGCTGATCGGCGCTCTGGCCGGGGTGCTGTGCCAGCCGGCCGCCCACCCGCTGCTGCGGCCGTTCATGGCAGTCGGTCTGCTCGGCGGCTTCACCACGTTCTCGACGTACACGGTCGAGGCGGTGACCTTGGCTCTCGGGGGCGAGACGGCAACGGCGCTGGGCTACCTGCTCGCGACGGTGGTCGCGGCGCTGGTGGCGGTCGAGGCCGGCCTGGTGCTGAGCCGCTGGTCAGCGCACCGCCGACTACGGACGGCCTGGCTGGAAAACCGCCGACGCGGGGGTGCGCCGTGACGGTTGCGCTGGTCGCACTCGGCGCGGCGATCGGCGCCCCGCTGCGGTACCTCGTCGAGCGGGCGGTCCGGGCACGGGTGCGCTCGTCCCTCCCGTGGGGCACCCTGCTCGTCAATGTGGCCGGGTCGCTCGTCCTTGGCCTGCTGGTCGGGTTGCTGGCCCCACCCCAGTGGCAGGCCCTGCTCGGTGTCGGGCTGTGCGGGGCGCTGACGACGTACAGCGCGTTCGGATTCGACACAGTCGTGCTGACCGAGAGTCGGGAGCGGCTGCTCGCGCTGCTGTACGTCGTCGCCAGTCTGGTGGCGGGATTGGCCGCGGCGCTCGTAGGTCTGGCCGGCGGCGCGGCCATCGCGGGCTGACCCGCACGCGGACGGATACGCTGGACAGTGTGAACGGCCACGGTCAGGAAGGACATGAGTCCGACGGGCCAGCGGAAATCACGACCGATCCGCAGCCCCGTCCGTACCCCACCCGCGCGGAGCGGCGCCGGGCCGAACCGGCGTGGCACCGCCAGGATGAACCGCCGATCGGTTTGGGCGGCGCCACGTTCTCCCTCTCCCTGCTGCTGACTGCCGCGGGCGCCGTTGTTCCGGGGGTAGCGTTCCTTGCCGCCGGCCGCCGACGGCTGGGGACGGCCCTGCTGACGCTGACCCTGCTCGGACTGGGGGTCCTGATCTGGTTGGCGACAGCGGGGCAGCGTACGGCGCTGCACCTGGCCGTCAGCCCAGACGCGCTGATGCTGCTCGGACTGGCGCTGCCGGTGCTCGCCCTGATCTGGGCGGTGATCGTCGTGAGCGGCTACGGCGCCGTCCGGCCGCTGCGGAGCAACCCCAGGCAGCGGGGCATCAGCGCCGCCGTGGTCTCGCTGCTGTGCCTGGCCGTGGTGCTTCCCACGGTCGTCGCGTCTCGTTACGCCTTTGTCCAGCACGATCTGATCTCCACCGTCTTCGCGGTGGACAAGCAGAGCGCGACGACCCCGGACGACGTCAGCGCGGCCGATCCCTGGGCGGGTCAGGCGAGGGTCAACCTGCTGCTGCTCGGCGGTGACGGCGCCGTTGGTCGAGAAGGCGTGCGGACCGACACCGTCATCCTGGCCAGCATCGACACCGAATCCGGTGACACGGTGCTGTTCAGCCTGCCGCGGAACCTGGAAAACCTGCCGTTTCCGCCCGGCCCGTTGCGTGAGGTCTATCCCGACGGTTTCGAGGTGGGCGGTGGTGAGGCGCTGCTCAATGCCGTCTACGGAACTGTCCCGGCGGTGTATCCCGACATCCTCGGCCCGACCGACGACCTCGGCGCGGACGCGCTCAAACTGGGGGTCGGCGAGGCGCTGGGGCTGAACGTCGACTACTACATGCTCGTCAACCTGGAGGGCTTCAGGCAGCTCGCCGGCGCCCTCGGCGGTGTCGACGTCAACATCAACAGCTGGATCCCGATCGGCGGCGTCGACAGCTTGGGGCAGCGCCCGGACGACTATCTGGAGCCCGGCCCGGATCGTCACCTCAACGGTTTCGAGACGCTGTGGTTCGCCCGCGGCCGCTACGGCTCCTCGGATTACGACCGGATGGCACGGCAGCGCTGCGTCGTCAACGCGGTCATCGACCAGGCCGACCCGGTCACCGTGCTCAGCCAGTACCAGGAGCTGGCCGCGACCACGAAGGACATTCTCAGCACCGACATCCCGCAGGATCTGCTGCCGGCCTTTGTCGACCTCTCGCTGCGGATCAAGGACGCTCGGACCTCGAGCGTCGTGTTCGACAACTCGGTGATCACCCCGGCGTACGCCGATTACGACCTGATTCGGGAGACCGTCCGCCAGGCGCTGGAACCGCCTGATCCGTCGCCGGAGCCATCTTCGTCCGGTTCTACGACCTCGCCCAGCGCCACGTCCGCGCCGCCGACGGAGGATCCGGCGCAGACGTCGGCGCCACCGACCGCGCAGTCCCTGGAATCGTCGTGCGCCTACGACCGCGTCGCCGCCGAGGCCGCACTCGAGCAGGGCAAGCCCCCCACCCGGCGGTAGCGACTGTGCTCCGCCCATGATCGTCAGGCCATAGTGGTTCGAGGCACGCCACTAGGGCCTGACGATCATGAAGCACCGCCTAGTTGACCGCTCCCGGTTCGCGCGCCTGCGGTCCGGGAGACGGCCGTTAGGCTGGGTGCACATACATCGGAAGGGACGGCGGTCTCGGGCGTGCCCGCGGAAAGCTCTACCCGTAGTTCGGTCGTCATCGTGGCCAACCGGCTCCCCGTGGACCAGGTCACCGATCCGGACGGCAGCACGCGCTGGCAGCGCAGTCCCGGCGGCCTGGTGAGCGCCCTGGAGCCGTTCATGCGGCAGCGCAGCGGTGCCTGGTTGGGCTGGTCGGGCGCCGCGGGTGACGCGCCGGCGGAGTTCGACAACGAGGGGCTGCACCTGGTCCCGATCACGCTGTCGACTGAGGAGCTGGACCGCTACTACGAGGGCTTCTGCAACGCCTCCCTGTGGCCGCTGTATCACGACGTCGTTCAGCCCCCGGCGTTCCACCGGTCCTGGTGGGACGCCTACGTCACCATCAACGCCCGGTTCGCCGAGGCAGCCTCAGCTGCCGCTGCGCCGGAAGCGACGGTCTGGGTGCACGACTACCAGCTGCAGCTGGTACCGGCGATGCTGCGCAAGTCGCGGCCGGACCTGCGGATCGGTTTCTTTCTGCACATCCCGTTTCCGCCGATGGAGTTGTTCATGCAGCTGCCCTGGCGTCGGCAGATCGTCGAGGGCCTGCTCGGTGCCGACCTGATCGGCTTCCAGCGGCCGATGGGTGCGCACAACTTCCTGCAACTGACCCGGCACCTCCTGAAGCTGCGTCCGTCCGGAAGCTCGGTGGACTACGACGGCCGCGCGGTGCGCGCTGCGTCGTTCCCGATCTCCATCGACACCGCCGCCTTCGACCGGCTGGCGTCCTCCCCCGAGGTCGTCGAGCGGGCCAGCGCGATCCGGAACGAACTGGGCTCGCCGGAAAAGATCATCCTGGGCGTTGACCGGTTGGACTACACCAAGGGAATCGGGGTCCGGCTGCGCGCCTTTGAGGAACTGCTGCAGGACGGTTCCATCACCGCACCGGAGACCGTGCTGGTGCAGGTCGCCACGCCCAGCCGGGAACGGATCGAGCACTACGTCACCATGCGCGAGGAGATCGAGCGCACCGTCGGGCACATCAACGGTGACTACGGCGGGATCGGCGGTCCGGCGGTGCACTACCTGCACCAGTCGATGCCCAAGGAGGAGCTGGCAGCGCTCTATCGGGCCGCTGACGTCATGGCGGTCACGCCGTACCGGGACGGGATGAACCTGGTGGCCAAGGAGTACGTCGCGGCCCGCGGCGATCTCGGCGGTGCGCTCGTGCTGTCGGAGTTCGCCGGTGCCGCCGCTGAGCTGCGGCACGCCTTTCTGGTCAACCCGCACGACATCACTGGGGTGAAAGCGGCGCTGCGGGACGCGTTGGCAATAAGCCCCGCGGCGGCCGCCCGACGGATGCGGGCGATGCGGCGCACGGTGCGCAAATACGACCTCGACCATTGGGCGGAGTCCTTCTTCGCCGCGCTGGGGTCCGAGCCGACCTCATGACTGTGACCCCGGTCGGCTCCGTCCAGTCCGCTCCTGTGGTGTGCTCCCGGACGGAGCCGACCTCATGACTGTGACCCCCGGTCGGCTCCGTCCAGTCCGCTCCTGTGGTGCGCTCCCGGAGCCGACCTCATGACTGAGCTGTCCGCCGCACTGCACGGGATCGCCCGGGCCCAGCGGCTGCTCGTTGCCAGCGACTACGACGGCGTACTCGCCCCGATCGTCGACGACCCGGCCGCGGCCCGCCCGCTGCCGACGGCGATCGAGGTGCTGCGGCTGCTCAGCGCGTTGCCGGACACCTTCGTGGCGCTCATCTCGGGACGCGCTCTGAGCGAACTCGGGGCGCTGTCAGGACTGGGAGCGCCGGCCCGGCTGGTCGGCAGCCACGGGGCGGAGTGGTCGCCTGGGCAGGTGGCCGGCTTCGACGCGGAGCGGGCCGGCGTACTGGCCGGTGTGACCGAGGCGATGCAGGACGTCGCCAGCCGGTACGCCGGGGTGATGGCCGAGCGCAAGCCGGTCAATGCCGTGCTGCATCTACGCCGGGCGACCCGTCCTGACGCGGCCGCGGCCACCGCCGAACTCGAGCAGCGGCTGGCCTGCTGGCCCGAGCTGCGGATCACTCACGGCAAGGAGATTGTCGAGGTCGCCGTCGTACCCGCCGACAAGGGCTCGGCGTTGGCGACTCTGCGATCGTCGGTGTCGGCCGACGCGGTCCTGTTCCTAGGAGACGACGTGACCGACGAGGACGCCTTCGCCCGGCTGAGCTCGCTGGACGTCGGCGTCAAGGTCGGGCCGGGCGCGACGCTTGCGGCATACCGGGTCGATACGCCGGAGGAGGCGGCCGGGGTGCTGGCGCAGCTGCTGGAGCTGCGCGCCTCAGCTTCCCGATGACAGCTGGTGGAACGGGTTGTGCACGGCGATCCCGCGGATCGTCTGGCCGTGCGACAGGTCCTCGGTAAGAATCCGTTCGCACTTGGCGTAACGGGCAGCCTCCACCACGAGCGCGTCCCAGAGTGAGATCGTCGCGGCTCTGCTGGTATCGATGGCTTGCCGGACGAGCGGGACGTCCAAGAGGACGACCTCGAGCCGGGTCATCCGCTGGACGGATTCGGCGGCTTCCTCGGCAGACATCGCGGGTCGGAGCTTTCGGGTCACCACGATGTAGAACTCCTGCAGAACCTGGGTGCTGACCACCAACCCACCTTCTTCAGCAAGCAGGCCTGAGGCGACGTCGCGCTTTGCAACGTCGGTGGAGACGACATCGGCGGCGTAGACGAAGACGTTCGTGTCGACGAAGGACCTAGTCGATGTCATACAGCTCGTCGCGGGTCCAGGAGCGGCCGCCTTCGCCACTTCCGGCGCCGGCCGCCTTGACGATGGCCAGGAACTCGATCATCGCCTGCCGCGCGTCGGACTCGCCGGCGATCCCGGCCAGGTAGTCGCGGACCATCGCATTAACCGACGTGCCCTGTTCCAAGGCGCGAATGCGGGCGCGCTTGAGCACCTCGTCGTCGATCACCAGCGTTAAGTTGGCCACGTCACTCCTCCCGTGCTACACGAGACCAGCGTAGCACGGGCTCACGCGTGCCAAGGGTACGCCGACCAGTCGGGCGGGCGCTTGTCCAGGAACGAGTCACGGCCCTCGGCCGCCTCGTCGGTCATGTACGCCAGCCGAGTGGCCTCGCCGGCGAAGACCTGCTGTCCGGCGATCCCATCGTCCACGGCGTTGAGCGCGAACTTCAGCATCCGCTGCGCGGTCGGGCTCTTGGTCATGATCCGCCGGCCCCAGTCCAGCGCCGTACGCTCCAGCTCCGCGTGCCGCACGACGGCATTGACCATGCCCATGCGGTGGGCATCGGCCGCGTCGTATGTCGAGCCGAGGAAGAAGATCTCCCGGGCGAACTTCTGGCCGACCTGTCGGGCGAGGTACGCCGAGCCGTAGCCGCCGTCGAAGCTGCCCACGTCGGAGTCGGTCTGCTTGAAGCGGGCGTGCTCGGCGGAGGCGATCGTCAGGTCGCAGACCACGTGCAGGCTGTGCCCGCCGCCGGCCGCCCACCCGGGCACCACGCAGATCACGATCTTGGGCATCGTGCGGATCAGCCGTTGGACCTCGAGGATGTGCAGCCGCCCCCCGCTGCGTGCGGGCATGCCGCCGAGCGCGTCCCCGCCGTACTCGTAGCCGGCCTTGCCGCGCACCCGTTGGTCCCCACCGGAGCAGAACGCCCAGCCACCGTCCTTGGTGGACGGTCCGTTGCCGGTAAGCAGGACGCAGCCGACATCGGTGCTCAGCCGGGCGTGGTCCAGCGCGGTCAGCAGCTCGTCGACGGTCTGCGGGCGGAAGGCATTGCGGACGTCGGGGCGGTCGAACGCGACCCGCACGACGCCGGCGTTCGCTGCCCGGTGGTAGGTGATGTCGGAGAAGTCGAAGCCGGTGACGGTGGTCCAGGCGTCGGGGTCGAACAGCTCGGAGACAGGTGACATGCGTTGCAACGTAGCCGGGTGGTGGCTAGGGCGGCTGGGTTCGGAGGTAGCGGCCGAAGTGCGGGACGGTGAAAGCAATCGAACCCCGCTCGGCGGAGTAGACCAGGCCCTTCTTGATCAACGTGTCGCGGGCCGGCGACAGCGACGCGGGACGCCTACCCAGCCGCTGCGCCACCTCGGCGGTGCCCACCGGCTTGTCGTCTGCGCTGAGGTCGGCCATTGCGCGGAGGTACTCCCGTTCGGCCGGTGTCGCCCGCTCGTAGCGCGAGCCGAAGAATCCGACCGCCAGTTCTGCTTCGGCGGCGGGGCAGGCAACACCGACGTCGTCGGCGCTGATCGGCGATCCGCCGGCGGCGTCCCAGGTGACCTTCCCGTACGCCTGCACGAAGTAGGGGTAGCCGTCGGCGGCGGCGTACAGGGCGTCCAGCGCTTCGGTGGTGAAGTCGACGCCCTCGCGGTCGGCGGGTGCACGGAGGGCCAGGTCGGCCGCGGCGCGGCCCAGCCGGCCGATCCGGATGTAGTGGAACAGCCGCTCTGAGTAGCTCTTGCTGCTGGACAGGACGGCCGGTAGGTGCGGCAGGCCCGCGCCGACGACAATGAGCGGGGCGCCCATCTGGGCCAGTTCATGGCACGCCGCGCAGACCGCGGACACGTCGGCTGCTCCGAGATCCTGCATCTCGTCGACGAACAAGGCGATCCCGACGCCGACGTCCCGCGCGACCGCTGCGGCGTCACCGAGCAGCTCCACCAGATCGATCTCGATGTCGCCGGAGTCCGCGCGGCCGCTGCTGGCCGGTACGTCGATGCCCGGCTGCCAGCGCTCGCGCAGCTTGCCGCCGGCGGAATCCCGCAGCGCAAAGGCCTTGAGTACGCCGAGGAACGCCTCGATCCGTTCCGGGTCCCGGTGCCGGCCGGCCAGTTCGCGGACCGCCATGTGCAGGGCGCTGGCGATCGGCCGGCGCAGGGACTGCTCGGGCCGAGCCTCGACCTTCCCGGTCCCCCAGCCGCGACGGATCGCCGCTGAGCGGAGCTGGTTGAGCAGCACTGTCTTGCCGACTCCGCGGAGGCCGGTGAGGACCAGGGAGCGCTCCGGCCGGCCGTGCGCGACCCGCTCCAGCACGACGTCGAACTGCGCCAGCTCCGCGTCACGTCCGGCGAGCTCCGGTGGTCGCTGACCAGCGCCCGGGGCGAAGGGGTTGCGGACCGGGTCCATGAGCGGGCAGCCTATCGAGGTATCTACCGCAGTCTAGGATCTGAGCAAGACACGCCGAGAGTGTCCTAGCCGCAGCCCGTTGCGTCCGTAGGTTTGGCCGGTATGGCGCTCACCTGAACGGACGTTGCGCGAGGAGCTGAGGCTCAGGCGGTCCGGGCGGGGTCGAGCACGAAGACCGGGATCTCGCGTTCGGTGCGCTTCTGGTAGTCGGCGTAGTCAGGGAATGCAGCGACTGCGCGTTCCCACCACAGCTCCTTCTCCGCGCCGGTGACCTCCCGCGCGGTCATGTCGGCGTGAACCGTTCCGTCTTGTACTTCGACGGTGGGGTGCGCGAGCAGGTTGTAGTACCAGACCGGGTGCTTGGGAGCGCCGCCGAGCGAGGCGACAGCGGCGTACCGACCCTCGTGCTCGACCCGCATCAGCGGAATTTTCCGCAGCTTGCCCGACTTCGCGCCGACTGTGGTCACGACGACCACGGGCAGACCGCGCATCGTGGTTCCCTTCGTTCCGCCGGAGCTCTCGTACTTCTCGACCTGGTCGCGGACCCACTTCGCCGGGCTTGGTACGTACTCACCGTTCAAGGGCATGTTGCTCAGTCAACACGACCGCCGCTCTACTCACTCACGCAGCCGGGCACGCAGCCGAGCCTGCTGTGCCGTGCTGACACCGTGGTGGCGCAGATACTCGGCGACGCCGCCGTGCCGCTCGTCCACGGCGGTGAGCATGGCGAGGATGGTCTCCGGCTCGCTCCGCTGCAGACCACGCAACTCCGCCCGCTCGGGACCCTCGGCAAGCCTCGCCAGGTCGGTGTCGTGGCGTTCGCGCAGGCAGTCGGCGCTGAGCGCGTAGTCCGCGGCAATGACACCGGGCGCCACGCCGGCAACCCGCAGAGCCAGCGCCACGACAATGCCGGTCCGGTCCTTGCCCGCGTGGCAGTGCACCAGGACCGCGCCGTCGGGAGCATCGGCGATGGCGGCCCGCCCGGCGGCGATACGCTCGCCGTTCCGGTCCAGGCTGCCCACGTAGATCGCGGCGTGCGAGCGCTCGGCGTCCCAGTCGCGCTCGTGCTCTCGGGCGGGGTCGATGAGGGGAAGCGGCAGGTACGCCGCCTCGCCGGCGAATGGGCTCGGGTCGAGTTCGGCCTCCTCGGTCGAGCGCAGGTCGAGAATGCGCCGTACTCCGGCCGACCGGACCGCGGCGCATCCTCGTTCGGTCAGCCAGTGCGGGCTGTCCGACCGGATCAGCGTGCCGGACCGGATGCGCCCGCCGTCCGTGGTCGGCAGGCCGCCGACGTCCCGTACGTTGGCGCACCCGGGCCAGTCCAGCTGCCGCTGCGCCGGCCCGGGATCACCCGAGGTCAGGAGCCTGCCGCCGGGTCGGCCGGCTTGATGACGGCGAACACCTCACCGGCGGGGCCGGCGAGTACCGCCAGCCGCCCGTACGGCGAGTCCCGCGGTTCCTGCTGGATCGTCCCGCCCAGCTCCTGCGCCTTGGCGACTGCCGCATCGACGTCCTCGACCTGGAAGTAGGTCAACCACATGGCCGGCGCCTCCGGGGGAGTCCCGGCCGGCAGCTGCCCGAGTCCGCCGACCATCGACCCGTCGACCTCGATGCCGGCGTAGCGGAAGCCGTCCCCACCCAGGTCCAGGAACGTGTAGCCGAACACCGACTCATAGAAAGACGTCGCTGCGTCGAAGTCGTGGGACAGCGCCTCGTTCCAGACCATCGCCCCCGGCTCGTTGACGATCTGCGCGCCCGTGTGGGTTCCGCTCTGCCACACCCCGAAGACCGCGCCGGTGGGGTCGGCGGCGATGACCATCCGGCCGAAGTCCATGACATCCATCGCGGGCATCATGACGCTGCCGCCGGCCTCGGTGATCGAGCCCGCGACCCGGTCGGCGTCGTCGACGGCGAGGTACGTCGTCCAGGCCGGCGGTACAGCCGGTTGTCCCGGCATGGGTTCGCCGAGCCCGGCCACCGTCCGCCCCGAGCGCAGACCCTGCGTGTAGAAGCCGGTCTCGGCGGCGCCTTCGGAGAATTCCCAGCCCAGCAGCCCGCCGTAGAAAGCCATAGCGGCCTTGCGGTCGGGCACCACCACGTCCGCCCAGGCGGGTGTCCCCTCCGGCCAGTTCGTATCGCGCGTGCTCATCTGCGGCCTCCTGCCACTCGGAATCTGGGGCGGCGGTTCAGTTACGCGGAGGCGCCGGAATAACGCCGCAGGCCCTGCCGCCACACCCAGCGGGTGAGCGTCAGCAGCCCGACCGTGAACGCTACCGCGCCGAGCAGCAGCCAGCCCGACAGCCGACCGGTCAGCGCTGAAGCCGGCACCGTCACCGCAAAAGCGAGCGGGACGAGGAAGGTGAACCCGATCCGGAGCCAGCCGGGATAGATCGTGACCGGCCAGCGCCCGGCCTGGTACATGCCATCGAAGAGCTCCACCAGGAAGTCGACCCGGATCACGCTGAACGCCGACGTCGTCAGGATCAGCCAGAAGCAGTAGATGTCCAGACCACCGAGAACGAGCGCCAGCACAAAGGCGAGCACCGACCACAGACTCACCGGCTCGTCCAGACGCACGAGCGCGACCGCGACGAGAAGCAGCCCCACCACGATGTCGACGGTCTGCCACAACCCGAATCGCCGCACGCTGACCAGCAGCTGGGCATCCGCTGGCTTGGTCAGGACGTAGTCGAGGGTGCCTTCCTGTACGTCGTCCATCAGCTGCTGCATGTTCGGCTGGATCACCGAGCGGATCAGCCCGCCCATCAGCACGTAGACGCCCATGATCACCAGCAGCTCGTCGCTGGACCAGCCGCCGAGGGAATCGGTGTGCGAGAACACCAGCGCGAGCACGACCAGCGCCGTCCCCACCGCGACGACGGACTGCACGAGACTGAGGAAGAAGTTCACCCGGTACTGCAGCTCGTTCAGCGCGCCCACCCGCAGGAACGTCCCCGCCAGGGACACCCTCCCGGCCATCAGTTGCCCACAGCCGAATACCGGCGTACGCCGAAGCGCCACACCACGGCTACCAACAAGGCGCCGAGGGCCACCCACAGCGCCTGCATCCCCAGCCCGACGAACAGCTCCCGGGTCGACAGGTCCCCGGCGATGACCTCGATCGGGTAGCCGAAGGTGTACTTGAACGGCAGCACGTCCGCGACGGTCACAGCCCATGCCGGCAGCAGCGCGAGCGGCAGCAGCCGCCCGGACAGCAGCAGCTCGGCGGTGAAGTAGATCTCGTACAGCGCGCTGACCCTGGTGGTCCAGAACGTCACCATCCCGAGCGCCCACAGCAGCATCGACCTGATCAGGTACGCGCCCCAGATCGCGATCAGAAAGACCCCGATCTCCAGTGGACTGATGTCGAACGTGGGCCGGAAGATCAGCGCCAGCACGGCGGCGATCGGCAGCCACAGCAGGATCACCACGAACTTCCAGCCGGCGAAGTACGCCAGGTCGTAGTGGATCGGGTGCACGGGGCGGACCAGCATCCCCGACAGCTGGCCCTGCCGGATCCGGCCCTCCCACCCGTACGGCGTGAAAACGATGTTCATGTTCCGGACCAGCGTCCAGACGATGTAGTACGCCGCGAACTCCCCGACCGTGATGCCCTCCACCGCGCCGCCCTGGGAGCGCGCCACGGTGGACCACACGACGAGGTAGATCACCGGCTCGGCGATCATGCCGATCATGTAGGCGTAGTTCGCGGTGCGGTACTGGAACTGCACCTGTACGGCGGTTCGCATCGTGACGGCGTACAGGCCGGGCAGCCCCTGCAGCCGGCGGCGTGGCTCTCGAACCGTCGTCAACGGCGCGGTGCGAACGCGGTCCGCGCCTGTCGGCGGCCGTCGGCGATGCGGTCCAGGAAGCCGAGGCTGCCGTCGTCGAGCAGTTCCCGCCCGGCCCGGACCAGCGCCTCCATCGCTGCGTACGCGAACGCGCCGCCGACCGAAACCCGAGCCACGCCGGCTTCGGCCAGCTCCGCGATCGAGCCGAGCCCGGGCCAGGCAAGCACGTTGACCGGCCGGTCCACCGCCGCGACCACCCGGCGAACATCGCCGAGGTCGGCCAGTCCGGGTGCGTAGAGCACATCGGCGCCGGCGTCCTGGTAGGCCTGCAACCGGGCGATCGTGTCGCCGAGGTCGGGCTCGCGTTCGCGGAAGAAGTTCTCCGCCCGTGCGGTCAACACGATCCCCTCCGCCGCGGCTACGGCGGCGGCTACCCGATCCGCGGCCGCGGCAATCTCGTAGCGCCCGGTGTCGCCGCTGTAGTCCTCGATCGAGCAGCCGGCCAGCCCGATCGAGACGGCCGCGGTGACGGTGTCGTAGACGGCGGCGGGATCCTCGCCGAAGCCGCTCTCCAGATCGGCGGAGACCGGCACGTCCACCGCCTCGACGAGCTGCGCCGCATGCGCCAGCGCCTCGTCGCGGGTGACGTCGCCGTCCATGCGCCCGAACGTCGCCGCGTGACCGCTGCTCGTCGTCGCCAGGGCCCGGAAGCCGAGCGAGACCAGGATCCGGGCGCTGCCCACGTCCCACGGGTTCGGCAGGAGAAGCGGCCGGCCGGGTACGTGCAACGCCCGGAAGGCCTCGGCGCCGCCGTGCAGCGTTCCGGGCCGGTCGACTCCGCTCATGGTCTGGACCCCACGCTGGTCGGGGCAGGACCGGAGAAGACCTGCTCGATCACGTCCTCGACCGGCGGGTCCTCGATCGTCAGATCGGTGACGTCGTGCGCCGCGAGCAGTCGGGCGGCCACCGCGGAGGTCTGCTCCTTGGGCACCTTCAGACTCACTCGTGAGCTGTCACTGGCGTCCTCCGCGGTGAGGATCTCGCCGAAGCCGCCGAGGTCATGACCGGGATCGGCCAGCGTGACGTTGATCGTCTGGTGCGGGGCGTAGCGGGTCGACAGTTCCCGAAGGCTGCCGTCGTACAGGATGGAGCCCTCGTCTATCACGATCACCCGCTTGCACAGCGCCTGTACGTCGGCCATGTAGTGGCTGGTGAGCAGCACCGTGGCGCCGTACCGGCGGTTGTACTCACCGAGAAAAGTGCGGATCCGCTTCTGCATCGTCACGTCCAGGCCGATGGTCGGCTCGTCGAGGAAAAGCACCTGCGGCCGGTGCAGCATGGCAGCGGCGATCTCCGCCTTCATCCGCTCGCCCAGAGACAGGGTGCGGACCGGTTTGCGGACCAGGTCACCGATCTCGAGCAACTCCACGATCTCGTCGCGGGTCGCCCGGAAGTCCGGGTAGGGGATGCGGTAGATCGCGCGATTCATCTCAAAGGAGTCCAGCGCGGGGATGTCCCACTGCAGCTGGTTGCGGTTGCCCATGACCAGCGTCATCCGTCGCAGGTAGTCCCGCTCTCGCCGCCAGGGGACATGGCCGAGGACGCTGACGTCCCCGGAGGTGGGAAAGAGCAGACCGGACAGCATCTTCAGGGTCGTGGTCTTGCCGGCTCCGTTGGGGCCGAGGAATCCGACCACCTCGCCGGCCGGAATCTGAAAGCAGACGCCGGCGACCGCGTGCACCTCGCGGTGGGTTCGGCGGACGAGGCTGCGCATGGATGCCCGCAGACCGGCCTCACGCTCGGGCACCTTGAATGTCTTGCGCAGGTCGCTGACCCGGATGTCCGCCTCCCGTTGCGCCATGACCTCGACACTAACCCCGGCCGGTGCGGACGCCGTACTCATTACTGGAGCGCGCGTAGCCTCATCGATGAGGGAGGGTGGAGTGTCCCGCAGGCTCGCGTTGGCCGCGATGGCCCTGACAGTCACTCTCGCCGCTGCGTGCTCGGCGTCACCCGATCGCACCGTCGATGGTGGCCCCCAGCGCGTCCAGGTGGTCACTCCGCTGCCTGCGGACGCGGAGATCGGTGTCGGCTACCGGTTGTACGCCCCACGCGACGATCTCCTCGTCAACGGCCGTCCCGCAGTCGAGACCTTCGGCGTCACCACCGTGGTGGCGCTGCCCGACGGGACGATCTTCGCACTGCAGGACGCTCGTGTCTCGATCGCCGACTCCGACGACCACAGTAAGGGACGCGACCGCGGACTGGCGCTGGTAATGATCACGCCCGAGGGGGTCGGGACGCTGGTGGACAGCCCGTACGCCGATCGTGAGCGTGGCCTCGATGTCTGGCCGCTCTGCGCGTCGACGGACGGTGAGCTGTATGCCATCGACGACAGAGGGTACCGCCTGGTGGCACGGAACCCCTCGGGTGAATGGCGCGGGGTGACCGCGCCCAATCCGGTTGGTGGCCCGCTGATGGGCACCGGTGACGGAGGCCCGGCGGAGCAGGCGACCGTGGGACTGCTGCGCGGGTGTGCCGCCGCGGCGGACGGCAGCGTCTACATCGCCGACGGCTGCGTCCTGCGCCGCGTCGACCCGGAGGGCACGATCGACACGGTGGCCGGTCGGCCGGAGTTGGGCGACCGGGGGTCCGGTTGCGGGTCCGTCGACCTGGAGAACAGGAGCGACCCACCCACGGTGCCGCTGCCCAGCTACGACGGTCCCGCGCGAGCGGCCGAACTCGGCGCGCTGTCGGCGCTGGCCACCGCCCCTGACGGCTCGGTGTGGATGTCAGCGCTGCGGGGAGTGCAGCAGTTCACTCCCGACGGCCGGCTCCGATCGGTGCCGATACCCGACGCACTCGATTTTCCGGGGACGATCAGGAGTCTGGCAACCTTGCCGGACGGCACCCTGCTTGCTGCTTACGGGTCCTTCGGCCCCACCGGGATCGCCGCTCTCGACCCGGCTGCGGGAGTATGGACGATCCTCGTTCCGCCGGACGAGGAGTTCACCGGTGTTGCGGCGCCGGCGCCGCTGGAAGACTTGTCGCTGTACGGCGCCGGAATCGCCGCCAGCGCAGATCGCCTGTACATCGCTGTCAACGCTTCAGCGAACGCGGGCATCGTTGTGGTGCCCTGGGGTTGATGGGCAGCAGCGGTCGACGTCGCCGTACCCTCACAGATCGCGGACCCAGGCCGCCCATTCGGCCTGGAAGTCGCGGTCGGACGGGTACAACAAGCTGGCGAACAGCTCGCCGAAGCCGCGCAGCAGATTGTCCGAGACAGCATCGAACGCGGTCGCCACGCTGAAGGTCTCCGAGAGCCATTCGAACACGGAGGCGGCGACCGGATAGCCGAACTCCGGCTGCAGGTTCGGGCCAGTGAAGCTCGGTGGCGACGCCGCGGCCCTAGGCGGTCGGGCGCGAGCCGCTAGTAGGGTTCAGGACGGGTGCGTCGCCACCTCGAGCCGGACGCCACCGAACCCGAGCACGACCGGTCCCTCGGACCCCTCGGACCGTGCGTCGACCACCGTCCAGTAACCGAAGCCGTGCTCGGCCCAGTGCGCGAGCCACTCGTCGAGACGGGTGCGGCTGGCCGCGACGTCGGGGTCGGGGCCGGCCGGATTGAACCGCTGGGTAGCCGGGTCCCCGTGGACGCGGAACACATCGCCGAGATCGCTCGGCTCCGGCCGGCGCAACAGCAACCGCGCGGTCCGCACGCTGCCGGAGTTGAGTCCCACAGCGACGCATCCTCGCAGGCGGCCCAACGCAGCACCGGCGGCCGGCTCACCGAAGCGATAGATTTCGAGGACTCGTACGGCGTTGTGCGGGCGGTCCAGCACAGGAGGCGCGATGGCAGCCGAGGCAGCCACCGACCTGACCAAACTCGAAGATCACTACCGGGCCAAGGCGGCGCGGCTACACGAGACGGCCGAGGTGGCCACCCCGCCCCAGTCCGGTGTCGGCGGACAGCGGGTGCCGCCGGACGAGCTCAAGGCCTTCTTGCGCCGGTACTACTGGCAGGCGCCGGTCGAGGACATCCTGGACCGATCGCCCAGTGAGCTCGCCGGCGTCGCGTTGGCCCACTACGAACTGGCGACGCAGCGCGCCCAAGGCACCGCCGTGGTCCGCGCCGCCACCTTGTCCGAGGACGACGAGCAGACGTTGGGCACCCGCTCGGTGGTACAGGTGGTGTCCGAGGACATGCCGTTCCTCGTCGACTCCGTGACCGCGGAGCTCAGCCGACTCGGTCGGCGGCTGCACCACGTCGTACACCCGGTTCTGGTGGTGCGGCGCGACATCGCCGGGGCGCTGCGGCAGGTCTGTGACACCTCCGACCCGGGCCGTTGCCCCGCTGACGGTGTCGTCGAGTCGTGGATGCACGTGGAGATCGACCGGGAGACCGAGCCCGAGGCGCTTGCGCAGATCGAGGCCGATCTGCGCCGGGTGCTCAACGACGTCCGTGAGGCGGTGGAGGACTGGGGCAAGATGCGCGCCGCGGCGGTGCGGATCGCCCGAGAGCTGGAGAACACGCAGCTGGACCTGCCTGCGCAGGACACCGATGAGGCCGCGGAACTGCTGCGCTGGCTGGTCGACGACCACTTCACGTTCTTGGGCTACCGGGAGTACCTGCTGGAAGGCGGTGCGGACGGCGAGGAGGGGCTGCGCGCCCTTCCGGCCAGTGGTCTGGGCATCCTGCGTTCGGACTCCGACATGGCCAACGCCTTTCGCCGGCTGCCGCCGGCCGCACGAGTCAGGGCGCGGGAGCGCAACGTCCTCATCTTGACAAAGGCAGACTCGCGCTCGACGGTCCACCGGTCGGTGTATCTGGACTACGTCGGCATCAAGTCCTTTGACGCCAACGGCGACGTGGTGGGTGAGCGCCGTTTCCTCGGGTTGTTCAGCTCTGCGGCGTACACCGAGAGCGTCACCTCGGTTCCGGTGCTGCAGCGCAAGGTCGCCGAGGTGTTGCAGCGCGCGCACCTGCCCAAGAGCAGCCACAGCGGCAAGGACCTGCTCGACATCCTGGAGACCTACCCGCGCGA
>JACCTY010000036.1 GCA_013812145.1 Geodermatophilaceae bacterium | reverse complement strand
GGTGACCGAGTCGCCCGGACCTCGCCCGGTGATGGCTGTTCCCATGGCCGAGTCCGGGGAGTACACGGTCAACTCGGTCGTGGCGCCGATCTCCCGGGAGCCCAGCAGGAATCGCTCGGTCTCCTCGCGCGAGCCGATGAGGAATGTCTCGACGTCGCCGCCGCTGGAGTCACCGAACCGAACTTCGACCACCATTCCCGGGCCGGCGACGCCGGCACTGACGGGTGCGTTGCCGACCGTGGCCTCGCGCAGCAGGGCCTGCAATTGTAGGATGCGCAGCTCCTGCCTGCCCTGCTCCTCCTTGGCGGCGTGATAGCCGCCGTTCTCCTTGAGGTCGCCCTCTTCGCGCCTGGCATTGATCTCGGCCGAGATCTCGGTGCGGCTCCCGATCAGGCGGTCGAGCTCGACCCGCAGCAGGTCGTGCGCTTCCTGGGTCAGCCAGGCCGACGCCGTGGCCTGGTGCTCGGTGGTGGACATCCAACGAACGTAACACCCCGTCGCACTGGACCACGCCGTCGTCCTGGGCAGCGGCAGCGGGAATGTCTGGACCAGGGAGAATCCTTGAGGTAAGGGCGGGCTCGATGCTGATCCGGTGAGAAGAACGAGGCGATAGGCAAGCATGAGAGGCAATGCGGGGAACGAGCCGGCGCTCCGCCGGCTGATGGCCGTGCACGCGCACCCGGACGACGAGTCGAGCAAGGGCGCGGCAACGATGGCGCGCTACGTCCGCGAGGACGTCGACGTGCTCGTCGTGACCTGCACCGGAGGCGAACGAGGCTCGGTGCTCAATCCGGCCATGGACCGGCCGGAGGTGTTGGCGAACTTGCCGGCGATCCGGGCCGCGGAGATGGAAGCCGCCCGGGAGATTCTCGGCGTCCGGCAAGCCTGGCTCGGCTTCGTCGACTCCGGGCTGCCCGAAGGGGATCCGCTGCCGCCACTGCCGGCGGACTGCTTCGCGCTGCAGCCGCTGGAGGTCGTCGCGGCACCGCTGGTTCGATTGATTCGCGGCTTCCGTCCGCACGTCATCACGACGTACGACGAACGCGGCGGGTACCCCCATCCGGACCACATCCGCAACCATGAGGTCTCCATCGAGGCGTTCGAGGCGGCCGGCGATCCGGATCGCTATCCCGGGACCGGCGACCCCTGGCAGCCGCTGAAGCTGTACTACCACATGACGTTCACCAAGCCTCGGCTCGTGGCGATGCACGACGCGATGCTCGCCCGCACGCTGGATTCGCCGTACGCCGAGTGGTTGGAGAGCTGGGACGACAGCAAGGACATCTCCCACCGCGTCACAACCAAGGTGCCGTGTGCCGAGTACTTCGAGCTGCGTGACCGTGCGCTGATCGCGCACGCCACCCAGGTCGATCCGACGGGGCGCTGGTTCGCGTTGCCGCTGGAGGTGCAACGTGAGACCTGGCCGACCGAGGACTACGAGCTCGCCCGGTCACTCGTCGAGCCGCTCGAGCCCGGCACGATCGAGGACGATCTGTTTGCCGGCGTGGCTGCCAAGGTTGAAGCGTGAGGAGCCTGCTCGCGGTGGAGGAGGCGTTCGAAGCCGGACCGACCGCGCTGCTCGTCATCGTCCTGCTGGGGCTCGGGATCGTGCTGCTGGCGCGGTCCATGCTCAAGCACCTGCGCCGCGTGCCGGCATCCTTTGACCCGCCCGCGACCGACGAATCGATCGACGAGCCGGGGGCCGACCCGCCGCCCCGCGGCACTAACTGAGCCTGCGCGCTCCCGGCGAGGCGGCCGCGGTGAAGGTGGCCGGCGGATCGAAGCCGCAACGCTGGAACGCGTTCTCGACTGCGGTCACGACCTCGTCCCGCCGGCGGCTGTCGAGCAGCGCGATGATGCTGCCGCCGAAGCCACCGCCGGTCATCCGGGCACCGTAGGCGCCCGCGGCCAGGGCGCTGTCCACCGCCACATCCAGCTGCGGCACCGTCACCTCGAAGTCGTCGCGCAGGGACGCGTGCGACGCGCTCAACACCGGCCCGATCGCACGCAGGTCACGGCCCGAGCGCAGCACGCTCACCACGTCGAGGACTCTGGCGTTCTCGGTCACGACGTGCCGCAGCCGCCGACGCATCGTCTGCCCCGGCAGTCGTCGCACCGCCTCTTCGAGGTCGTCCATAGGCACATCACGCAGGGCCGGTACGCCGAGCGCACGGGCCGCGGACCGGCAGGTCTGCCGTCGCTGCGCGTACTGCCCGTCGACAAGTTGATGCCGCGCGCGGGTGTCCGCGACCAGCAACGTCAGGCCATGAGCGGCCGGAACGAACGGCACCTGCTCGACGACCAGGGACCGGGTGTCCACAAAGACGACGTGGCCGGTCCGGCCGTGGATCGAGGCCAGCTGGTCCATGAGGCCGGTGGGCGCGCCGACGAAGTCGTTCTCGGCTCGGCGGACGAGCAGGGCCAGCTCGGTCCCGTGGACCTCCAGCTCGGCCAGGTCGATCATCGCTCGGGCGACCGCGCAGCCGAGGGCCGCCGACGACGACAGGCCGGCCCCCACCGGGATGTCGGAGTCGACGAGGAAGTCGGCGTCCGGTACGGCGTACCCGTCACTGCGCAGCGCCCACGCCACACCGGCCACGTACGCCGCCCAGCCGGCGACATCGGCGGGCTCGACGGACACGGCCCGGAACTCGGCGACGTCGGCCTGCTGGCGCGACCGCACGGTCGACCTGCCGGCGGCGGGCGCGGCGGCCACCACCACTTGCCGGTGCAATGCCATCGGCAGGACGAACCCGTCGTTGTAGTCGGTGTGTTCACCGATGAGATTGACCCGTCCCGGAGCGGCCCACACGCCGGCCGGCGGCCGGCCATAGGCGCGGGTGAACTCAGCAGCCGCCGCGGTTTCCAACCGCCGTCAGCTGTCTTTTCGAGGGGGGCCGGTGGTGCCGCGGACAACCAGCCGGGTCGGCAGGACGATGTGGGCGCGCTCCCGCCCGTCGACGGCTTGGTCGGCGGCTCCTGGGTCGGCGACCAGGTCCAGGACCATCCGGGCGGCCAGCCGGCCCTGGTCGTGCACCGGCTGGGCGATCGTCGTCAGGTCGCTGGCGGGCGCGAGTTCGTGGTCATCGAAGCCGACCACGGAGACCGCGCCGGGCACGTCGAGGCCCACCCGGCGAAGTGTCTGCAGCACTCCGTAGGCGATCTCGTCCGATTCGGCGAACACCGCGGTGGGCAGCTGTCGCCGGGTGAGCAACCGCTCCATGGCGCGCCGGCCCCCGTCGACCCCCCACGGTTCGGTCACGATCTGATCCGGCCGCTCGGGCAGACCGGCTTCACGCATGCCGAGGCGGAATCCGGCCTGCCGGGCCAGGGTGGTGCCCCGGCCGATCGGGTCGTCCGCGCAGCCGGAGATCATCACGATGTGCTGGTGGCCGAGCAGCGCCAGGTGCCGAACTGCCATGGCAGCGCTCTCCTGGTCGTCGATCCCCACCCCGGCCCGACCTCGCGACACTGTGTCGCCCACCACCACCACGGGTACCCCGAGCCGGTCCAGCGCGGCGCTCTCGCTCTCGCTGAACGACGTCGCAATCGCCAGTACGGCGTCCACCCGCCGTCGCAGCGGCATCGTCTGGAACAGGTGGCTGCGGCTGGCCGGGTCCCCGACGTTGTACAGCAAGAGGTCGTAGCCGGCTTCCCGTAGCTCGAGCTCGGCGCCACGCACGACCTCGGCGAAGAACCAGCGGGCAACGAACTGCACGATCACCCCGATGGCGCCGGTGCGTCCGGAGGCCAGCCGGGAGGCGGCGGGGGAGGGGACATAGGCCAGATCGGAGGCGGCGAGCAGAACGCGGGCGCGCCTGTCGGCAGACACGTTGCGGTGGCCGCGCAGCGTCCGCGAGACGGTGGAGATGGACACGCCTGCCCGGCTGGCCACATCGACGATGGTCACGCGTGCATCCGCTGCCGGCTGCACGGTCTCGGAGTCGGTCACCTCGCTCGCTCACCTCCTGCCCCTGGGGAAGCCACACTCTGAAGCCAACTCGGCGGGCAGTGGGCCGAATTGTTGTGAAAACGCTGTCATCGGCAGTGTGGCGGACCCCGTAGATATATGCCATGGTGTCCCGAAAGCGAACCCGTCCGCCGTCCCTGGGAGGGACCAATGAAAGGCCGTTCCACCACAAAGATCGCCGCCTTGTCGGTGGCAGCGCTGTTCACCGCGGGCTGCCTCAGCGAGGGCGGTGACAGCACCAATGAGAGCGGCGGAGGCGATGACACCTCCGACGGCTCGATCGAGATCTTCGGTGCCTTCGGTGGCGGCGAGGGCGACGCCTTCAACGACTCTCTGGAGGCGTTCCGTGAGGAGTCCGGGATCGACATCGAGTACGTGTCGTCCCCCGACTTCACCAACGCGATCCAGGCCCGCGTCCGGGGCAACGACGCGCCCGACATCGCGATCTTTCCGCAGCCGGGACTGCTGGTGGACCTGGCCGAGTCCGGTGATCTCGTGGCGCTGGACGACGTCATAGACCTCGACGGCCTCAAGGAGACGCTCATCCCAGGGATGGTCGAGTCGACGGAAACCGACGAGGGGTCCTTCGGCGTGCCCATGCGGATGGCCGCCAAGAGCATTATCTGGAGTCCGGCGCCGGAGTTCGAGGAGGCGGGCTACACCTCGCCGACCACGACTGAGGAGCTCCTGTCTCTCACTGACGAGATCCGCGATTCCGGCACCGCTCCCTGGTGCATCGGGATCGAGTCGGGTCCCGCCACCGGCTGGGTCGTGACTGACTGGCTGGAGGAGTACGTCCTGCGGATCGGCGGCGAGGAGTTTTACAACCAGTGGGTGCGGCACGAGGTGCCGTTCAACGACCCGATCGTCGTCGAGGCGGCCGAGCAGTTCGCCGAGATCGCCTTCACCGACGGCAACGTCCTCGGCGGGCGCGGAAGCATCGCCAGCAGCAACTTCGGCACCGCCGGCAACGGCATGTTCGAGGACCCGCCGCAGTGCTACCTGCACCGGCAAGCCAACTTCATCACCAGCGGCGACTTCTTCCCGTCCGAGGTGACCGCGGACCTGGACAGCCAGGTGACGGTCTCGCAGCTGCCCCCGGCTGACGATGCCGGCCCAGCCATGCTGCTGGGCGGCGACTGGGCCACGATGTTCGATGCCGACAACGCCGAGGCCGTGCAGGTGCTCGAGTTCTTGGCCTCCGACCAGTTCGGTGGCGAATGGGCAGGCGTCGGAGGCTGGTTGTCGCCGCACACCACGTTCGACGCCAGCCAGTACCCGGACGAGACGACCCGCGCGATCTTCCAGTTCGCAGTGGACGCCGAGACGACGGGTGTCGACGGCTCTGACCAGATGCCTGGTGAGGTCGGTGCCGGTAGCTTCTGGCGGGGCATGACGTCCTGGGTCAGCGGTCAGCAGGAACTCGAGGAAGTGCTGGACGAGATCGAGGGCAGCTGGCCCGAGGGCTAGCCAAGCGGTATCACAGAGGAGTAGGCCTGCGGGGTAGCGGAGCTACCCCGCAGCCGCGGGCCCGATCAGGAGAGATGCGCGATGATCAAGATCATCAACGCTGTGCTCGCCGTTCTCGCCGGGGTTGGCGGCGCGATGGTGCTGTACTTCGTGCTCAACTTCGCGGTGGAGCGACTCCCCGGCAAGTGGGAACACCGCATCAAGCCCTACGTATTCATCGGACCGGCGCTGCTTGTCATCGGCGTCTTCCTGATCTACCCCGCCGTGCAGACCTTCGTCTACAGCTTCGCCAACGACGACTCCACGGAGTTCGTCGGGTTCCAGAACTACACCGAGCTGTTGGGCTCCGAGGCGTTCCGCCGGACACTGCTCAACACACTGTTGTGGATCATCATCGTGCCGGTGGTCGTGGTTGTCATGGGGATGGCAGTGGCCGTTCTCGCCGACCGGCTGGGAGCGCGGTCTGAGAAGACGACGAAGACAATCATCTTCCTCCCGATGGCGATCAGCGGCGTCGGTGCCGCCGCCATCTGGGGCTTCATCTACGCCTCCCGCCCGCCCACACAGGACCAGATCGGGCTCCTGAATGCCGTCGTCGTGGGGCTCGGCTTCGATCCGGTGGCCTGGCTGCAGATCGACACCGGCAAGCTGAACAGCCTCCTCCTCATGGTGATCATGATCTGGACACAGGTCGGGTTCGCCATGGTGTTGCTCTCGGCGGCCATCAAGAGCGTGCCGGAGGAAACCCTGGAAGCCGCTCGGATCGACGGTGCCAATGAGGTCCAGACGTTCTTCCGGGTCGTGGTTCCGCAGATCTGGGCGACCGTCATCACCGTGTTCATCACCGTGCTCATCGGGGTCATGAAGGTCTTCGACATCGTCTATACGACAACGAACGGCAACTTCAACACGAACGTCATTGCCGTGCAATTCTTCAACGAACTGTTCACGAACGGCAACAACGGCTACGCCGGCGCGATCGTGATCATGCTCATGATCGCGATCATTCCGGTGATGGCCTACCAGGTAAGGCACTTCAAGAAGCAGGAGGCCGCATCATGACAACCCAGTCGCCTGCGCTGGGAACGACCGGCACCGAGGAGAAACCGCTTCAGCCCGCATCGCCTGACCGGGGTCGCCGAACCCCGGCGCCCAAGCTTGCCCGTGGTCAGGCGAACTGGGGGGTCAAGATCCTCCTCGTCGTCTTGTGCCTGCTCTGGCTGCTGCCAACCGTTGGCCTGCTGGTCACATCCTTCCGGGAACCGGACGCGGCCAACTCCACCGGCTGGTGGACCGTCTTCACCGCTCCGTTCAGCAACTGGTCGGTGGAGAACTACCGGCAGGTGCTGCTCGAGGAGGACTTTGGCCGAGCGTTCCTCAACAGCTTCGTGATCACGATCCCGGCGACGATCATTCCGATTCTCTTCGCGGCATTCGCGGCGTACGCGTTCACGTTCATGAAGTTCGTGGGTCGGGACTTCCTATTCATCCTGATCGTCGGCTTGCTCGTCGTCCCCAACCAGGTTGCCCTCGTCCCGCTGCTGCAGCTGTACGCCCGCGCCGATCTCGTCGGCACGTTCGCGGCGGTGTGGTTGGCGCATACCGGGTTCGGGATGCCGCTGGCGATATTCATCCTGCGCGGCTACATGCAGACCCTTCCGCGCTCGATCATCGAGTCGGCCTCGGTGGACGGCGCCAGCCACTTCACCACGTTCTGGCGACTGATCGTCCCGATGTCGGTCCCGGCGTTGGCGGCGTTCGCCATCTTCCAATTCCTGTGGGTGTGGAACGACCTGCTGATCGCACTGCTCTTCCTCGGAGCCGGGGACAACATCGCGGTGACTGTCCGGCTCGCCGGACTCATCGGTTCGGCTGGGCAGGGCTGGCAGTTGCTCACTGCCGGCGCGTTCATCACTATCTCCGTCCCGTTGTTGGTCTTCATCGCCCTGCAACGCTACTTCGTTCGCGGTCTGACTTCGGGGTCGGTCAAGGGCTGACCGGTTTGTCGGGCACTGCTTCATCGGCTTCTCGAGAAGGGCACAGCATGGCTACCATCACCTACGACCACGCGACCCGGCAGTACCCCGGCAACCCGCGGCCATCGGTCAACGAACTCGACCTGGAGATCGGCGACGGCGAGTTCCTTGTCCTGGTCGGGCCGTCGGGGTGTGGCAAGTCGACCGCGCTGCGGATGCTTGCCGGTCTGGAGGAGGTCAACGAGGGGACCATCCGCATCGGTGACCGGGACGTGACGCATCTGCCGCCGAAGCAGCGTGACA
>JACCTY010000032.1 GCA_013812145.1 Geodermatophilaceae bacterium | reverse complement strand
TGCTGTTCGTGACAGGCCTGACCATCATCGCGCTGGCGTTGCTGGCGGACCTGATAGTCCGCTCCCGCAACGATTAGCCGCCGTGGGGAAGCCTGGCGCGGGCGACCAGTCCGGTGCCTCGGGTGGGAAACCGGCGTTGGATCCGCCTAAACGGTGCGGTCAGGCCCTGGGTCACCGCGGCCATCCAGCCCTTGGGTTGCAATACCCGGCCGCTGCCGGCTGTCCGCTCCTCCATCACCGCTGGAGCTGCGGTCACGGCCGGCGAAAAGTGATCGGAGGCACCTCCGGGCGTCACCGCCTGCGCCGCTTCGAGGCGGCGGCCGAGCAGGAAGTTGCGCCCGTGTTCGAGGACATAACCCAGCGGTACGCCGTACACGACTGTCGTGACGTCCTCCAGGCCGCAGCGACTCAGCAGGTCGGTCATCTGCTCGGGGGAGTAGCGGCGGAAGTGACCGGCGAAGACGTCGGCCTTGGCGAAACGCTCTTGGAAGGCCGGGACGCTGATCAGTAGATGGCCGCCAGGTTTGATGCTGTCCGTCCAGCTGCGGACGGCCGCCTGCTCGTCTTCGATGTGCTCGAGTACCTCGAACGCGCAGACCAGGTCGAAACGGCGCCCCGGTTCGACGACGTCGTAGCTCATCCCGTGCCGGACTTCCCCCCGCCCGACTGCGGCGAGCCGGGCCGCGGCGGTCGTGTACGACTTACCGTCCGGTTCAACCCCGAGGTAGTCGTGGTCGGCGGCCAGCCGGGCACCGAAGCCACCTTGGCCGCAGCCAATCTCTAAGATCGTCGTCGCATCGGGCGGCAGGAGGCGGGACACCACGTCGTATCGCAACCAGGCGTTCGGCGTGAGCGGGGGAGCGGGCACGGGGCAGCGACCTCCTGGGGTCAACGGCTAGAGGTGGTCAGCCGAGCCAGCAGCGGCTCGACCACGACCGGCGGGCTGAACCGCCGGTCGGCCACGCTAGCAGCGGCCAGCCGCAACTCGGCGAGCCGAACGCGATCGCGATGCAGCGTCCGCAGCGCACCGGCCAGCGCCGCGGCGTCTCCGGCGGGGACGAAGTAGGCGGCCTCGCCGAGTGCCCGTCGCTGCGGCGGCGTGTCCGAGGTGACGAGCGCGCAGCCGGCGGCCGCTCCCTGGAAGACCTTGTTGGGGACGACGCGCCGGCCCTTGTCGCCGGTGCCGAAGATGCCCAGGCAGACGTGGTGCGCCGCGACCAGACGAGGCAGCTCGTCGGAGTCCACCCACGGCAACCAGCGCACCGCTGCGCTCCCGACGGCCGCCGCCCGGGTGGCGGCCAGATCCTGGCCGGCACCGATCATCGTGATCCGGACGCCAGGCTCGTCGAGCAGCATCCCGGCCGCTTCGCCGATCGTCACCGCCCCCTGCAGCGGCGTGAACAGCCCGAAAAACACCACGTCGAGGATGTCGCCATCGGATACCGCAACGGCCCGCGCACGGAGCCAAGCCGTGGGAGCGCCGACCGGCACCACGCACCCCCTGGCCCGGTGCCGAGGCGGCATCATGGCCGCGTGCTCGTCGGTGTCAAGCACGACGACGTCGCTGGCCGCGACGGCGAGCCGGTCCAGCCCCGACAGCAGCAGCTGCTTCAGACCACCCACGCCGCGGTCCTTTGCGGTATCCGCAGCAAAGATCAACATGTCGTGGACGATCGTGGCCCGGCTGAAGAGCAGCCGCGCCAGCAGTACGTCGAAGTGCCCGAGGTAGCCCACCAGCACGACATCGGGCGGTTGCGTCCGAACAGCCCGGCGGCCGTGCCGGGCCAGCCAATGCCATGACCGAAGCAGCCGGAGGAGCAACCCGGGCAGCCGCCACGGTTGCTGCAACAGCCGAACCCGCTCGGCCGTGGACAGCCCGAGCGAACGGCGTACTTCGACCACCTCGACACCGTGGGCGCGCAGTCCCTCGATGAGGATGCCGGCTCGCGGATGTGTCCGGGTGTCGTAGGTCCCCCAGGCCAGCACCCGCACCCGCCGGAGTCTACGGTCGCGCCGCCGTACCGACGGGTCTGCGTTGACTACCCTTCGATCGTGACGCTTCCCGCGGCCAGGCCCCCGAATCGGTTGCGCCGGGTGCTGACCGTTGCGTTCGTCACGGTCGGGCTGGCGGCCGCGGTCACAGTGATCTGGCTGCGCCGGGACGAGGTCGTGGAGGCGATGTCACGGCTGTCCGTCCTGGCTGTGGTCGGTTCATTCATCGCCGGTACGGCGGCCAGCATCGCGACGATGCTCGCGTGGCGGGCGCTGCTCGCAGACTTCGGTGCACCACTGCCGGTGGGCGTCATCGGGCGGGTGTTCTTCCTCGGCCAGCTCGGGAAGTACCTGCCGGGCTCGGTATGGCCGGTGGTGGCGCAGATGGAACTCGGCCGGGAGTACGGCGTCCGCCGGGTGAGTTCCGCGGCGGCCGCGACCCTGATGCTCGTGGTGGCTGCCGTGTCCGGAATCGGGGTTGCCGTCGCGATCCTGCCGCTGGCCTCCGACGGGCTGCTCGCGGAGTACCGCTGGGTTGCTCTCGGTGCGATCCCGCTGCTGGCGCTGCTGCATCCCCAGGTCCAGCAGTGGCTGGCCGCTCTTGCCGCCAGGTTGAGCCGCCGCCCGCTGGACCTCCCACGCACGACCCTTCGCGGTGTGGCCGTCGCCGCTGGGTGGATGCTTGGCGGCTGGGCACTGTTCGGACTGCATTTGCACCTGCTCGTCGCATCCACCTGCTCGTGCCCTGAGGCCAGTCTGTTGCTAAACACCGGCATCTTCGCGCTGGCCTGGGTCAGCGGCTTCCTGTTCGTCATCGCGCCGGCCGGCGCGGGAGTGCGGGAAGGCGTTCTCGTCCTCGGTCTGGCGGCCGTCCTGGACCCTGCTGCCGCGTTGCTGGTCGCGCTCGTTTCGCGGGTCCTGCTGACGATCACGGACCTGATGCTGGCCGGAGCCGGGGTGCTCGGCGCCCGCGGGCACGCCAAGACCGATCTCAGCCGGAAACCGTGATGGTGAGCCGCTCGGTGTAGTCGTACTCCGGCTCGTTCCCGCCGGGGGTGGAGGGAACCTTGCACCGGGACGCCGAATGAGCGGTCACCGTGTAGATACCCGGCTGCGAGTAGGCGTGCGCCACCCGGCCAGTGACCAACGTTCCCGAACGAGGGGTGAGCGAAGTCGCCGGGCTCCCGTCGCCGAGGTCCAAACTCAGGATCGGATCGCATTGGTCCGCACCGACGGGTCCGTAGACCTCACCGTCGATGGTGAACATGATCGGAAGGGACACGTCGGCACTCGTTGCCGACGAGCACAGGGCGACTACGTTCCCCACGCAGCCTCCGCCCTGCTGCGCAGAGCCCCCGTCCGCCCGCCGAGCCGCGTCCGCCTGAGCCGGGTCGTCTACGGGTAGCGCCGAAGAGATCGTCAGGACTCCTGAGTTGGCGGCCGAGGGAGATCCTCCCGTGAGCCGTAGGGCGGGGACAAGGACGTGTTCCCACCTGCCGGGTATGACGTTGCCCGGTATGTGGTCGTGCGAACCCAAGCCGCCCGTGCGCACCAGACCGAGCGCCGACGATGAGCCCTTGGTCGTCAGAGTGCATGCCTCGTTACAGGCCCAGCCCGACACAAGACCGGGTCCGTAGCGAAGCCGCCGGAGCACCTCGGCGGGCGGCGCCAACGCAACATCCCCTAGTGAGCTCACCAGGCTGAAGGGTGCCCACGCATGAACGACGGTTCCGGTCTCATCCACCGTCGCTCCTGCGGCTAGACCAATGATGGGTGTGCCGTCCACGAGGACGTCAAGCCGGACCGAGACTCCGGGGCCCGTGCAGTCGACAGGCCGCCCATCGACCACGACGTGCAGACCTACCTGAGCGAAGAAGTCGACGATCGACGCACCGGTGACGGTCTTGCCGGGCGGACAGGGCTGCGGCCTCCAGCCCCCGGACGCGGCTGCTGTTTCGGCGCGCTCACGCCAGGCCTTCTGGGTCCACGCCCACGTGTCGCTTTCGACCAAGAAAACGTCGCTGCTGAAGTAGTCCTCGTGTGCGTAGAACCAGCCGTGGAGCAGACGTGGGCGGTGCGTACGAGCAAGCGACGCAGCCGGCGAGGATGGCGACGAGCGCGAGCGAGGCGACTCGTCCGCTCCGCTTCGACATGCGGCCTCCCCAGCAAAGGCTCGGCTACCCTGCTGGCAATGTCCAGCGCCGAACGGGTGAAGCGCCGACGGATCGGCCCGGACACCGGCCCAGTCCTCGCCGGCATTCTCGTTTTCATCGCGATCACGCTGGGACCGTCGCTCGTCGGCCTGCGGACATTTGTGGGCCTCGACCTGCTCCAGGCGGCGCTGCCGTACGCCCGGGTCGCCCCGCTGGACGAGTCGGTCACGAACATCTTCGTCCGGGACACCGTTGACAGCCTGCTGCCGGCGTACAGCGACTTCCACAGCCGTCTCCTCGACGGCGACTTCGCCGCCTGGCTGCCGTGGAGTGCGGGCGGCGCACCGTCGGCAGCGCTGCCCTCGTACGCCCTGCTCAGCCCGCTGTCGCTCCCGTACTACCTCCTGCCGACCTGGCTCGCGCCGGCGTTTGTCCAGCTGCTGCAGATCGCCCTCAGCATCGGCGGCACGTTCCTCTTCCTGCGTCGGCTGTCCGCCGGCCGAGCCGCCGCGCTGCTCGGGGGCCTCGTCTTCGCGACGAGCGGCTACATGGTGGCGTGGGTCAACTGGCCGCAGACCCGAGTCGGCGCGTTCATCCCCATCCTGTTCTGGGCGTTGGAGCGCTTCGCCCAGCTGCGCACGATCCGCTCGGCGGTACCCATCGCGTTGGCCGTCGCCGGGCTGTTGCTCGGCGGCTTCCCGGCCGTCGCCGGCCTCACCCTGTACGCCGGAGGCGCGTACCTGCTGGTGCGGCTGCTCGCCGACCGCTCCCAGCGAGGACTGGGTCGCAGCGTGCGCGACGCCGTGGTCGCCGGCGCGGCCGTCACCCTAGGGGTCGGCCTGACGGCCTTCCAGCTGCTGCCCTTCGTGTCCTACCTGGGGACGCTGGACCTGTCCTACCGCGGCGAGCAGTTCTTCAACACGACGCCGCTGAAGTACGCGACGACGGCGGTGTTCCCGCAGGCCTTTTTCGCCAATGTCTTCGGACCGAGTTCGCCGTTCAGCCGCGAGGTCAACCCGATCGAGATCAGCATGCACATCGGCTCGGTGGCGCTGATCCTGATCGCCGTGGCGATGCTGCGTGGCGGCGCCGTACGCCGGCCGCGTGGCGCGCTGAGCTTCCTCGTCGTCGCCTCCGCCGTCTTCCTCTGGCTGATCTTCGTCCAGGGACCGCCGGCGCGGCTGCTGGCCAGTCTGCCGGTGTTCGACGGCAACCCGATCGGCCGGATCAGGTCGGTGCTCGGCTTCACCGCGGCGGCCGCCGCCGGCGTCGGCTTCGACGTACTGGCCAAGGGCGCCAAGGCAGCCGGCCGGCAAGCCCGCGCCGAGTGGGTGCTGCTGCCGGCCGGGCTCCTCGGTCTGCTCGTCGTCGGGGTCATGGTGGACCGGGCGCAGACCCCGCTGCTCGGGACGCAGGTGCGCCAGGACGTCCTCATCGCCTGCACCGCGGCCGTGGTCGCGGTCGGACTCGTGCTCGCATCCGCCCGCTGGGCCGGCGCGCGGCGCGGCGTCACGCTGGTGATTCCGCTGCTGGTCGCCATCCAGGGCGTCGTCGCCGTACAGAACTTCTGGCCGACGGCGACGCGGGACCAGTACTACCCGGAGACCGCCGCGCACCGCTTCCTGCAGCAGGAGGTCGGCGCGGACCGGGTGGCGCTCAGCGGCGACCTTATGTTCCCTAGCAGCACCGCGCTCTACGGCATCCGGACGGTCGGCGGGCACAGCTTCTACGCCCGCACCTGGGCCGAACTGCTCATTCAGATGCAGCCCGGCGCGTTCGTCGCGCCCACGATCGCCACCCTCAACCCGGTCGACCCCACCCTGGCTTTGGAGCCTGGCCTGGACCGGCTCTCGGCCCGCTACTACGTCTCGGCGGACGTCTTCCCGATTCCGGGCACGCTGGTCCCGACCGGCCCCCAAGCCGGCACCACTGATCTCGCCGTCGGTCAGACGTACGACGTCACGATCCCGCCGCAGGGGCTGCGCGGCATCGGCGTGCCGGTGGTGAGCGCCTCCGATGACCTAGGGCCGGGCAGCACCATGCAGGTGACCATCCGCGATGCCGACGGCGACCTGATCGCCGAGGGCGGCAGACCGGTGACCGGGGCGCCGACTCCCGCCGAGTTCTTCCTCCCGCTGCCGGCCGAGGACTCCACCGGCCGGCCCGGTCCCTGGACGGCGTCGATCACGTTTGGGGGCCGGGCCGATGTCGAGGTGCAGACCGTCGCCGACGGCCAACCCCGGCTGTTCGTCGTCCGGCCGGTCGACGACGGGCTGCGCCTCGTCGAGGTCGCGGACGGCATCACGGTCTATGAGCGGTCCGGGGCGCTGCCGCGGATCCGCTGGGCCGTCAATACCCAGCTGGTGAGCGATCGCGAGTCGCGGCTGCTCGTCGTCGCGCACGGGACGTACCCGGGGGACACCGTCGTGCTGTCGGAGGCCGGTCCGGCGGCCGACGGACTTCCGGCGGAGGTGCGGGTCCTGGAGGACTCCGGAGACACCGTCCGGGTCCGCGTCGAGGCATCGGGCGCCGGCTACCTGGTAGTCGGCGACGCGATCCAGACCGACTGGTCGGCCACCGTCGACGGCGTACCGGCGGACATCGTGGATGCCGACCACGCGCTCGGCGCGGTGTACATCGAGGCGGGAGCGCACGACGTCGAGTTCCGCTACACACCGTCCGGACGGTCAACCGGTACGGCGATCAGCCTCGTCAGCGCACTGCTGCTCGTGCTGGCCGCCGTGCCAACCCTGTGGTGGCGGCGAACCCGCCGGAGCCGGCCCACGACTGCCAACTGATGAATACTGTTCGGGTCATGCGGCGAACCGTCATCGCGGTGTGTGCCGCGATGGTGCTCAGCGCCTGCTCGGCCAGCGTTCCCGGCCGCGGCGAGCCGGCGCCCGGGCAAACCCAGGGCGGGTCCGACCCGCCCCACGACCGCGAGCCCGACGCCCGCTCCACCGATCGGGGCAGGCACGGTCGTCGAGTCGCACCGGATCGCCGGAGCCGCCCTGTTGATCGGAGCCGTGCTGCCGGAGCTGACCGACAACTGCAGCCCGTCAGGTCCGGTCGTGGACCCCGCCGAAACGGAGGGGCTGGACCTGGGCCTGTTTCCGCCGGAGACCGCCGCACCGATTCTCCGCACGTACGGCTTCGTCGCCGGCTGGGTGTACTGCCGCTCCGCCGCCGATGTCCGGGCGACGACGGTCTTCCTCGCCGAGCTGTCCGACGCAGGCTCCGCCGCCGTGGCCTCCGACGAGATCGCCGCGGTCCTGGCCGTCGACGGCTACGAGCCCGCGGAGCTGGCCGACCGGCCCGAAGCCCTTGCGCTGATCCGCGAGGACACCGCGGGTGTGGACGGCCAGGACGTCAGCGTCTTGCAGGCGCTGCTGCCGGTGGATCGGATGCTGGTCTACCTCTTCCATGCCGACCTGGATACCGAGCAGGCCACCACCAACGCGACGACCGTGCTGACCGAGCAGGCGGACCTGCTCGCGGACTTCGAGCCGACGCCGCAGGACGGGATCGCCGCACTGAACCCCGACCCGTTCGATCTGGAGGGCCGCGCCGCTGACCCGCCGGGCACGCTCACCAACTTCTCCGGCAGCTACGACCTGGACAGCTACCTGCGGGTCGCGATCGCCCCGGAGCGGGAGCGTGAGGTGCTGCTCGACAACGGTTACGTCGGGACATACGTCAAGCAGACCGGCCTCGAGGACGGCAAGAGCTACCAGATCGTCGTCTACGAGATGGGCTCGATGGGCCAGGCGGACATCACGTTCAACGAGTTCCGCAAGATCGAGGCCGAGGAGTTCAGCGGGGTGCGATTCACGTCCCGGAGGACCTGACGATCCCCTGCTTCTACTTTCAGGTCGAGGACTCCGGCATCTACTACCAGCGGTGTTACACCCGCGAGGGCAAGTACCTCGGGTCCATCGACGTCTTCGGTGTCATGAACCCGTTCGACATCGCGCAGATCCGGATGCTCAACACCGCTCAGATCCAGGCTATGCGTACCGGCTGATCCGGCTCGGCGCGCGTGCAGGCCAGCGCGGTTGCCGACTCGTCGGCCAGCGGTGCCAGCCGAACCCGGTAGATCGCCGAGCCGGCACCGGCATAGACCAGTTCCAGCGAGTCGACCATCCGCAGGTCCTCCAGCCCGGGAATCCGGCTGAAGTCGTCGCGCAGGTATCCCTCGCCGGTGAACACGTAGTCGATGTCGTACTTCTGCACGAGTTCGCGGACCGCCGGACTGGAGTCCACGCAGTGGAAGGAGGACAGCAACAGTTGCTGGTCGCGGCCGATCGACCCGAACGTCGCGGGGTCGATGACGTGCCCGAAGATCGGCCGCACCCCTTCCAGTGCGTACATCCAGGCCGAGCCGTCGCCCGGGTCGTTCATCACTCGCCCGGTGGAACCGGCCATCTCCGCCAGTGCCCGCATCGCGCTCTGCTCGGAGGAGGTCACCGTCGGCCCGCCCTGGTAGTTCGCGCTGACCCGCTGCTCGTTGTCCGGAACGTAGAACGAGTTGCTGATCACGCCGAAGCCGGCGAGGACGGCCACCATGGCCCCACCGAGCGCGGTGCGAGGGGTCATGGCTCGGTCACCGAGCAATCGCCGTACGGCGCCGGCGAGCGACTCGCCGACGACCACGGCACCGTGCGCGGCGACCATGGCCAGGCCGAGGCTCACCAGGGCGAGGAAGCGCCACCGGTCGTTCCACCATGGCTGCGTCAATGCCTCGCTGAGCGGCGAATCCGTGGAGGAGACGGCCACGAAGAGGCAACCGAATACGCCGGCCCCCGCCAGCCACCACCACAGCTGCCGGATGCCTCCGACGTGCGCCACGCCGACGGCGAGTAGCGCAACCAGCCACAGCTGCGGCCCGCCACCGCCGTGCTCGAGCAGCAGGAGATGGCCGAGCGCCTGCCCGGCGGTTTCGAACGCCGGCCAGTCGACGACCGCCCCCACCTCGCCGACGGCGACCGCCCCCAGCACGAACGGCAGACCCACGATGGCGCTGACGACGCCGACCTTGAGCAGGGTCAGCGCCTCCGCGGTCCTGGCGACCGGCCGCCCAGCGCGCCAGCGGTGGACCAGCAGCGGAATGGTGAAGATCGCCGCGGTCAGCGCAGTGCTGGGATGCACGGCCAGCAGACCAGCCGCGCCAATGGCCGTCAGGGCGACGATCGGTGTAGTACGCCTGGCCAGCGCCTCGCCGAGCAGCGCCATGAACGCCGGAACCAGGGCGACTCCGGTGGCGTAGGGAAGCAGTGGGCCGCGGGAGAGCAGGTCGTACGGGAAGCCGTTGAACGACACGAGGACCAGGGGAACGCTGGCGGCCAGCGCAACCCGGCCGCGGAACGCGCGGACCAGCACGGCCAGCCCGAGTCCGGCGATGCCCGGCAAGAGCAGCATCTGAGCATTGAGCAGGGACTGGACCGGCGAGCCACCACCCAGCTGACCCACGATCGACGTCAACACGTGCTGGGCGTTGGGATAGAAGAAGGCGTCGTCTTCGTAGTTGTTGATCGCGCTCAGCGCGCCCGGAGCCGCGTTGCCGGTGTCGGAGATGAAGCGGATGGCGTTGGCGTGGAAGCCCGCGTCCCAACCCTGATGTACGGCGTCCAGCCCGCCGATGCCGCGCATGATGGCCACTGCGCCGAGAACGGCTCCGGCGAGCACACCGGCCGCGACGATCCGGTCGGCGCATCGGTCCGCCGCGGGCTTCGGCGGTGTGCGGCCGCCTGCGGCGGAACCGGCGGGCCCACGCCGAAGCCACGAACGCATGGCCCAGCACGCTCCGGCCAGCGCACCCGTCGCAGCCAGCATCGTCCACGGCCGCCATGCGATGCCCAGAAAGGACGTGATCGGACCGGCCGTCGCGGCGATGCCGTAGCTGACCAGCGGAGCTGCGCCGAGGCTCGTCCAGCCAGCCAACCCGGCGGCCCGGGCGACGAGCAGCCCGGGCAGCATGAGGACAGCGACGCTGAGCAGGATCAGCACCATGTCAGGCGGTTGCCGTGCCGCAGCGCTTGGCCTTGTCCGGAAGCAGCTCGTCGGTGAGGGCGACCCGGTAGATCGCCGTCCCCTGACCGACGTAGGCCAGGTCCAGCGACTGGACCTGGCTCAGGAGCAGCAGGCCGGGAACACGGGTGAAGGTGCTGCGGACGTAGCCGGTCCCGACGTAGGCGTACGTGATGTCGTACTTCTCGATGACCTCTCGGACGTCAGGATTGGAGTCCATGCACCGGAACGACGACAGCAGCAGAGTCTGGTCCGGCCCGATGTCGGAGTAGGCCCTCGGCGCGATGACGTGCCCGAACACCGGCACGACATCCTCCAGCGCGTACATCCACGGCGAGCCGTCACCGGGATCGTTCATCACCCTCTCGCCGGGGCCGACCAGCGAGGCCAGCTCGGCCATCGCGTCTTCCTCGCCGGGCGTCACCGTAGGCCCTGCCCCGTACAGCATGCTCATCCGTTCGGCGTTGGCCGAGACGTAGAAGCCGCCACTGGCGGCCCCGAACAGGGCAAGAACGACAACCATGGCAGCACCGACGAAGACTCGTGGGCTGAGCGCGCGGCCGCGCGGAATACGGTGGCCCAGCCGGACCACCGCATCGGCGAGGACCACGGCGCCGTTACCGGCGACAACTGCTAGCCCGAGCACCACCAGGGCGACGAACCGCCACCGATCATTCCACCAGGGTCCGGTGATGGTCTCGGCCCACAGCTCGTCGTACGCCGACGCCGCGACGAACCCACCGACGAAGACGGCGGTCCCCGCGAGCCACCACCACAGCCCTCGGATCCGTGACAACGTGAAGACACCGACAAGCAGCAAGGCGACCAGCCAGAACTGCGGACCGACCCGGCCATGGTTGAGCAGGAAGAGGTCACCCACGGCCTGCCCGGGCGACTGGTTGGCCTTCCAGTCCTGGATGTCGGCGGTACCGCCTACGGACAGCGCACCGAGCGCGAATCGCAGGCCGACCACCGCGGCGATGACAGCGACGACCAGCAGCGTCGCTGCCTCCTTGGCCACCGCTGCCGGCCGGCTGAGCCATCGGATGACCATCAGCGGGATTGCGAAGATCGCACCGCTCAGCGCCGCGCTGGGGTGCAAACCGAGCAAACCGACGGCGGCAACCGCCGACACGACCATGGCACCGGGCCGACGGCTGGTCACGGTCTCGGTGAGCAGCACCATGAACCCGGGTATCAGCGCTACGCCGGTGGCGTAGGGGAGGAGCGGCCCCCGCCACAGCAGGTCGTAGGGAAAGCCGCTGAACGACACCAGTAACAGCGGCACGACGGCGGCCAGGGCCACCCGCCCGCCATGGGCGCGAATGAGTGCTGCCAGGCCCAGCCCAGCGATCCCCGGCAGGAAGACCGTCTGGGCATTGAGGAGGACAGGTATCTCGACGCTGGCCAGTTGACCCACAATGGCGGCGAGGGCGTGATAAGCGTTCGGATAGAAGAAGTCCGGGTTCTCCGAGTCGTTGAGGAGGCTCAGGGCGCCGGGGTCGGCATTGCCGCTGGCGATGATGAACCGGACGGTGTTGGCGTGGAACGCCGCATCCCAGTCCTGGTTGATTGCGCCCAGGGTGCCGATGGCGGCGAGCACCACCACCGCGCCCACGACCGCGGCCACCGCCACGCCGGCAGCGACGACGAGCGTCCCGCTGCGATCAGCGGCGGTCTCGGTGACCGGCTCGCCGCGGGCGGCAGCTGCCCGGCGCCGCCACAGAGTGCGCAGGACGAAGCACAGGCCGGCGAGCACAGCGGTCGCCACAAGTGCCGACACCGGCGTCCAGGTCAGGCCCAGTGCGGCTGTCAGGGGTCCGGCGGTCGCCGTGATCCCGTAGCTGATCAGTACTGCGGCAGCAAACGCCGTCCACCGGCTCAGTCCGGCCGCGAGGGCGACCAGGAGGCCCGGAAGGAACAGCACGACGGCGTACAGAAGGAGCAGCAACCCATCGGACAGGGACAGCGAGGGCACAGTCCTCCTCAGGAGTGGCGCGCGTAGAGATCAGTCTAGGCGCGCCGCGACGGCGAGCCGGTAAGCTGGCACGTCGTGGCTTCCTTCCCCTACAACCTCGTCATCTCGGGGTCCGGCTTCTTCGGCTTGACCGTTGCGGAACGGGTCGCGAGCGAGCTGGACAAGCGAGTTCTCGTGCTCGATCGCCGCGAGCACATCGGGGGCAACGCGTACTCCGAGATCGAGCCGGAGACCGGCATCGAGATCCACCGGTACGGCGCTCACCTGTTCCACACGTCCAACGAACGGGTTTGGCGCTACGCCAACCGGTTCACGGAGTTCACCGGGTACCAGCACCGCGTGTTCACCGTCTACCAGGGCGTCGTCTATCCCATGCCGATCAACCTGGGGACCATCGGCTCCTACTTCCACCGGCACTTCAGCCCCGACGAGGCGCGTGCGCTCGTCGCCGAGCAGGCCGGGGAGATCCAGGTCGACCGGGCGCGGAACCTCGAGGAAAAGGCGATCTCGCTGATCGGCCGGCCGCTCTATGAGGCGTTCATCCGCGGCTACACCAAGAAGCAGTGGCAGACCGACCCGACGGAACTCCCCGCGGCGGTGATCGCCCGGCTGCCGGTCCGCTACACCTATGACAACCGGTACTTCAGCGACACCTTCGAGGGCCTGCCGGTCGACGGATACACCGCGTGGCTCCGCCGGATGAGCGACCACCCGAACATCGACGTACGCCTCGGTGTGGACTACTTCGACGTGCGAGCCGATCTGCCTGACCGCGTGCCCACCGTCTTCACCGGCGCGTTGGACCGGTACTTCGATTACTGCGAGGGTGAACTCGGCTGGCGGACCCTGGACTTCGAGCACGAGGTGCTGCCGGTCGGGGACTTCCAGGGTACGCCGGTAATGAACTACGCCGACGAGAACATCCCGTTTACCCGCATCCACGAGTTCCGCCACTTCCATCCGGAGCGGAACTACCGCACCGACAAGACAGTCATCTTCCGGGAGTTCTCCCGGTTCGCCGACAGCCAGGACGAGCCGTACTACCCGATCAACACCGCGGAGGACCGGGACAAGCTCAGCCGCTATCGCAAGCTGGCCGTTCGAGAAGCGGACGAGCGGCTGGTGCTGTTCGGGGGCAGGCTGGGCACCTACAAGTATCTCGACATGCACATGGCGATCGGATCGGCCCTGAGCATGTACGACAACCGGATCCGCCCGTATTTCACCGAGGACCGCTCCCTCGACGGCCGTTTAGAGGACTAGAGAACCGCGATGACCAAGACCCCAGAGATCGTTTCCCCGGAGATCGTGGCCGAGCCGACCGCCGAGGAACTGCGCCCGGGAAAGGGCGTCACCCTCCTGCAGCGCGTCATAATGCCCCGCGCGGCCGACCCGTTGAAGGTGCGCACGCTGTACTTCGACGAGGGCGAGTCCTCGCGGGCGAAGCTGCTCGACCGGGAGTCCGCCCAGGTCGAGCCCGGCCGCGAGATCAGCTTCGCGGCGTACTTCAACGCCTTCCCGGCCACCTACTGGCGGCGCTGGACGACGCTCACCAGCGTCGTGCTGCGGCTGGACCTGGCCGGGCGTTGCCGCGTCGATGTCTATCGCTCAAAGGCCGACGGCACCACGATCCACGTGACCGGCGCGACGACCGAGCCGGGTGTCACTAACAGTGTTCTGGAGTTCGATCTCGACCTGTCCCCGTTCGAGGACGGCGGCTGGTACTGGTTCGACGTCACCGCAGGGGACGAGCCGGCGACGCTGCGGCGGGCCGGGTGGTACGCCGACCGCGAACCGATCGATGCGGCCAAGCTGGCGATCGGGATCTGCACGCATAACCGTCCGCTCGACTGCGTGGCGGCGCTCAGCGCGCTGGCCGGCGATCCACTCGTGCTGGACCAGATCGGCACCGTCGTAGTGACCGACCAGGGCACCGACAAGGTCATGGATGCACCTCGCTTCGCGGAGGTGGCGCAGGCGTTGGGTACGCGGCTGCGACTCGTGGAGCAGCCGAACCTGGGCGGCAGCGGTGGCTTCTCCCGAGCCATGTACGAGGTGGTGACCGACTCCGATGCGACGCACCTGATCTTCCTCGACGACGACATCGAGCTGGAGCCGGACAGCGTTCAGCGCGCCTTTGCCTTCGCCCGTTTCGCCAAGCACCCGATGCTCGTCGGCGGGCAGATGCTGGCGCTGCAGAACCGCTCCGTGCTGCACACCATGGGCGAGGTGGTGCAGCGCGACAAGTTCTTCTGGCGGGGCGCGCCGAAGACGTGCTACGGGCATGACTTCAGCCGGCAGACCCTGCGCGAGGCCAAGCACCTGCACCGCCGGATCGACGTGGATTACAACGGCTGGTGGATGTGCCTGATCCCGCGCACGGTGATCGAGCGGATCGGCCTTCCGCTGCCGCTGTTCATCAAGTGGGACGACGCGGAGTACGGCCTGCGCGCGGGTGTGGCCGGCTTCCCGACGGCGACGCTGCCCGGTGTGGCGATCTGGCACCTGTCCTGGACCGACAAGGACGACGCGACGGACTGGCAGGCCTACTTCCACGTCCGCAACCGCCTGATCGCCGCGGCGCTGCACTCGCCGTTCCGGCGAGGGGGCAAGCTGCTGAAGGACACCTTCAAGTTCGACCTGAAGTACCTGCTGACCCTGCAGTACTCCACGACTGCCCTGCATCACCTGGCCTACCGCGACTTCCTCGCCGGGCCGGACCGGCTGTTCGCGTTGTTGCCGTCTGCGTTGCCGACTGTCCGCGAGCGTCGTCTGACGTACGTCGACGGTGTCACGCGGGGCTCGTCGTCGGAGCTGCCGCTGCCCAGCATGAGTCCGGTCCGGGCCGAGCGGTTCCTGAAGCCGCCGACGAACCCGCTGACGATCGGCCGAACGCTGGCGGGCGCCCTCGTGCACAACCTCAAGCCGCGGAACAGGTCGCTGGAGCCGGACCGACCGCAGCTCAATGTCGCGGCAAAGGACGCAACCTGGTTCCTGCTCGCTCGCTTGGACAGCGCCACCGTGGCGACGGCAGACGGTCGAGGGGTGACGTTGCGGCGGCGTGACCCGCATCAGTTCTGGGCGATGCTCGGCGAGTCCGTTCGGCTGCACCGGCAGCTCTTCCGGGAGTTTCCGAAGCTGCGCCGGCGGTATCGCGACGCGGCGCCCGGGCTCACCTCAATCGAGGGTTGGCGCCCCGTCTTCCAGTCGAAGCCCTAGGCATCAGCGACGGTCTGGGGCGATAGTCATGGCTGATCACGGGTGAGGTGCAGCAGCCAGTCACTGTCGGTGCGGATCAAGGCATACCGGCGGGCATCCGCTTGGCCGTGCAAGGTGAAGACGATGCGACGCTCGTTCCGGTCCCGCTCCTCCCACCAGCCGGAGTCCGCGATCGACTTGTCGGCGTCCTCGTAGTCGAGGTGGTCGAGATCGTGGTCGGCGACCTCGATGGCGAGCCTGTTCTGCCCGCTGCTGGTCGGTAGGCCGCGAGGCACAGCCCAGGAACGCAGGACGCCGTTCTCCTCGAGCCGAAGGTCGAAATGGTGGCGCGGCTTCCGATGCTCGTGCAAAACGAACGCAAGACGGCGCGCCATGGGCCGATTATGGCGTGCCACATCGGGACGTCCGAATGCCCGTGAGCTATACCTCACTCTTGCTCGGACGTCAGCTAACTCAACGCGGCGACCCGAACAGCGCTTACTTGCGGCTGAAGCGCTCCCGCCGGCCGGCTCGAGTCAGGCGCAGCCACTCGCGCATGCCCGACGGGTCGCGGCGCTGCACGAGGAAGTACCAGCCGAAGCGGACCCACTCCAGTGGCAGCAGCCACCGCATGCCCGGCTGGGCAATCAGATAACCTCGGTTGCGGTAGGTGTAGTAGCGCTTCGTGGCGTCGTCGGGGTACTGCGCGGACAACCGCCCGCCGAGGATCGGCTTGAACTCCTCGGTCCCGCTGGGGTGGATGTAGGACGTACGAAGGCAGGTCCCGAAGGCCAGCCCGGATCGTTGCAGCCGGCGGTGGATCTCGGTCTCGTCCCCTCGGCTGAACAACCGCAGGTCCGGTACGCCGATCCGCTCCAGGGTCTCGGCTCGGAAGAGCGCTCCGTTGAAGAGTGAGGCGTAACCCGGCAGCACCTCCGCCGTGCCGAGCTGCGCGGGATCGCGACGCCAGCGCAGCCCCCGCCGCAACGGAAAGGCCAGCCGCGAAGGATCGGCCAGGTCGGACACCAGCGGGGACACCGCCGCGAGCTGAAACCGGCGGGCGCAGTCCAGCAGCGTGGCCAGTACGTCGTCGTCGGCAGGACGGCCGTCGTCGTCGGCGCACCACACCCAGTCCGCGCCCATCGCGAGCCCGTGCAGCATGCCGAGGGCGAAACCGCCGGCCCCGCCCAGGTTCCGGTGCGACAACAGGTAGGTCGCCGGCAGACCGCTGGCCAGTACGACGTCCTCTGCCGGTTCGGCCGGGCCGTTGTCCACCACGACCAGATGGTCGACCGGGCGGCTCTGGCAGGCCAACGCCGCCAGGCTCTCGCGCAACTGGTTGCGACGGTTCATCGTGACGATGACGGCGACAACGGAGCCCGGTGCCAGCATCATCGCCGACCGCCGCCCGCCGGGGGCCGGCGCTTCGGGCCGGGCCCACGGTTGTTGTACGCCACCAGTACCTCGTCGAGGGGGCCTTGCATCCGGATCTGGCCGTGCTCCAACCAGATGCCGGTGTCGCAGAGGTCGCGGAGCAAGTCGTCCGAGTGGGAGGCGAAGACGAGCAGGCCGGCCCGGTCGACCAGGTCGGTCAGGCGGCCCCGCGCCTTGCGCAGGAAGTCCGCGTCGACCGCACCGATGCCCTCGTCCAGCAGCAGAATCTCCGGATCGATGCTCGTGACGACGCCGAGGGCGAGCCGCACCCGCATGCCGGTGCTGTAGGTCCGCAGCGGCAATCTCAGGTAGTCGCCGAGTTCGGTGAACGTGGCGATGTCCCCGACCCGCTCGTCCATCTGCTTGCGGGTCATGCCGAGGAACAGCCCCCGGATGATGATGTTCTCGTAGCCGGAGATCTCCGGGTCCATGCCGACGCCCAGGTCGAAGACCGGCGCCACCCGGCCCTGCACCGACGCCGTACCGCCGGTCGGCTCGTAGATCCCCGACAGCAGCCGCAGCAGCGTGGACTTGCCCGCGCCGTTGTGGCCGATCAGGCCGACCCGTGCCCCGTGCTGCAGATCCAGCGTGATTCCGCGCAGCGCCTCGACGACGACGACCTTGCTCGCGTTGGGCCCGATCCGGCCGCCGACGACACCGAGCACGGCCTTTTTCAGCGACCGGGTCTTGGCGTCGAAGATGGGGAAGTCCACCGACGCGTCGCGGACCTCGATGCTGGCCATGGGAGCTTCCTAGACCCAGTACGACACGCGGGCGCGGTAGTTCCGAAGAACCACGAGGGTCAGCGCCCATCCGAGGACCGTGATGACCAGGACGACTACCCAGTGCCGCAGCTCGAAGCTCTCGCCGAGCATCGGCCGGCGGATGATCTCCAGATAGTGCAGGAACGGGTTGAGCTCGGCCAGCCGGGCGCGCGACGCGATCGTCTCATTGGTGCTGTTCAGCAGGTCCTCGTAGATCCACACGATCGGCGTCATGAAGAACATCAGCTGTACGACGCTCACCGTCACCGGCGGCAGGTCCCGGAACCGGGTGCTCACGATGCCGACGAGCAACGCCGCCCAGAACCCGTTCACCATCAGGAGAGCGAACGCCGGAACGGCGGCCAGGCTGGCCAGCGACAGCGGCTGCGGGAAGACCACCAGCATTACGGCGTACACGAGCAGGTTGTGGCCGAAGAACAGGGTCTGCCGCCAGATCAACCGGAAGACGTGCACGCTGATCGGCGCCGGCAGATGCTTGATCAGGCGCTCGTTCGCGATGAACACCATGGCGCCCTCGGTGATGCTGCTGCCGATGAACGCCCACACGATGAAGCCGATCAGGATGTACGGGAGCTGTTCCTCCAGCCGGTTGCCGAAGAGTCCGGCGTAGAGGACTCCGAGCGCGATCGCGGTGACGGCCATGCTGATGGTGATCCACAGCGGACCCAGCACCGATCGGCGGTACCGCTGCTTGATGTCCTGCCAGCCCAGGTGGCCCCACAGTTCCTGCTGGCGCCAGCCCCGGGCGAGATCGTCAAAGGCCAGACCCCAGCTGCGCGATCTGTGCAGGGTCGCCGGGGTCCGAGCCACGGCGGTCGACAGTACCTGAGCCGGCACTCAGAGCAGGTCGCCGCGACCGGCGTCGCGCAGCGCCTGCACGACGGCGCCCACGTCCTGCGCGCGGTCTCGGGGGCAGACGAAGACGACATCCCCCCCGTCGACGACGACGAGGTCACGGACTCCGAGCAGGACGACGCTGCGTCCCGACCCGGCGACGACACAGTCACTGCTGTCCAGGGCCAGTAGGCCCTCCACGTCCAGAGCCACCGTGCCGGTGCCGTCGGCGGGCAGCACGCCGCCGAGGGTGTCCCAGTCGCCGACGTCGGTCCAGCCGAAGTCACCCGGCACGCAGCCGACCTGTCCGCGCGCCGCGGCACCTTCCATGATCCCGATGTCGATGCTGACGGCAGGCAGCGTCGGCCACACCTGCCCGTGGACCTGCGGCCCGTCCTCGCCGGCGTACGCCGCAGCGATCGCGGTCACCCCCTCGTACAGGTCGGGCAGTAGGCGGCGCACTTCGGCGAGCAGCGCATCGGCCCGCCAGACGAACATGCCGGCGTTCCACAGGTAGTCACCGGAGGACACGTAGTCCCGCGCGGTGGCCAGGTCCGGTTTCTCCTTGAAGCGTGCTACGGCGCGCGCGGCTCCGATGCCGAGCGGTTCCCCGGTCTGGATGTAGCCGTAACCGGTCTCGGCCCGGGTCGGGGTGAGGCCGATCGTGACGAGAAGCCCGGTGCCGGCCACCTCGGCGGCGGTTCGGACCACCTGGTGAAAGCCGGGGACATCGGCGATCAGATGGTCCGCGGCGAAGGAGCCGGTGACGGCGTCGGGGTTGCGGGAATGGGCGAGCGCGGCGGCCAGCGCGATCGCCGGGCCGGAGTTCCGGGGAGAAGGCTCGGCGAGCAGGTTCGCAGCTGGCAGGTCAGGCAGCTGGTCGCGGACGGCGGCGACATGCGCGGCGCCGGTCACGACGAGCAACCGGTCCGGGCCGGCCAGCGGGAGCAGCCGTCGTACCGTCGATTGCAGCAGGCTGACGTCCTCCCCGCCGAGCGGGAAGAGGAACTTGGGCCGGTTGCGCCTGCTGAGCGGCCACAGCCTGGTTCCGCTGCCGCCGGCCGGGACGACCGGGTAGAAGTTGTCGACCGGGGTCAGTGTCATGAGGTCGGCTCCGGCCGGGAGCACACGGCCGGAGCGGACTGGACGGAGCCGACCGGGGTCATCGGGTCTCCGAGTCGAGCAGTTCCGAGTGGCGCTGCGGCGCCGCGCCCTGGCCTACCCGGCCGATGACCCGGCTCAGCGCCGCGCGCGTCCACAGCCCGGCTGCCAGCGTCCACCTCAGCGGAGCGCGCGACCGGCCCGGATACAGCCGGGACAGGTAACGGTAGGCCGAGCGGTGGTGCTCGTCACGCATCCGGTCGGCCGCCTGCGCCGTCGCGTGCCCGCCGGTGTGGACGACGACCGCGGAGGGGACGTGCACGGACAGCCAGCCGGCGCGGTCGAGCCGGGCGCCGAGGTCGACGTCCTCGAAGTACATGAAGTAGCTGTCGTCGAAGCCGCCGACGCGGTGGAACGCCTCGGCCGGCAGCAGCAGGCAGGATCCGGACAGCCACCCGGCCGGCCCCTCGACGGGTTCCCCACGTTCCCTGCGGTAGCTTGCCGTCCACGGATTGCTGGGCCACCACCAGCCGCACAGCACATGCCCGATCCCGCGTCCGAGGGTCGGCAACTCCCGCGCCGAGGGGTACAGCGCCCCGTCGACGTCCACGATCGCCGGGCCGAACGCGCCACCGCGCGGCCAGCGAGCCGTGGCTGCCAGGAGGGTGTCCAGCGAGCCTGGTTCCCATCGCACGTCGGGGTTGGCGAGCACCACCCACCCGTCGGTGACGCCCACAAGGGCAGCGTTGTGTGCCCCGCCGTACCCGAGATTGCTGCCGGTGCGCAACAGGGTGACCTCGGGCCGGCTGGCGGACCGCTCGGGGGCGCCGTCCGTGCTGCCGTTGTCGGCCAGCACGACGCGGTACGGGCGGGTCGTGGCGAGGCGCAAGCTGTCGAGGAACGTGTCCAGGTGCTCGCCGGGTGAGTAGGTGACGACGCTGACGGTGAGTGGGTCCGGCGCGGTCACGCACCACTCCTCGTCCTCGGCGTTAGGCTGGCCCATCATGCCCGACGCGGTGACTACCGACTATGACGACGTCGTGGTGATCGTGCGGGTCTTCAACGAGGCACCAGTCGTCGCGGGCGTGCTCAAGGAGTTGCTCGCCGGCGGTCTGCGGGTCATCGCGGTGGACGACGGCAGCACCGATGCCTCCGCCGACGAGATCGATGCCGCCGGGGCGTTCCGGGTCAGCCACCCGATCAACATCGGAGCCGGCGGTGCGCTGCAGACCGGGATCGAGGCGGCGCTGCGGTTCACCAGCGCAAAGTTCATCGCCTGCTTCGACGCCGACGGGCAGCACCGTCTGGTCGACCTGATCGGGATGATCCAGACGATCCGCCAGGGGTACGACGTGGTGATGGGGTCGCGTTTCCTCGACGGCCAGCCGGACATGGGGCGGACGCGCCGGGTGCTGCTGAAACTCGCCGCCCGGCTGACCCGGCGCGGCGGCTCCTTCCGGCTCACCGACGCCCACAACGGGCTGCGCATCTTCACCCGGGCGGTGGCCGGCGACATCAAGCTGAACCACGCCGGCATGGCCTACGCCTCGGAGCTGGAAGAGGTCCTGACCAGGTCCCGGTACAACGTGACCGAGTTCCCGGTCCAGATCGTCTACACCGACTACTCGCTGTCCAAGGGGCAGCCGCTGCTCAACAGCGTCAACATCCTGACCGACATCCTGGCCCACCGCGTCAGCGCCCGGCGGCAGCGATGACAGTCGCGGAGCGACGGCGATGATCATCCAGCTGTTCCTGATTCCGGCCGTGATCCTGGCGGTCGTGCTCTCGCTGCGGTCACGACAGTCCCTGCGCGGACAGGCACGGCGAAAGATCTTCGCCGCGATCACCGTTGTGGCCGGCGTCATAGCGGTGATCTTCCCCGACCTCCTGCAGGTCATCGCCGACTTCGTGGGTGTCACCCGCGGCGTGGACCTCATGCTGTACGCGCTCGTGCTGATCATCATCTACGTGATCGGCAGCACGAGCGTGCGCTTCCGCGAGCAGGAGGCCAGGTTGGTGCGGCTCACCCGGGAGTTGGCGCTGGCGGAGGCGGAGTTGCACTGGACCCAGCAGGACCCGGCGGGAAGGTCTCAGAGCAGTCGGCGGACCAGCCGCCAGTAGCCGCCCATCGCCGCGTTCAGTACGCCGGCCCCCACCGGCAGCGGCAGGGCGACCGGGTCGAAGTGCCCGGTCAGGAGCCCGGCCAGTTCCCGGTCGCCGATCACCCGGACCGATTGCACCGCGCGCCGGCGACGGCGCAGCCAGCCGCGGTTGGCCACCAGCCAGCGGTAGCCGCGCAGCTTCTGCCGAAGCCACCCCTGCCGCACCGCGACGGCGAGCATGGCCAGTTCCAGGGCCACCAGCGCGGGTGCGAGCAGCACCAGCAGCCGACCGCCGTACACCGTGAGGAGCATCGCCAGCCGGTTGCGTTCGAGCAGGTAGAACTTCAGCGGATTGCGGGAGAACTCGTAGTGGTGGGCGATCACCGCCGCCGGGACGTAGCGGACCTGCCAGCCGTGCTGCCAGCAGCGCAACGACAGGTCGCAGTCCTCCTGGTAGGCGAAGAACTCCGCGGTGAACCCGCCCAGGGCGTCCCAGACCTCACGGCGGACGGCGAGGGTCGCTCCGCTGGCGCTGGCCACCGTGGCGCCGACGGCATGCCGGCTGGCCGGCTCGCCCAGCCCGCCTGCCCACGACAGCCCGAGGACGTGTACCGGGTTGCCGGCGGAGTTCATCAGCGCGGGCGTCTCGGCCAGCCGGATGCTGCCGCTGACCAGCCCGACCTCGGGTCGCCGAGCGACCGCGGCAAGCGCGGCGAGCGCGTCCGGCTCGACCACCGCATCGGAATTCACAAAGGCCAAAACTCCGGCAGTCGTGGCGGCCGCGCCGAGATTGCAGCCGCCGGCGAAGCCGGTGTTCGATCCGGGCCGCAGCACCCGTACGCCGGTGCGGTGCTCCAGTCCCGACAGGTCCGACGTACAGCCGTTGTCGACGACGACCACCTCGACGGCCACGCCTCGCGAGGACAGCACAGCGTCGACGGCGTCGGACAGGACCGGCTCCGCGCCGTACGCGAGCATCACGACGCTGACGTCAGTCATCCGGACCGGACCCGCCCCGCGAGCGGCTGCCGCAGCCGCACGATCATGGCCGCGGCCAGCCAGCTCGCCCCCACCGCTGCCCCGGCGAGGAACGCGACGCCGACACGGAGTTCCAGCCTCGCCACCGGGACGAGCAAGGCCAGCATCAGCGCCAGGCTTCCCACCGCCCAGCCGGCCAGCGAGGCACGGTAGGCCCGCAGCGAGATGAGCGCCTGCGACAGCACGAGGGCGAGCATGTACGCCGCGGTCGCGAGGGCCAGCGGGATCAGATCGGCGCGGGTGGAGCGAAAATCCGCGCCGTACACCAGTTCGACCAGCCACGGACCGGCCGCAGCGACCACGAGCAGGCCGGCCAGGCCGAGCCCGCTGACGAGCAGCAGGATCGAGCGCAGCCGGCGCCGGTACGCCGCCCGGTCGTCCACCGCCGCGAGCCGGGCCAGCCCCGGCAGCAGGGCGGCCTGGATGGCGGAGAAGACGAACAGCGGGATCCGGACCAGAACCAGAGCGCTGATGAAGACGCCGACCCGCGCCCGCTCCTCGGTCGTGGCCAACAGGTTCGCCGCTATCGGCGCAGCGTTGACGACGAACTGGGCGAAAGCCGAGCCGGCAATCAGCAGCCCGAGCGCCGAACCGACGTCCCGCCAGGACGCGGGCGGGCCGTCGGCGAGCAGCCGAGCGGGACGGGGCGCGGTCAGGACGACCGCGACGAGTGGCGAGAGGCCGAGCAGTACGGCGTACCAACCGATCTGCGTCGAGGCGGCGAGGGCCAGCGCCACGGCGCCGGCGAGCCGGAGCAGGCCGTCGGTCCCGAGCTGTACGCCGTACCGCAGAAAGTCACCGGTGCCGGCGAAGGACCCCCGCGTCAGATGCTGGGCGCACAGCCCGACACTGCCGACGAAGAACGCGGCCAGCACGACAACTTCGCCGTCGAACAGCCAGCGGGACAGCGGCGCTCCCGCGGCGGCGCAGACCGCCGCGAGGACGAGGAGCAGGCCGAGCCCGAGCGCGGCGGCACGCAACAGGACCGGCCGCGCTCCGAGACCCACGGCCTGCCGGGCCGCGACGGCACGGCCGACCTCCTGCTCCAGCGGGAAGAACAGCGCGGGGCCGATGGCGTTGATCAGAACCCACAGCGTGGTCAGCGGGACGAC
>JACCTY010000107.1 GCA_013812145.1 Geodermatophilaceae bacterium | reverse complement strand
GGCGACATCACCCAGCTGTACTTGTCGTCTATGTCGCGCTTCTGCGGCTTGGGGTTGGTGTGCTGGTTCCACGGGTGCCGACGGTCCACCGGGTTGCCCAGCGGGTCGTTCTTGACGAACATCTCCTGGCCCTCCCAGTCGTCGTAGAACGAATGGCCGAGCAGGATGCGGATGCCGAGGTTGATGTCGACGAGGTCGGTGGTGACGAGCCTCCCGTCCACCACCACGCCCGGGGTCACGAACATCTTGCGGCCCCACTGCGTCATGTCCTTGTACTCGAAGTTGCAGAACTCAGGGTCCTGGAAGGACCCCCAGCAGCCGAGCAGGGTGCGGCGCAGGCCGACCTGCTCGTAGCCAGGCATCGCCTCGTAGAAGAAGTCGAAGAGGTCGTCGTGCATCGGAACGACCCGCTTCATGAACTCCACGTACCGCATCAGGCGGATGTAGTAGTCGGTGAACAGCTGGATCGTCGCCACCGTGCCCACGCCACCGGGGTAGAGCGTGGACGGGTGGACGTGCCGCCCCTCCATCAGGCAGAACATCTCGCGGGTGTAGCGGCTGACGTGCAGCGCCTCGCGGTAGAACTCACCCTCGATCGGGTTGAGCGCGCGCATGATGTCGCCGATGGTCCGGTAGCCGTGCGCGCCGGCGTTCGGCGCCTCGGTGTTGTTGGCCATCTCCAGTACGCCGGGGTTCGTCTCGCCGACCATGCGGGCGCAGTAGTCCACCCCGACCAGGTTCTCCTGGTAGATGTTGTGGTCGAACATGTACTCGGCGGCCTCGCCGAGGTTGATGATCCACTCGGCCAGGTGCGGCGGCACGACGCCGTACGCCATGTTCTGCGCGTACACCGAACACGTCGCGTGGTTGTCGCCGCAGATCCCGCAGATCCGGCTGGTGATGAAGTGCGAGTCCCGCGGGTCCTTGCCCTTCATGAAGATGCTGTAACCGCGGAAGATCGACGAGGTCGCATGACACTCGACGACCTCCTTCTGCTTGAAGTCGATCTTGGTGTAGATGCCCAGGCTGCCGACGATGCGGGTGACCCGGGTCCCACGCCATCTCGACGAGGTCGGTCCGTCCCTCGGTCCTGCTACCCCTGCGCTCTTGAGTTGCGGTCATATGTAACCCCTTAGTCGAGTTGGGCTCGTTGAAGGTCTCAGCGCGAAAACCGGTCGCGGGAAGCGGACCGGTGCGAGGCACTTACCAGGGTGGGCGGTAGCCGGTGGTCAGTTGACGGCCCTTCTTGCGCCACTTGGGCTCCTCGTCCAGCGTCTTGGCCGTGACGCTGCGCAACGTGCGGATGAGACCTCCGTACGCCTTGCTTCCGCGGGTGGAGATCTTGCTGCCCGGCGGCTCGTCCATGAACGGCATGAACTTGTCCGGGAAGCCAGGCATCGTGCAGGCGATGCAGATGCCGCCGACGTTCGGGCAGCCACCGATGCCGTTGATCCAGCCCCGCTTGGGCACGTTGCACTTGACGACCGGGCCCCAGCAGCCCAGCTTGACGATGCACTTGGGTGAGCCGTATTCGGTGGCGAAGTCCCCCTGCTCGTAGTAGCCCGCGCGGTCGCAGCCCTCGTGCACGGTCGCGCCGAACAGCCAGGTCGGGCGCTGTTGGTCGTCCAGCGGGATCATCGGCGCGGCACCGGTGGCTTGGTAGAGCAGGTACACGATCGTCTCGGACAGGTTGTCGCCCTGGATCGGGCAGCCCGGCACGCACACGATCGGCAGTCCGGCCTTGGACTTCCAGTCCCAGCCGAGATAGTCGGGTACGCCCATGGCACCGGTGGGGTTTCCGGCCATGGCGTGGATGCCGCCGTACGTCGCACAGGTGCCGACGGCCAGGATCGCGAGGGCCTTGGGAGCAAGCCGGTCGATCCACTCGCTGGTTGTCCTCGGCTGGCCGGTCGCGGGGTCGTTGCCGAACCCGCTCCAGTAGCCCTCGGCCTTGATCGCCTCGTTCGGGATCGAGCCCGCGATGGCCAGGACGAACGGCTCGAGTTCGCCGCGCTCAGCCTTGAAGAACCACTCGATGAAGTCGTTGACTCCGCCGACCGGACCGCTGTCGAAGTCGATCAGCGGCCAGTGCACCGCCACTTTGGGCAGGCCTGGCAGCGCCGACAGGGCGATCTCCTCGATGCTCGGCTGTGTCGCGGCGGTCAGGGCCACCGAGTCGCCGTCACAACTCAGGCCAGCGTTGATCCACAGAATGTGGACCACAGGCTCCTCGGCCTCTGCTGTTGTCTCCGGGCTTTCTGCGGTTGCTGTCATCTGCCATCACCCCAGTTGCGCGGTTAGTGCGCGCTGCAGGGAGCAGCGCGTGCCACCGAAGGATCAAACCGTGGCTCCCGTCACATTTGTAAGTGCGCTGTGCAGGTAGTCGCAGTTCACTGCTACTGGCAAATCGCCCACAGCGGGCGACGTGGCGGCCCTGGTCAGAGCAGAACTGGCTTGGCAACGTCCTCGAGCCATGCCCAAGGCGTCTTCCCGTGCTCCTGTACGGCGGCATCGTCGGATTCGTCGAGGACACGGAGCCACACTTCGCTCCGGTGCAGCGGCGCGATCCGCAGAGCATGTTGAGCCAGGACGCGCAGCTCCCCGATCGGGGCGAGATCAGTCCAGCAGACCAGGTACGCGTCGAACACCTCACGGATCCGATCGTCACGACAGTCGACGACGTCGTCGGGTAACCCGATCTTCCAGCGGTGCAGACATTCCCAGACAAGCATGACCAGAGACCCGAATGGATGTGACCACACCGCCTCGGCAAAGTCGAAGAACCGGTACGGCGCTCCGGCCGCTCGTGGCAGGAAGATATTGCGGGGGAACAGGTCGCACTGGTCGACCGCCAGCGGCACCGGGCCGTCGAGGAGCGCCGACCCTGCCTCGCCTAGAGCCGGCAGCGCCGCGAGCACGCTCTCCCGTTGTTCAGCAGTGAGATGGCGTGGGTCATCGGCAGGCAAAGACGCCATCCGCTCAGCTTGGGCCCTGGCAAGTCCGACCGCGTCGCTGGGAACCAGGACCCGAAGTCCCGCCTGTTCGAATGTCTTCCGCTGGCCGACCGTCCGTCGCTGCAGCCGGGCATAGTCACCGAGCAGACCCACCAAGGTGTCCACCTCGACACCCCGAGTGCCGCCCGGAGCGGCTTCCATCACCGTCGGCCCGCCGTCACGGGTGAGCATCCACCCGCGAGCAGGCTCGACAGCCACCGGCGCGTCGACGTATTCCGCGGCCAGCCCGGCCAAGGCCGCCTGCACTGCCCCTTCTCCCGGCCAGGCTTTACAACTTTCCTTGAACCAGAATCGTCCATCGTCGCTGTCGATGGTCCAGACGGTCGACCAGGGACGGGTCAGGTGCTCGACCGGCTCGCCGACTCCGCGAAAGCCCCTGCCTTCCAGCGCGCCGCGACTCCAGGCCCGGACCGCTGCACGCCAGGCAGGGCTTCCCCAGGTGCCGGCGCCAACCGCCGCGCTACCAGCCATCACCATCGCACCATGAGGCATCGTGGCGGGGCTGCGGCGCACTGTCCAAGCACTTTCGATCGAGCCAGGCAAGCCTCGCGCGCGCAGCTCGGTAACTGGTCACTGACAACATGCTTTCGGCGGTGAACGTGTTGTATGTGACCAGTTTTCGGGGTCCAAGCGCGCGGCGCGTTCGCTCAGCCTGATCGCTTGGGCCAAGCAGCTCAGCCCGGCGTCACTCGGCCGTACGCAGTTGGGTCACATCCCCGGCCGCCAGAGCATGCACCGACTCACCCACCCTGACCAGAAGCCGGCCGGCGCTGTCGATCGCCTCGGCGCGACCGCGCACCGGCGGACCGCCCGGAACGGCGACCGACACCTCCCTACCGAGGGTGTCGCAGGCATCGACGTACGACGCCAGCAGACCGCTGCCCACCGCGTCTCCCAGGCCGCCGCACCAGGGCCGATACCGGGACTCGAGCTCCCGCAGGATCGCCCGCAGCAGGGTGTCCCGGTCGGCGCAGGACGCGCCTTCCAACGCCAGCGAGGTCGCCTCCTCGGGCAGCTCGTCCTGCCGAGTGGACACGTTCAGGCCGATGCCGAGCACGACCGCGTCGTCGACCACTTCGGCCAGTACGCCGGCCGCCTTGTACCGGTGCTGGCCCAGCAGCAGGTCGTTCGGCCACTTCAGCCACGTCGGGACCTCGCCCTGCCCGCGAACCGCGTCGACCAGGGCCACCCCAGCGAGCAGCGGCAGCCAACCCCACCGGCTGCTCGGGATGTCACCGGGTGGCCGGAGCAGCACCGAGAACGTCAGCCCGGCCTGCGGTGGTGACACCCAGCCGCGGTCCAGTCGGCCGCGGCCGAGCGTCTGCTCCTCCGCGGCGAGCACCACGCCCTCTGGTGCTCCGCCGCGGGCGGCTTCGGCGACGTCGGCGTTCGTCGACCCGGTACTCGCCACGACCCGCACTGACCGCCACAGCGAACCGCCGTACACCACTGCCCGGGACAGCGCCGCAGCGTTGAGCGGCGGCCGGCTCAGGTCGGCGTACACGGAGTTAGGCTATGCAGCCGTGACCGCACAGCCCGAGGCCGACAGCGTCGACCTTCCCAAGGATCAGGCTCCCGACGTACACACGACCGCGGGCCGACTCGCCGATCTGATCCAGCGCAACGACGACGCGGTCCACGCGGGGTCGGCGCGGGCGGTGGACAAGCAGCACTCGCGCGGCAAGATGACCGCCCGCGAACGGATCGACATGCTGCTCGACCCCGGCTCGTTCCTGGAGATGGACGAACTCGCCCGCCACCGCAGCGTCGCTTTCGGCCAGGAGAGGAACCGCCCTTACGGCGACGGCGTCGTGACCGGCTACGGCACCGTGGACGACCGCCCCGTGTGTGTCTTCGCGCAGGACTTCACGGTCTTCGGCGGCAGCCTCGGCGAAGTGTTCGGGGAGAAGATCGTCAAGGTCATGGACCTTGCGATGAAGAACGGCTGCCCGCTGATCGGGATCAACGACTCCGGCGGCGCGCGGATCCAGGAGGGGGTGGTGTCCCTCGGCCTGTACGGCGAGATCTTCAACCGCAATGTGCGGGCCTCCGGCGTCATCCCGCAGATCTCCCTGATCATGGGCCCGTGCGCCGGCGGTGCGGTCTACTCCCCTGCCATCACCGACTTCATCGTGATGGTCGACCAGACCTCGCACATGTTCATCACCGGACCGGATGTCATCAAGACGGTGACCGGCGAGGACGTCCCGATGGAGGAACTAGGCGGCGCGCGGACGCACAACACCAAGTCCGGCGTGGCTCACCACATGGCCGGCGACGAGCAGGACGCGATCGAGTTCGTCAAGGCGCTGCTGTCGTTCCTGCCGAGCAACAACCTGGACGAGGTTCCGTCGTACGACGTCGAGTTCGACGTGTCGATTCCGGCCGGGGTCACCGACGCGGACCGGGAGTTGGACAGCTTCATCCCGGACTCGGCGAACACGCCGTACGACATGCACGAGGTGATCCGGCACATCCTGGACGAGGGCGACTTCCTGGAGATCCACGAGCTCTTCGCCCCGAACATCCTGTGCGGTTTCGGCCGGATCGAGGGCCGCTCGGTCGGCGTCGTCGCGAACCAGCCGCTGCACCTGGCCGGGTGCCTGGACATCGACGCGTCGGAAAAGGCGGCCCGCTTCGTGCGGACCTGCGACGCCTTCAATGTCCCGGTCCTCACGTTCGTGGACGTCCCCGGCTTCCTGCCCGGAACCGATCAGGAGTGGGACGGGATCATCCGCCGTGGGGCAAAGCTCCTATACGCCTACGCCGAGGCGACGGTCCCGAAGGTCACCGTCATCACCCGCAAGGCGTACGGCGGCGCATACGACGTCATGGGCTCCAAGCACCTCGGCGCCGACATCAACCTGGCCTGGCCGACCGCCCAGATCGCGGTGATGGGGGCGCAGGGCGCGGTCAACATCCTGTACCGGAGCGAGCTGACCGAGGCCGCGGATCCGGATGCCGCGCGAGCGACGTACGTCAGCGAATATGAGGACACCCTCGCCAATCCCTATGTCGCCGCCGAGCGCGGGTACGTCGACTCGGTCATCCCGCCGTCGTACACCCGGTCGTACGTCGTCCGCGCGCTGCGGCTGCTGCGGAACAAGCGTCAATCGCTGCCGCCGAAGAAGCACGGCAACATCCCGCTATGACCTGCCCCTTCCGACTTTGCCTGTCGGGCGGCCGTCTGAAACGGACAAATCGGGCGCGGGCGCGGCCAGCCGACAGGCAAAGTGGGCTGGGGTGAGCAACGGGGAGGCCGGCGGGGCGCGCGACAGACCGGTGCTTCGGGTGGTGCGGGGCGAGCCGACGGACGATGAGCTGGCCGCGCTGCTCGTCGTCGTGCTGACCCGCACCGAGCCAGAAGCACAGCGGCGCGCCGCGCCGGGCTGGGCCGACCGGACTCGTGCGTTGCGACGGCCGCAGCGACCTGGGGCTGGAGCGTGGCGCACCTCAGCCCTGCCGTGAACGCCCGGAAGCGCCCTCGGCTCGTGCTTGCCAGCGGCTCCCCGGCTCGGCTGCGCCTGTTGCGCGCCGCCGGGATCGAGCCGGAGGTCGTCGTCAGTCACGTCGACGAGGCGGCGGTGTCGGCGTCGGACGCGGCGACACTGTGCGCGACCCTGGCCGAGGCCAAGGCCGTGGCTGTCGCCGCCAACATCGACACCGGGGCCGGAGCCGCGCTCGTGCTCGGTTGCGATTCGGCGCTGGCGTTCGACGGGCAGGTGCTGGGCAAACCAGCCGATGCCTACGAGGCGGAGCGGCAGTGGCAGCGGATGGCCGGGCGCACCGGGGTGTTGCACACCGGGCACTGCTTGATCTCCACGGTCACCGCCAAGCGCTTCGGCGAGGTCAGCTCGACGCGGGTCCGCTTCGGCCAGCCGACGGCGACCGAGCTGGCGGCGTACATCTCCTCCGGAGAGCCGTTGCGGGTCGCCGGCGCGTTCACAATCGACGGGCTGGGCGGACCGTTCGTCGACGGTATCGACGGCGACCCCGGCACGGTCATCGGACTGTCCCTGCCGGCACTGCGACGGCTGCTGGCACGCCACGATGTGTCGATCACGGCTCTGTGGAACTCGCCCTAGTATTGCAACGGCCAATGGCCGAGCGAGGCTGACGCCAGTCAGCCGCCACGAACCTTGGTGGCGGACCTCCCAGGACTGCAACGGCCAACAACCGAGCGAGGCTGACGCCAGTCAGCCCGCCACGAACCTTGGTGGCGGACCTCCTAGACTCACGCCCGTCGTCCTGACGGAGGAGAACGCCCAGTGCAGAAGGTTCTCATCGCCAACCGCGGCGAGATCGCGGTGCGCGTCATCCGTGCCTGCAAGGACGCCGGGCTCATCAGCGTGGCCGTCTACGCCGAGCCGGACCGGGACGCCGTACACGTGCGGATGGCCGACATGGCGTTCGCTCTGGGCGGGACGACGCCAGGTGACTCCTATCTCGTGATTGACAAGATCATCGAGGCGTGCCGGAAGTCCGGGGCCGACACCGTGCACCCGGGCTACGGATTTCTGGCCGAGAACGCCGACCTCGCCCGGGCGGTCATCGACGCCGGACTGACCTGGGTAGGGCCGACCCCTGAGGCGATCTTGGCACTCGGCGACAAGGTTCAGGCGCGTCACATCGCGACCAAGGCCGGCGCGCCGCTGGTTCCGGGCACCAAGGAACCCGTCAGCGGACCCGACGAGGTGGTCGCCTTCGCCGAAGAGCACGGCCTGCCGGTCGCGATCAAGGCGGCCTTCGGCGGCGGTGGGCGCGGGCTCAAGGTCGCGCGCGTTGTCGAGGAAATCCCCGAGCTGTTCGCCTCAGCGGTCCGCGAGGCGGAATCCGCGTTCGGTCGAGGCGAATGCTTCGTCGAGCGGTACCTGGACAGACCGCGGCACGTCGAGGCGCAGGTCCTTGCCGACACGCAGGGGAACGTGATTGTGGTGGGGACCCGTGACTGCTCATTGCAGCGCCGGCACCAGAAGCTTGTGGAGGAGGCGCCGGCACCATTCCTCACCGACGAGCAGCGCGCCGATATTCATGCCTCCGCCAAGGCGATCTGCATCGAAGCGGGGTATCACGGCGCGGGGACGGTGGAATATCTCGTCGCCGCCGACGGCACGGTCTCGTTCCTGGAGGTCAACACCCGGCTGCAGGTCGAGCACCCGGTGAGCGAGGAGACCACCGGACTGGATCTCGTCCGGGAGCAGTTCCGGATCGCTGCCGGCGAGAAGCTCGCCCTGACCGAGGACCCGGTTCCGCACGGGCACGCCTTCGAGTTCCGGATCAACGGCGAGGATGCCGGCCGCAACTTCCTGCCGGCCCCGGGGACCGTGACCACCTGGGTGCCGCCGGCCGGTCCCGGCGTACGGGTCGATTCCGGGGTCGAATCGGGATCGGTCATCGGTGGCGCATTCGACTCGCTGCTGGCCAAGCTGATCGTCGTGGGCCGCAGCCGCGAGCACGCCCTGGAGCGCTCCCGACGGGCGCTCGCCGAGATGCGGGTCGAGGGCCTGGCCACGCTGCTGCCGTTCCACCGCGCGGTTGTCGACGACGCCGCGTTCGCGCCGGCCGACGGTACCGCCTTTTCCGTGCACACCCGGTGGATCGAGACCGAGTTCGACAACCAGATCCCGCCGTATGCCGACGCCGTGGACCCTGATGAGGAACTGACCGAGCGGGAGACCGTCGTGGTGGAGGTCGGCGGGCGGCGACTCGAGGTGTCACTGCCGGCCGGGCTCGGCGCCGGGTCGAAGATCAAGAAGGCGGCGCCCCGCCGGGCCGGCGGTCGCACGGCCGGCGGCGGCGCGAGCGGCGATGCGCTGACCAGCCCCATGCAGGGCACGATCGTCAAGATCGCCGTGGAGGACGGCGCGACGGTCTCAGCGGGGGACCTCATCGTCGTCCTCGAGGCGATGAAGATGGAGCAGCCGCTCAACGCGCACAAGGCAGGCACAGTGTCCGGCCTCAAAGCCGAGGTGGGCGCCGTCGTCACCAGCGGCTCAGTGATCTGCGAGATCAGCGACTGACCCATCGCCTTCCGTCCTTACGTCCGTAGCTCTGAGCGCCATAGCGCTCGCTTCTACGGACGCTGCGCGGGCACCTTCGTTGCGTCCGTAACTGCGTCCAGCACCCGGGTCGGCGGCTCGATCCAGGCGATACCGGCGGCGGCATCGCGCCAGAAGCCCTCCGGATCGCTCAGACTGCGCTCATACGATGCGCGGTAGGCGCCCGTCTCCTTCATTCCCACTGCCTTCCTTGGGGTGGTCTCCTATTGTGAGGTATCCGGCGATGCGGTACCCCGGCCGGAGCAAGTCAGTCGGCTCAGCCGACGCAATGGACAGGAGACGCACATGGTCACGGTGGGCCTGCAGGTCACGCTGAGCGCCAAACCCGGTAAAGAGGAGGAACTTGGGTCGTTCCTCGAAAGCGCGCTCCCGCTCGCGCAGCAGGAGCCCGACACCACCGCATGGTTCGCGATCAAGCTGGACGACTCGACCTACGGCGTCTTCGATGTCTTCCCCAGTGACGACGGCCGGCAGGCGCACCTCAACGGCCCGATCGCCGCGGCGTTGATGGAAAAGGCAGACGACCTGCTCAGCTCGCCGCCGGACATAAAGCCGATCGACGTACTGGCCGCCAAGCTCTGACCGCTACTGCGCGCTGTCCCACCACAGGGTCGTGACACTGCGCGAAGCGAACTGATAGTCCGCTGGCAGAGCGGCGTCGACGTCGGGCTCGGCATCGACCGGGAGGCACAGCCGGCGGCGGACGAAAGCCACCGTCTGGGCGCGGTCGGTTCGGCGGGCCGGGCGCTGCCACGACTCGCTGTGCACAGTGAACCCAGCCGCCGTCAGGACCTCCGCGCAGAGCGCAGCGCTCGGTCCAGACGGCCGGTCCAGCCCGTAAAAGGCCAACCACAGGTCGTTGGTCGGCACCCACGGATGCACATCGGTCATCTCGACTACCACTCGCCGTCGGGTCGCGGCATCCAACGCCAGCGCGAAAGGGGCGAGGTCCGGAACGTTGTACGTCACGTGGTGCGCCAACACCACGTCGGCCGTCCCCGCGTCGGTGGCGACCTCCGGCCAACTGCCGAGCAATTCCCGGTGCGCCACCCCGCGCGCAGCCGCCGCCGCAGCGAACGCCTCGATCATGTGCGGCGCCGAGTCGACGCCGACGACCGCGCTCGCCGGCGGGACAAGGGCCATGGCTCCGGCACCGCCGCCGCAACCGACATCGAGAACCGTCCCGCCCACCGGCAGGGCCTCCAGCGCGTGCCGCCGCGATGGCGTGTCCGCCGGCTCCGGATCGGCCTCGAACATCCCGACCGGGAAGCCGTACGGCGATTCCGGCGCTGCGGCCAGGAGCTCCTCGGGGATTGCCCAGGCCTCGAGTTCGGTCCGCCAACGGGCCGCGGCAGCTCCGCTCACAGGTACCTCCTCGCCGCAGCGGCCGCGCGGGCGCCGTACCCGCCTCCGAACATCGCCGCATGCACGGCCAGCGGATGCAGCTGGTGCAGGGCCACCCGCTCCCGCCAGCCCGGCCCCAACCGGACCGCCTCGTCGTAAGCCGCGATCGTCCGGTCGAGGTACGGGAGGCCGAACAGCGCCAGCATCGCCAGGTCGGTCTCGCGATGCCCACCGTGCGCGGCAGTGTCGACCAGGTAAGCCGGACCCGCCGCCGACCACAGCACGTTGCCGGACCACAGGTCACCGTGCAGCCGAGCGGGGGGCTCGGCCGGTACGCCGACGCTCCCGATCCGGGCCATCGCTTGCTCGACGGTGACGGCGTCCGCCGCCGCCATTCGGCCCGCGTCCACAGCCTGCCGGACGAACGGGAGCACCCGCTGCCCGGCGTAGAAGTCCGGCCATGACGAGGCGGGCGAGTTGTCCAGCGGCAGCCGCCCGATCCAGCCCGGCCAAGGTGCGCCGAAGGCGTCGGCTCCCGAGGCGTGCAGCGCCGCCAACGACCGGCCCAGCTCGTCAGCCGCGGCGGCGGTCGGCGCCCCGGACTCGACCCACGACAGCAGCAGCATCGACTCGGTAACGGCGACGACCTCCGGCACTGAAACGCACCCGCACTCGCCCAACCACCGAAGACCGGCCGCCTCGCTGGCGAAGAAGGCGGCCTCCGCGCCGGCGAGTGACTTGGCGAAAACCGAGCTGCCGTCATCGAGGGTCAGCCGCTCTGCCCGGCAGGTGTCACCGCCGGGCAGCGGCGTCGTCCGGATCCGCTGGTGCTCGATCAACCGGTCCAGGTTGTGCGGGTGCGCCCGCAGGTAGCCCCAGTCGAGTCCGACCTCCATCTGGTCAGTCCAGGTCGCCGTGCGCCATCAGCTGCCGCCCGGCTTCGGTGATCGACCCGCTCATCGACGGATAGACCGCGAAGGTCTGCGCCAGGTCCGACACCGTGAGGTTGTTCTGGACGGCCAGCGTGATCGGCAAGATCAGCTCCGAGGCGTACGGTGCCACCACAACGCCGCCGACGACAACGCCGGTCGGATGCCGGCAGAACAGCTTCACGAAGCCGTCGCGCAGCCCATCCATCTTCGCCCGGGCATTGGTCGCGAACGGCAGGGTCACAACGCGTCCGGGAACCGGGCCCTCCTCGATCGCCTGGTGCGACAGCCCCACGGTCGCGATCTCCGGATGGGTGAACACGTTGGCGGACACGGTTTTGAGCTTCAGCGGCCCGACCGCCTCCCCGAGCGCGTGCCACATGGCGATCCGCCCCTGCATCGCTGCGACGGAGGCCAGCATGAGCACGCCCGTGCAGTCGCCCGCGGCGTACACCCCCGGGATGCTCGTCCGGGACACCCGGTCGGTGGCGATGAAACCGCCCTGGCCGAGCTCTATCCCGGCCGTCTCCAGGCCGAGATCGGCGGTGTTGGGAACCGAGCCGACGGTCATCAGGACGTGTGATCCCGACACTCGGCGGCCGTCGTCGAGCAGCACCTCCACCTTGTCGCCGATCCGGGTCACCGACGACGCCCGGGCGCCCTTGACGATCTCCGTTCCGCGCTCGGCGAATACCTGCTCCAGCACCCTGGCGGCGTCCGCGTCCTCGCCCGGCAGGACCCGATCGCGGCTGCTGACCAGGGTGACCCGAACGCCGAGTTCGGTGTAGGCGCTGGCGAACTCCGCACCGGTCACCCCGGAGCCGACGACGATGAGGTGCTCGGGCAGCTCGTCCAGGTCATACACCTGCCGCCAGGTCAGCACCCGCTCGCCGTCGGGTTCGGCGCCGGGCACGATCCGAGGCCTGGCGCCGGTGGCGATCAAGACCACGTCGGCCACGATGTCGCAAGACTTTCCCCCCGCCAAGTCTGCTCGGACACGGTGCCGGGCCAATCCCGGTTGGGTGTCGGCGAACCGGGCGGTGCCGGTCAGCAGCTCGACACCTTCGCGGAGCAGCCGCGCCCGCACGTCCGCGGATTGGGCTAGGGCGAGCGCGCGAACTCGGCCGTGCACCACTGCCGGATCGGCGTTAACCTGGTCAGCCGCAAACCCGCGTACGCCGAGCGTCCGCGACTCGCGGATCGAGGTCATCGCCCCGCTCGTGGCAATGAACGTCTTGGACGGCACGCAGTCGTACAGGACGCACGCACCACCGAGGCCGTCACGCTCCACAATGGACACAGCCGCCCCGAGCTGGGCCGCGACGAGTGCCGCCTCGTAACCGGCCGGGCCGCCGCCGATGATGACGATGCGGGTCGACGGCGTACTCACTGGCTTACTCCTCGCGGGCGCGGCTGACCAGTCATTGTCCCAGCCGTCGTTACGCTCGGCGGATGGCCCTGTACGCCGCCTACGGGTCCAACATGGATCCGGCGCAGATGCGTGAGCGTTGCCCGCACTCGCCGGCCGCCGGCACCGGCTGGGTCCGTGGGTGGCGGCTGACGTTCGGCGGCGAGCAGCTGGGCTGGGAAGGTGCGCTGGCGACGATCGTGCCGGACACGGCCGGCGAGGTTTTCGTCGCCCTGTACGACGTCACCCGCCTCGACGAGCGGATCCTGGATGCCTGGGAGGGCGCTGACCACGGGCTCTACCGCAAGGTTCGGGTGCGGACGCACTCGATGTCCGGCGACGTACTGGCCTGGGCTTACGTATTGGACGCCTTCGAGGGCGGCCTGCCCTCCGCGCGCTACCTCGGCGTACTCGCCGACGCGGCCGAGCTGGCGGGGGCGCCTTCGGACTACCTGTCCGAACTGCGGTCGCGAGAGTGCCGCTCAATGGGCAGCTGAGCCGGCCCGACCGCCATGATCACGCGGTGACCACTCTTGACGGAGATCCGGCTGAACTCTGGTGGCGGTGCTGCTGGGTCACGTCTTTCCGGCCCCGCCGTCAGAGGGGACGAAGAGCTGCGATGCCCGATGGTTGAGGAATTCCGGGGAGCCATGCGGGACGCACTTCTTCTTCGCCCCGTTTCCTACCGAGAAGGAGGCGCATCGGGGCCCGATCGTCTCGGGACCGCTTCGCTGGGCTCCGTGGTGCCGCGGAGGACTAATGGGGCTCCGCCCCAGTCCGGCGAGGCATGAGGGCGTGTGCCGGGCGTAGACGCGTGGCTGCCGAGCGAGATGTGGAGTGGACGTATCCGGCCGGCGGGATAGGTGTACTTCCCCGAAACTTGACTCAACATTCCAGCTTCGCCCGACCTTGCGAAGCTAGCGGGTGGCCTTGCCGTTCTTCGCATTGAACTCAGCGGCGGACCTGGCTTTTGCCACCTCGGCGACGATTGGCGTTGTCCGCCGCCCCAACCTACGGTCGATGGTGACCTTCAACTTGGCAGCGGCCACCTGCTCCTCGGTGACTTGCAGCTTCCTGGTCACGTGCCCTCCTGGATGACGTCGCGCGGGTCTCCTTCATTGTCCCCCATCGATTCCTTGGCCGGCAACGCTTCAAGAGACTCCAAGCCCGGATCGGAAAACGCGTCCAGCACCATGAGGTCGTCCTCCGTTGCCAGCCGTGATCCGGCCAGGTTGCCCAGGATGTATAGGCCAACCGACCGCCGCCGCTCGTCCTCGCCCAAGGCAAGATCCGCAGCCCATTGAACTCGGCGCCACCACTCCTCCCGTTTGGCGCCCTTCTCTCGCAGGCTGGCGGCCAGCAGCGTCGCCGCCGCGCCGAGAGAGCCACCGAGCAAGCCGCCGACGAAACTCAGCCAGATCGCATCCACAAGCGGACGTTGGGCATGGCTACCGACAGAAGCTGCGATGTGTGGAGGTTGGGGCACAGTCGGCCGTTAACTGGTCGGGCGGGTCAGGCTCGTCAGCAGGGTCCGCGTCATCACCCGTACGCCGATCGCGATCGCCCGCTCGTCGATGTCGAAGCTGCCCTGGTGCAGGTCCAGTTCCTGCCCGTTGCTCGCGGTGCCCAGGCGGGCGAGGGCGATCGGGGCGACATCGGCGTACCAGCCGAAGTCCTCTGCCCCCATGCTCTGCATCGTGTCCGCGACGGCGTCCGGTCCGAGGGCGTCGATGACCCCGGAGCGGAGCAGCTCGATGGACCAGCCGTCGTTGACGACCGGGGGGACGCCCCGCGTGTAGTGGATGTCCACCTCCGCGCCGGTCGGAGCGACGACCTGCTCGATAAGGCTGCAGATGAGCTTCTCCGCGCCGTCCCAAGCCTCGCGCCGCAGCACTCGCATCGTGCCCCGCAGCTGACCGGTCTCGGGAATCGTGTTGTGCGCGATGCCCGCGCCGATCGCCGCCCAGACCAAGGACAGGCCGGCGCGCGGGTCGACCTGTCGCGACAGCAGACTCGGCACCATCGTCACGATGCGGGCCAGCGCATCCACCAGGTCCACCGTGAGGTGCGGCCGGGCGGTGTGCCCGCCGGGACCCCGCAACGTCACCTCTACGGAATCCGCCGCGGCGGTGATCGGCCCGGTCAGCAGCCCCACCTTGCCGCACTCCAGCCGGGGGTCGCAGTGCAGCGCGAACACCCGCTCCAGACCGTCCAACCCTCCGCCGGCGACTACTGTTTGCGCCCCGCCGGGAATCAGCTCCTCAGCGGGCTGGAAGATGAGCCGCACCCGCCCGGGCAGCTGCGGCGCGGTCGCCAGCGCCAGGGCCACGCCGAGTGCGATGCTCGCGTGCGCGTCGTGGCCGCACGCGTGACAGACACCGTCCACTGTGGACTTGTACGGCACATCCTTCAGATCCCGCAACGGCAGCGCATCGATGTCTGCCCGAAAGCCGACCGTCCGCTTCCCTGCTCCGACGTCACAGATCAACCCGGTCCCCATCGGCAACACCTGCGGTTGCAATCCGGCGGCCCGCAGCTTCGAGACCAACAATGCGGTTGTCTTGTTCTCGCCGAACCCGAGCTCGGGATTCGCGTGCAAATGCCGGCGTACGGCGATGAGGTCGGCGGTGTGGTCGTCCACCCACCGGTCCAGCCAACTGAGACTCACGCACACAACCTGGAATTCGAAACGGATGGGGGACGGGACTGCAGTCTAGTTGCGATCCGTCACAGATTCTCGAAGGGCTCGTAGCTGCCCCAAATCTCCCGCATCGCGTCGCACACCTCGCCCACCGTGGCCCGGGCGGCCAGCGCCGTCTTCAACGGCGGCAGCACGTTGTCCGTCCCCTCCGCGGCGCGGCGGATGCCATCGAGTCCCCGGCGTACGTCGTCGTTCGATCGGCGCTCGCGCAGGGCGGCAAGCCCCTTGCTCTGGTTGGCCTCGATCGCCGGGTCGACCCGCAGCGGCTCGTAGCGCTCGTCGTTGTCGACGGTGAAGCGGTTCAGCCCGACGACCACCCGTGAACCGTCCTCTATGGACTTGGTGACGTCGTACGCCGATCGCTCGATCTCCGCCTTTTGGAAACCGCGCTCGATCGCCTGGACGGCTCCGCCCTGCTCCTCGATCTGGTCCATGAGCCGCCGGGTCAACGACTCCACCTCGTCGGTCATCGACTCGACCACGTAGGAGCCGGCGAACGGGTCCACCGTCGCGGTCACGTCCGTCTCGTGAGCGAGTACCTGCTGCGTTCGCAACGCCAGCCGGGCGGCCTTGGCGGTGGGCAGGGCGATGGCCTCGTCGAAGGAATTCGTGTGCAGCGACTGGGTTCCGCCCAGTACGGCGGCCAGCGCCTGCACCGTCACCCGCACCAGGTTCACTTCGGGCTGTTGCGCCGTCAGCTGCACGCCCGCGGTCTGGGTGTGGAAGCGCAACATCATCGACTTCGGGTTCTGCGCGCCGAAGTCCTCCTTCATCACCTGTGCCCAGATCCGCCGGGCGGCGCGGAATTTCGCGACCTCCTCGAGAATCGTCGTACGGGAAACGAAGAAGAACGCCAGCCGGGGCGCGAATTCGTCGACGTCCATCCCGGCCTGTACGGCGGCCCGCACGTACTCGATTCCGTTGGCCAGGGTGAAGGCGATCTCCTGCGCGGGTGTCGCGCCGGCCTCGGCCATGTGGTAGCCGGAGATGGAGATGGTGTTCCATCGCGGGATCTCCGATTGGCAGTACCGGAACACGTCGGTAACCAGCCGCAGCGACTCCGCCGGCGGGTAGATGTACGTCCCCCGGGCGATGTACTCCTTGAGGACGTCGTTCTGCACGGTGCCGTTGAGCTTGTCCGTGCTGATCCCGTTCTCCTCCGCGACGAGTTGGTACATCAGGAGGAGAACGGCGGCCGGTGCGTTGATGGTCATCGACGTGGATACCTCGTCCAGCGGGATGCCGTCGAACAGCACCGCCATGTCCTCGACCGAGTCGATCGCGACGCCGACCTTGCCCACCTCGCCGGCGGCGCGGTCAGCGTCGGAGTCGATGCCCATCTGAGTCGGCAGGTCGAAGGCCACCGACAGCCCGCTGGTGCCGTGCGACATCAGCTGGTGGTAACGCTCGTTGGACTCCCTGGCAGTGCCGAAGCCGGCGTACTGGCGCATCGTCCATGGCCGCTGCGTGTACATGGACGCGTAGACGCCACGGGTGTACGGATACTCCCCTGGCTCACCGAGCCGCGCCTGCAGATCCTCGGCGCCCGAGGATGCGTCGTACACCGGTGGGATCTCGAAGCCGGATTCGGCCAGGCGGCTCATGCACGAATGCTAGGCCCGACGCCGCTCGTCCGAGCCCGTCAGTGCATTGCGAGCCAG
>JACCTY010000069.1 GCA_013812145.1 Geodermatophilaceae bacterium | reverse complement strand
CGCTGCAGCCGCCCGGACCGCCGCCGGCGGCGCGCTGCGGGCAGCCGCAGCCGACCCCACCCGCACGAACGCGGTGGGCCTGTCGCCGTACGAGATGCTGCCGCTACCGCCGTCCGACGTCGAGGAGCGGGTCAGCGCGGAGCCCGCGATGGAGGCGCCCGCAGCTGCGTCCTCCGCTTCGGGTGACGGTCGCGCGCTTGCCAAGCCACCGGTCCGCAAGTACGCGAAGTCGCTGGGCGTCGATCTGCACACGATGCAGGGCAGCGGCCCGCAGGGCTCGATCACCCGCGAGGACGTCGACACCGCCGCCGCTGCGCTTACGTCCGTAGAAACGAGCGCCATAGCGCGCAGAGCCACCGACGTTGCGGGCGGGGAGCAGCGGATTCCGATCAAGGGCGTTCGCCGGCTCACAGCCGCCGCCATGGTCTCCAGCGCGTTCACCGCGCCGCACGTGACGGAGTGGATCACCGTCGACGTCACGCCGATGATGAAGCTGCGCGATCGGGTGGCCGACAGCCGCGAGTTCCGCGGGGTCAAGGTGTCGCCGCTGCTGTTCGTGGTCAAGGCGCTGCTGCTGGCTGTGCGCCGGCACCCGATGATCAACTCGACATGGGACGAATCGGCGCAGGAGATCATCGTCAAGGAGTACGTGAATCTCGGGATCGCCGCCGCTACCCCGCGCGGGCTGATCGTGCCGAACATCAAGGACGCCGGGCGGTTGTCGCTGGCCGAGCTGGCGTCGTCCCTGAACGAACTGACCGAGGTCGCACGGTCGGGCAAGACCGCTCCCGCGGACATGAGCGGCGGAACGATCACGATCACGAACGTCGGCGTGTTCGGCGTCGACACCGGTACGCCGATCCTCAACCCCGGAGAGTCCGCGATCCTCGCCTTTGGAGCGGTGCGCGAACAGCCCTGGGTGCACAGGGACAGGATCCGCAAGCGCCAGATCACGACGTTGGGACTGTCCTTCGATCACCGGATCGTGGACGGCGAGCTCGGTAGCCGCTTCCTGGCCGATCTGGCCGGTGTACTGGCCGATCCCGGACTGGCCCTCACGTTCTGAGGTGTAGTGGCGCTCCTGCGGTGTGACTTCTACTCCGACGTACTGGAGCTGAGCACGTCGATGACGGTGATCCTGCCGCAGGCGACGTCGACCCAGATCGGGCTGTCCGGCAGCGCTGCCTCGGGCGCCTTTCCGACGCTCTACCTGCTGCACGGGTTGAGCGACGACGACACGACCTGGCTTAGGCGTACGTCGATCGAGCGCTACGTCGCGCCGCTCGGGCTGGCCGTGGTGATGCCGCAGGTGAACCGCAGTTTCTACGCCGACGAGGCGCACGGGAACCGGTACTGGACGTTCCTGTCCGAGGAGGTACCGGACGTGGCGGGCAGCTTCTTCCGGCTGTCCGACCGGCGCCAGGACACGTTCGTGGCCGGGTTGTCGATGGGCGGGTACGGCGCACTCAAGTGGGCGCTGCGAGAGCCCTCGCGCTTCGCCGCCGCGGCGTCGCTGTCCGGTGCGTTGGACCTGGCCGGGCGGGAGCGGACAGGGCAGTGGCGACCCGATCTGCGCGGTCAAGTGTTCGGGACGGAGCCGATTGCCGGCACAGACAACGACCTGGTCTGGCTGCTCGACCAGGCGGCCGGTGCCGACCTGCCGGCCCTCTACGTCTGCTGCGGCACGGAGGACGACCTCATCGAGGACAACCGCGCGTTCGTTGCGGCGGCTCGCGATCGAGGCGCGCAGGCGACTGTCGACTTCGGGCCGGGTGAGCACGAGTGGGGCTACTGGGACCGTACGATCCAGGACGTTCTCGGCTGGCTGCCGTTGCGCGTGGAGTGACTCATGGCGTCGGTGGACACACTCGCACGCTCGACAGGGGGAAGCCGGTGAAGATCTTCAAACTGCTCGACCACGTTCGCACCAGCCTGTGGTTCGTGCCCGTGATCTGCGTGCTCGCGGGAGTGGCGTTGTCGGTGGGAACTCTCGCCGTTGACCGGAGCAGCGACTACAAGCTGATTCCGAACACCTTCACCGGCGGACCCGACAATGCAGTTGCGATCCTGTCCACCATCGCCGCCTCGATGGTGAGCCTCGCTGCGCTCGTGCTGACGATCACGATGGTCGTGGTGCAGTTGGCGATGGGGCAGTTCTCACCCCGCATCGTTCAGACGTTCCTGCAGGACAAGCCGAGTCAGATCGCCATCGGCCTGTTCGTGGCCACGTTCGCCCACGCGATGGTTGCCTTGCGTGAGGTCAACGCCGAGGAGGGGACGGTACCGGGCCTGGCCATCGTGGTCGGGTTCGTGCTGGTACTGGTCAGCATCATGGTGCTGGTCGGCTACGTGCACCACATCGGCCAGTCGCTGCGGGTTGCCTCGCTGATCGAGCTGGTCGGCGGGAAGACCCGGAAACTGCTGGACGAGGTGTATCCCGACAAGGGGAGTTCAACCGAGGACGGTCCGGAGCCGAACGTGCCGGCCCCGAGGTCGGGCGTGGTCACCCGCATCGGTCACGACGCACTCGTGAAGATTGCTCACGACGCCCGCTGCACGCTCGAGCTCGTGCCGGCCCTGGGAGAGTTCGTGCCGGCCGATGCCCCGCTCTTCCTGATCCACGGCGAACCCCTCGATCTCGACGAGGGCGCTGCCACCGAGGAAGTTGTTCTCGGCCTGGAACGGACCCTGGACACGGATGTGGCCTACGGACTGCGGATGCTGGTCGACATCGCCGAACGCTCGCTCGCTGATTCGCCGTTCCAGGATCCGACCACGGCCGTGCAGGCGATCGACCGGCTGCACGACTGCCTCCGCCAGATGGCTCGCCGACCCTTCCCCGACGGCACCTATCGCGACGACGCCGGCGATCTGCGGCTGATCGTGCCGGCGATGGATTGGCAGGACTACGTCCACCTCGCCTTCGAAGAGATCCGGCTGGCTGGGGCGGCCTCACCGCAGGTGACCCGTCGCCTGCAGGCGGCGTTGGAGGATCTCAAGACGGTGGCCCCGCCAGATCGCCGCGCCGTCCTCGACGATCAGCTCGAGCTTCTTGCCTGGTCGACCAATGACGCGGTCCCCAACCCACGCGATGCCGCTATGGGCCTGTCCCCGGACCGGCTCGGGTTCGGCGTGCGCGGCGACATGGCGTCGGTGTCCGAGGACGCCGAGTCCTCCTAGGGCGCGCAGCGCGGGTTTCGGTTTCCAGGATCGAAGGAGCGGGACCATCTACGGCCCGGCGCGGCCACGACGGTGCCGGGTGATCTTCGAAGGCACCCCAGCGGATCTGATCGATGCCGAACACTCGCTCACCGGTCGGCACCTGCGCCAGCGGCTCACCGCCCGGGCGTCGGTCGGGTAGCCCTAACCTGGGCGCACACATCGGTCACGGAGGTATGCAGTGAGAGATCAAGAAGTCTTCGTCCTCGCCGATCGGGCGCTCAACGACGTGGTCGGGCAGATCAAGGACGACCAGTGGGAGATGGCCATGCCCGAGGAGTTTGCGCTGCAGGACGCGGAGTCGACGACCCTGCGCGATGTGGTGAACGCCCATGCGTACGACGACGCCTGGGTCCCGGACATGCTCGCCGGCAACACGATGGACTTCGTCGGTGCGGACAAGTGGCGCGGCGATCTGCTCGGCGACAATCCACGAGCGAACTTCGCGATCCTCGTGGACGAGGCATGCGCGGCGGCAGCGGCGTTGCCTGACAAGGACCTCGACCGGACCGTGCACTGCTCGTTCGGCGACTATTCCGCGCGGCACTACCTGTCGCAGATCGGGAGCTACCGAGGGCTGCGCGCCTATGACCTCGCCAAGGTCACCGGAGCCGATCCTGAGTTGCCGGATGAACTCGTCGCCGGACTGTGGGAGCAGCTGGAGCCGGTGGCTGATGAGTGGCGGGAGTACGGCGTCTTCGGCCCCCGAGTCGAGGTACCGGCGGACGCGTCGCCGCTGGACAAGCTGCTCGGCCTCACCGGCCGCCAACCGCACGACGCCGGTTCGGTCTGATCCGGAAGTGTCCGCGGCGGGCGCAGACCTCGGCCCGGCGCCCGCATCCGCGAGGTCCGGGCCCGGCCTGATGTCAGCTACGGCCAGCAAGGCGGCGAGCGCTGCCGGGCCCACCCACCGACGC
>JACCTY010000063.1 GCA_013812145.1 Geodermatophilaceae bacterium | reverse complement strand
CGCAGCGCTGGTGTTCGACGGTGACGTCGCGGTCGCCTGGGCCGAGTACGGGCCGGTCGAGGAACTACCGAACATCCATCACCGCAAGGAATGGGAACAGGGCGTGGTAGGCATGCCGGACTATCGGATCACCTGCCTGTTCGTGGACCGCAGGTACCGGCGCAAGGGGATGGCCGTGGTCGCCGTTCGAGGCGCGCTGGCGCTGATCGCCGCGGCGGGTGGTGGCCTGGTCGAGTCCTACCCACACGACCTCCCCCCGGGCAAGAAGACCTCGGCGTCGTTCCTCTACAACGCCACCCGGAGCATGTACGAGCAGCTCGGGTTCAACTACGAGCGGCCCAAGGGCAAGGGCAACTGCGTGATGAGCAAGGTGGTCCCGGCCGGCTAGCCTCGATCGGTCGTCTGGTCTGAGGCGACACCTGCGCTAAAAGCACGGAAGTGCCTGTCCTGCTTGGGATTCTGGTGTTTGCGACGACATCAGAGACCGAGTGGGAGAGGCACTCCGTGGGTAAAGGGTAACCGGCGTTTCCAGACGGGTTCGGGTAGTGGTCGGCGGCGAGTCGCTGCTGTCCTCGGCGGGTGGGTCGCTGCTGGTGCACACCGCTGCGGCGGTTGGTTTGGATCGGGCGTTGAGCGTGTGCCTGGCGCCGTGGCGAGCGGGGCGGGCGCGGCACGACCCGGGCAAGGTCGTGCTCGATCTGGCCGTAGCGATCGCACTGGGCGGTGACTGCCTCGCTGATCTTGCGGTGGTGCGGGCGCAGCCGGATCTGTTCGGTCAGGTCGCCTCCGATGCGACGGTGTCGCGGCTGATCGCGACGCTGGCCGCTGAGGCTCCGGTCGTGCTGGCGGCCTGCGGCGGGCGCAGGCGCGGGATCGGGTCTGGGCGGTCCAGGCTCGGTCGATCCCGATGGGCCGGTGATCGTCGATCTGGATGCCACCATCGTGCTGGCGCACTCGGAGAAGGAAGGCGCAACTGCGACGTGGAAGCGGACGTTCGGGTTTCATCCGCTGCTGGCGTTCGTCGATCATGGGCCGGGCGGGATGGGTGAACCAGTCGCCGGGCTGCTGCGCACCGGAAAGGCGACGGCCAACGACGCCGCGGATCACATCACGGTGCTCACCGACGCGCTGGCCCAGATCCCCGAGGCCGACCGCTCTCGGGTGCTGGTGCGCGGCGATTCGGGCGCCGGGGTGCATGAGGCCCGCTGGCCTGGCCCCGCAGGATGAGGCCTGACACGACGTGGCCGGCATCGCCTCGGGCCAGCCTTTTTGGCAGTGGACGACGGCACCTGGCCGGCTCATCGCAACCGCAATCGGAGGGGTCTAGCCTGCTGCTGGGCCCGAGGTCGACGACGAGGCGCCGCTGCCGGACCCGCCAGGCATGGTGGCCGAGCCGACTGCCGCGGATCTCCCATCGGGCTACAGCTTCGGGGCCTCACCAGTTCGTCGGCAGCGGGCGACCCTCGTCGTACCCGGCGCTGCTCTGCAGACCCACGACAGCACGCTGATGGAACTCCTCCAGCGAGGCTGCCCCGGCGTACGTACAGGAACTGCGCAGCCCAGTGACGATCTGGTCGAGCAGGTCCTCGACGCCGGGGCGGTCAGGATCGAGGAACATCCGCGACGAGCTGATGCCCTCCTCGAACAGCGCGCTTCGGGCCCGGTCGAAGCCGCTGGCATCGCGGGTCCGACTGCGCACGGCGCGGGCCGATGCCATGCCGAAGCTCTCTTTGTAGAGTCGCCCCGATCCGTCGCTGTACATGTCTCCCGCCGACTCGTACGTCCCGGCGAACCACGAGCCGACCATGACACTGGCTGCCCCAGCGGCCAACGCCAGCGCGACGTCGCGGGGGTACCTGATCCCACCGTCGGCCCAGATGTGCCGGCCGGCCTCGCGGGCGGCAGCAGCGCACTCCAGTACGGCGGAGAACTGCGGCCGGCCGACTCCGGTCATCATCCGCGTCGTGCACATGGCTCCAGGCCCCACGCCGACCTTGACGATGTCCGCGCCGGCCTCGATCAGCTCGCGGGTTCCATCGGCGGACACCACGTTGCCGGCGACGACCGGCGTCTGCCCAGCAACCGTCCGGACCGCACGCAGGGCGTCGAGCATCTTGTCCTGGTGGCCGTGCGCGGTGTCGACAACCAGGACATCGATCCCGCGCTCCAGCAGCGCCTCCGCCTTGCCCCGGACATCGCCGTTGATGCCCACCGCGGCGCCCACCCGCAGCCGCCGGTCGAGGTCGAGCGCGGGCGTGTACAGCGCCGAGCGCAACGCCGACGTACGGGTCATGATGCCGACCAGCTGACCCGCGTCGACCACCGGCGCAGCCGGTAGGCGGGCGTCGGAGAGCAACTCGAAGACCTTCGGCAGGTCAGCACCCGCATCGACGCAGAGCGGGTCCGGCGTCATCACCTCGCGCAGCTGGGAGAACCGGTCGTGGCCGACCGCGTCGTGCTCGGTGAGGATGCCCACGACCCGCTCGCCCTCGACGACCACGACCGCTCCGTGCGCCCGCTTGGTGATCAGCGACAGCGCCTCACCAATGGTGGCCGACGGCGGCAACGTGATCGCGGTGTCGTAAACCGGGTGCCGGTCCTTGACCCAGCGCACCACGTCGCCGACCACCTGGGCCGGGATGTCCTGCGGGATGATCGCGATGCCGCCGCGGCGGGCCACCGTCTCAGCCATCCGGCGGCCCGCGATCGCGGTCATGTTGGCCACGACCACCGGGATCGTCGTACCCACGCCGTCGGCCGTGCGCAGGTCGACCTCCAGCCGGGAGCCGACCGACGACCGGACCGGGACCATGAAGACGTCGGAGTACGTCAGGTCGTACGCCGGCCGCACGTCGTTGAGGAACCTCATGCCGTCCATCCTCCCCGACTCCATCCCCACTTTGCCTGCGCAGTGGCCGCCGGAGCGCCCGTTCTGGGCGGTTTGCGGGGCCACCCGACAGGCAAAGTCGGTGCCGGCGGGTGGAGGGCCGGGCGACGGTAGCCTTCATGGAGTGATCGACCTGCGGCTGCTTCGCGAGGACACCGACCGCGTCCGTGCCAGCCAGGCGGCTCGGGGCGAGGATCCGTCCACCGTGGACACGCTCCTACTGGCCGCCGAGCGCAGGCGCGAGACCGTCGGCCGCGCCGACACCCTGCGGGGGGAGCAGAAGACGATCGGCAAGCGGGTCAGCCAGGCCACTCCGGCGGAACGTCCCGCGCTGATGACCCAGGCCAAGGAGCTGGCCGCTGCAGTCAGATCGGCTGTGGCCGACGAAGCCGCGGCCGAGGCAGCGCTGCGGCAGGCGCAGCTCGCCGTACCCAATGTCATCGAGGACGGCGTACCGGCCGGTGGCGAGGACGACTACGTCGTCGTCAAGGAGATCGGTGACAAGCCGACGTTCGCCGGGTTCACCCCCCGGGATCATGTCGGACTCGGGCGGTTGCTCGGCGCCATCGATACCGAGCGCGGTGCCAAGGTGTCCGGTGCGCGGTTCTACTTCCTCACCGGCCAGGGCGCGCTGCTGCAGCTCGCCCTGCTGAACATGGCGGTCGCACAGGCCGTCGAGACCGGCTTCACCACGGTCATCACTCCGACGCTCGTCCGGCCGGAGGTGATGGGCGGAACCGGGTATCTTGGCGCCCACGCGACGGAGGTCTACCGGCTCGAGGCCGACGACCTGTACCTCGTGGGTACGTCGGAGGTGCCGCTCGCGGGCCTGCACATGGACGAGATCCTGGACCTGTCCGCGGGGCCACGGCGCTACGCCGGCTGGTCGTCGTGTTACCGGCGAGAAGCCGGCTCCTACGGCAAGGACACCCAGGGCATCATCCGGGTGCACCAGTTCGACAAGGTCGAGATGTTCTCCTACTGCGACCCGGCCGACGCCCGTGAGGAGCACGACCGGATGCTGGCCTGGGAGGAGCAGATGCTCGCCAAAGTGGAACTGCCCTACCGCGTCATCGAGACCGCGGCCGGTGATCTCGGCTCCAGCGCCGCCCGCAAGTACGACTGCGAGGCGTGGATCCCGACCCAGGGCCGCTACCGGGAACTGACGAGCACTTCGAACTGCACGACGTTCCAGGCCCGCCGCCTGAACATCCGCTACCGGGACACCGAGGGCCGCCCCCAGTTCGCCGCCACCCTCAACGGCACCCTCGCGACCACCCGGTGGCTGGTCGCGATCCTGGAGAACCATCAGCAGGCCGACGGCTCGGTCGCCGTCCCCGCCGCCTTGCGCCCCTACCTCGGTGGCCGCGAGGTCCTGCAACCACAGTGAGCTTGACGCCGAAACTGATCGCCACCGATCTGGACGGGACCCTGTTGCGCACCGACGGCACAGTGTCCGAGCGCAGCCGGACGGCGCTTTCCGACGTGCGATCCCGTGGCATCCCGGTGGTTCCGGTGACCGGTCGGGGACCGCGGCTGCTGGACCTGGTCCGCCGTGACATGGGCAGGCAGGGGCTCGCCGTACTGGCCCAGGGTGGATACGTCGTCGACCTGGCCACCGGCGAGGAGCTGTCGGTCTCCTCGCTGCCGTCGGCGGTGGCCGCCAAGGCCGTCGAGCTGATCGAGGACGCCGTGGGCGGGCTGATCATCGCGGTGGAGGAGGTCGGTGACCTCACCGGCCCGTTGCGGCTGCAGAACGGCTTCGACTGGCCCTTCCCGGATCCCGCCGTACTGCTGCACCGCGCCGAGGTCCTCCGCGGCGATGCGTTGAAGGTGTTCGTGCGCTCTCCGTCGCACGATCAGGACTCGCTGCTCGCCCTTGCACTGGACGTGCTGCCACCCGACCTGGTCGAGGTGACCCACGCGGGCCTCGGCTTCATCGAGATCTGTCCGCCCGGTGTGACCAAGGCGACCGGGCTGGCCGTTGCCGCCGCGCGGCACGGGGTCACGGCCGACGGCGTGCTCTGCTTCGGGGACATGCCCAACGACCTGCCGATGTTCGCGTGGGCCGGGCACTCGGTGGCGGTCGCATCCGCGCATCCCGTGGTCCTCGCCGCCGCCGACTCGGTCACGCTGTCCAACGACGAGGACGGCGTGGCTGCCTACCTCGAGGCGCTGTTCGGGTGACCTGGCGCCCGCGGCTGGTGGCGACCGACCTGGACGGGACCCTGCTCGGTGCCGACGGGACGGTCTCGGCGCGGACGGCGCGGGTGGTGGCACAGGTGGAGGCGGCCGGCGTACCCGTCGTCATCGTGACCGGCCGGCCACCGCGCTGGCTGGGCTCGGTTGCCGAGCAATTGGACCACCGCGGCATCGCTGTCTGCGCGAACGGGGCGGTGATCTGGGACCTGCACACTCAGCGCATCGTCGAGTCCGACCTGCTCGACCCGGCCGTACTGGCCGATGTCACCGGCCGGCTGCGGTCGGAGCTGCCCGAGGCGGCGTTTGCCATCGAGCTCGGCAGCGCGTTCCGGCACGAGCCCACCTACCGGGTCGGAGTGGATGTCCGGTCGGAGGTCTCGATCAGTGAGCTCGCCGAGATGATCGGAGCGCCCGCGGTGAAGCTGCTGGTTCGGCATCCGACGTATGGGCCGGATGAGTTGCTGGCCGCGGCGGTGACGCTGTTGGGCGACTCGGTGACCGCGACTCATTCATCGCACGACGGGCTGCTGGAGATCTCCGCCGCGGGGGTCACCAAGGCGACGGGGCTGGCCAGCGTCGCTGCATCGCACGGGGTCGACGCCGAGGATGTGCTCGTGTTCGGTGACATGCCGAACGACCTGCCGATGTTCGGGTGGGCCGGCCGGTCCGTGGCCGTGACGAACGCACATCAGGCCGTGCTCGACGCCGCCGACGAGGTCACCGGCTCCAACGCGGAGGACGGAGTCGCGGCGTACCTGGAACCGATGTTCCCCTGACCCCACTACAGGTACTGCCCGGTCCCTCCCATTGCGGACTGCTGCTGGCCCGGCTGCGGTGGCTGGCCCGGCATGCTTGCTCCCGCCGGCAGCGCGCGGCGGCGCATCTCCTCCAGCTGCATCCGGGCGGACATCTGCTGGGCGAACAGTGCGGTCTGGATGCCGTGGAACAGTCCCTCGAGCCAGCCGACGAGTTGCGCCTGCGCTATCCGCAGCTCTGCGTCGGTGGGTGTCGCGTCGTCGTCGAACGGCAGCGAGAGCCGGCGCAGTTCGTCTCGCAGTTCCGGTGCGAGACCGTCCTCGATCTCGTGGATGGACGACTCGTGGATCTCCCGCAGTCGGTTTCGGCTGGCCTCGTCCAGGGGTGCCGAGCGGACCTCCTCCAACAGCTGCTTGATCATGGTGCCGATCCGCATCACCTTGGCCGGCTGCTCGACCATGTCGGCGACGTTCGGCCCGGCATTCTCGCCGTCCTCGTCGACGGCGATCTGGCCAACCGGCCGGCCGTCCTCGCCGACGATGACGACCTGCCGCGGGGGTGTTTCCTGAGTTTCCTCGGTCATGGCACAAACCCTAGGCGGGTTGCCGCTGCCGCTTCCACATGCCCCGGTCTCGGCGCAGGCTGCATTCGCCGGAAGACCGCGGGAAGCGGGGTGACGTATGCGACTAACCTCACCTTGTGCCGCTTGACATTGCCAAGGTTCGGGGGCTGTTTCCGAGTCTGTGCGATGGATTCGTGCACCTCGACGGCCCCGCCGGCAGCCTCGTTCCCGAGAGCGTCGCGCACGCCGTCGGGGCGACGATGCGGCGTCCGATCGGCAACACCGGCGGTGCCTTCCCGTCCTCCGTCCGTGCCGGTCAGCTGCGCGACGCGGCTCGGCTGGCGATGGCCGACCTGGTCGGCGGCGGTCCGGAGGGCGTCGTGCTGGGCCCTAACATGACGACGCTGACCTACGTCTTGTCCCGGGCGCTGGCCAAGACCTGGCGGATGGGTGACGAGGTCGTCGTCAGCCGGCTCGACCACGACGCGAACATCCGTCCATGGGTACAGGCCGCGGCCGGGGCCGGCGCAGGTGTGCGGTGGGCCGAGATCGACATCGAGACGTGCGAACTGCCGGAGTGGCAGTACGACGAACTCGTCACCGACCGCACCCGGCTGGTCGCTGTCACGGCGGCGAGCAACGCGGTAGGGACCCGGCCCGATGTGCGCGCCATCGCCGACCGGGCGCACGCGGTCGGTGCATTGGTGTACGTCGACGCGGTGCACGCCGCCCCGCACATCCCGCTGGACCTGGCCGAACTCGGCGCGGACTTCATCGCGGTGAGCGCCTACAAGTGGTGCGGCCCGCACGTCGGCGCCGTGGTCGCTGCTCCCGCCGTCCTTGACGCCCTTCAGCCGGACAAGCTGATCCCGTCACCGGACCGGGTACCGGACCGGTTCGAGACCGGTACGCCGCCGTTCGAGCTGTTCGCCGGCGTGGTCGCGGCCGTCGAACACATCGCGGCCTTGGCCGGCGACCAGCCGGTGGGCGGCAGGAACCACGCATCCACCGGTGCTGACCGGCGCAGGCGCATTCTGGTGTCGATGGCTGCCGTCGAGGCGTACGAGCAGCAGTTGATGACGCGTCTCGATCAGGGCCTGCGGGCGCTGCCGCACGTCACGGTGCTCGGGACCGCGGCCCGCCGTACGCCGACGGTGTCTCTCACCGTCGACGGGAGGACACCGCGGCAGGTGACCGAGGAACTGGCCCGGCGCGACATCTGTGCCTGGGACGGGGACTACTACGCGCGCGAACTCATGGACGCCCTCGGTGTCAGCGAGGTGGGCGGCGCTGTCCGACTCGGATTGGCCCACTACACCGCGGCCAACGAGGTCGAACACGTCCTGAGCGTCCTCGACGACATCCGTCCGTGAACATGGGATTGTGCCGGTCCTGACCGGCCAAACCCCTTGATCACGCGAGGACTCAGGTGGCGAGCAGGATCTTGCCCACGTGCGCACTGGCCTCCAGCAGCCGGTGTGCCTGCGCAGCCTGCGCCATCGGCAGCACCTGATCGACGACCGGCCGGATCTCTCCGGCGGCGATCGCCGGCCACACCTGCTCCCGCACGGCGGCAACGATCTCGCCCTTGCCGCCCGGACCGTCCGGCGGTCGGGCCCGCAGCGTCGTCGCGTTCACCGATGCCCGCTTGCGCAGCAGCGTCCCGAGGTTGAGCTCGGCCCTCGCGCCGCCCTGCAGCCCGATCACGACAAGCCTCCCCCCGACGGCCAGTACGTCGACGTTCCGCTCGAGGTAGGCCGCACCCATGTTGTCCAGGACGACATCGGCGCCGCGGCCGTCGGTCGCCTTGCGCACCCGGTCGGCGAAGTCCTCGTTGTGGTAGTCGATCGCGACCTCGGCACCCAGTTCGAGGCAGCGGGAGCGCTTGTCCGGCGTACCGGCGGTGCAGAACACCCGAGCGCCCGCCCGCGCGGCAAGCTGGATTGCCATGGTCCCGATCCCGCTGGATCCGCCGTGCACCAGAAAGACGTCGCCGGCCGCGAGGCCGGCCAGCATGAAGACGTTGGACCACACCGTGCAGGTCACCTCGGGCAGCGCGGCGGCGGTCACCAGGTCCACGCCGGACGGGATCGGCAGCAGCTGACCGGCCGGTACGGCGACCCGTTCGGCGTACCCGCCGCCGGCGAGCAGGGCGCACACCTTGTCGCCTACGTGCCAGCCGGTGACCGCGGAGCCGATAGCGGTGATCCGGCCGCTGCACTCCAGCCCCGGGTAGGCCGAGGCGCCCGGCGGTGAGGGGTAGCTGCCCTGTCGCTGCATCACATCTGCGCGGTTCACCGCGCTGGCCGCCACGTCGATGAGCACCTCACCGGGCCCCGGTGTCGGCTCGGGCACCTCGGTCCAGGTCAGGACTTCGGGTCCGCCGAAGGAGGGCAAGGTGATCGCGCGCATACAACTAACCTATGCGGACCGGTCCGGTGACCGACCGGTTACTCGGAGGTGTGATCGTGGCCGATGTTCTCGTTCTCGGTGCCGGACTGGGCGGCCTCAGCGCGGCGCTGTTGCTTGCCAGCGACGGCCACCGGGTGACTGTCCTCGAGCGCGACGACGACCCGCCGCCAGCCGACCCGGAGCAGGCCTGGGCCAACTGGGACCGGCACGGCGTGAACCAGTTCCGAATGCCGCACTACATGCTCCCCCGGTGGCGCCAGCTCATGCAGCGCGAGCTGCCCGATGTGCTGGCCGACCTCGTCGCGGTCGGTGCCGCCTCGATCAACCCGCTGGCCCTGATGCTGCCCAAGCACAGCGGTGGCTGGTGGGACGGCGACGAGCGCTTCGCAACGGTGACCGCCCGCCGGCCGGTGCTGGAGTCCGCGCTCGCCCGCGCGGCGGAGAACCAGCCAGGGGTGACGATCCGGCGCGGCGCCAGGGTCACGGCCGTGACGACCGGTACGCCGACGAGCCCCGGCGTACCGCATGTCGCCGGCGTCCGCACCGGATCCGGTGAGCAGATCTCCGCCGACGTCGTCGTCGACGCCACCGGTCGCCGCTCGACCGTGCCCGGGTTGCTCGCCGCGGCCGGCGCTCGCCCCGGCACGGAGCAGCGCGAGGACTGCGGCTTCGTCTACCAGACGCGGCACTTCCGGGCCCGCTCCGCCGGCGCGACTCCGCCGGTACTGGCAGCGCTGATCCAGGACTACGCGGGCCTGTCGATCCTCACCCTGCCGGCCGACAACGACACCTGGTCGGTCTCGTTCGTGGTCAGTGCCCGCGACCGGGAGCTGCGCGCCCTGCGGGAGCCGGCGGCGTGGTGCGCGGCGCTGCGGCTGTTCCCGTTGGCCGCGCATTGGGCCGACGGCGAGCCGATCAGCGACGTGGAGGTGATCGCCGGGATCGAGGACCGGATTCGCCGGTATGTCGACGCGGACGGCCCGACCGTCACCGGGCTGCTGCCGGTCGGTGACGCCTGGGCCTGCACGAACCCGTCGCTGGGCCGCGGCTCGTCCATCGGCCTCCTGCACGTCTGTACCCTGCGTGACCTGCTACGCCAGGCCGAGCCGCACCAGCCGGCGAGGCTGGCCGTGCGCTGGGACGAGCTGACCCGCAGGGACGTCGAGCCGCTCTTCCGGCTGACGCTGGCCTACGACCGGCACCGGCTGGCCGAACTCGACGCCGATCGGGAGGGTCGGACGTACCGTACCGCCGACGCGGGCTGGGCGAGCCACAAGGCGCTGGTCGCCGCGGCCCGCCGCCACCCTGAGGCGCTGCGCGGCGTACTGGACATCTCCTCGCTCCTTGCCACGCCGCAGGAGGTGCTCGACCGGCCGGAGGTGGCCGACCGGCTGGACTTGGGAGCGGAGAGCCGACCGCTGCCCGGACCCGACCGCGCCGAGCTGTTGGCAGCCGTCGCCGGCTGAACCCCAGCCCCCGCCGGCTGACCCCCAGCCCCCGCGCGACGGGACGAGTCTCAGGCTGCCGCGTGGCCGTCAGCGCGACCGACGGCAACCGCAACGGCACCCGAGCGTGCCGCGGCCCGCTCGGCTCGATCCGGTACCCCGTTGATGCCGGTTGTGGAGATGCCGTAGGTCCCGATCACGAATGCTGCGGCGTCACTGTTGCGGTCCAGCGCCTGGCGGTTGGGATTGCCGAGGTTTGTCGCAGGCCTGGTGGTAGCACGGGTCGTCGGCGAGCCCGCCGTACCGCCCCACGTGGCGGCCTGTCCTCGGTCTTGATGCCCTCGACGCCGGTGAACAACCCACCGGAGGAGATGCCGACGGCAATGAACGGTCCGTAGTCCGACCGGCCGCTGAAGTCCGTTCGCTCCGGCGGTACGTCGATCGAGGCGAGGTAGTCGACGAACGCCTGCTCGATCTGCGCGGAGCCGTAGGGATCGGGACCGGCCCCGACACCGTCGGAGTCGTCACCGTCGTAGACGAAGTACGCCGCGTTGGGCGAGCCGATCATGCCGAAGTCAGGTACAGCGCGATGTCCAGCTGCTGCTGGAACGACAGGCCGGCGACATACGCCGTCGACCCGATCAGCCCGAGTTCCTCGGCCGTTGTCGTTGATTCCCGGACCTGCCTCGACGCTGTCCAAGTGTGCCCCGGCCATGACTTTGGTGGTCCGGCCGGTCCGGTCTTCGCGATGACGTTGTAGCTCGTGCGGGACTCCAGGTGGTAGCGCAGCTCCAGCGTCGCGGGTTTGCCGAACTGTCCGCGAGCCCCGTGCCGTCGTTCTGGCTCAGTCCGGCCGTGGGGATGACGGCCGACTCCCGGTCACCCAGGGTTCCGTTCACCGGGACGCCGCCGCCGACGTTGTTGGAGATAATCGCGCCGGCGTCGGCTGCGTTCTGCGCCTTGCTCACGAACGTGCACCCACCGCGCCGGATCAGCGCAATGCTTCCGGTGTGGGTCCCAGCGGGCCGGTGATGCCCCCCTCCGGGGTCTGCGGCGAGAACTCCATCGTCAGCACCTCGTACGGCGTGCCGCTGACGGTGAACACCTCCGCGTCGACGACCTGCTCCTCATACCTGAACGCGACCTGGCCTTGCGGACGAACTGGTTGGCGAGAAATGGCGCGTCCGCGGTCCCCGCGGCTGCGGGTGTGCCCGCGGCCACCAAGCCGATGACAGCCCCCAGGCTGATCAGACTCACGCTCTTCCAGTGTGGACGTCGTGCCAAGTAGCGGTCTCCTTGATCCACCGAAAGTGATCGGACGGCACCTGCGGACCTCCGCCACTCTCTTCTAGTCGCACTCGTTCCGCGCTCGCCCCAGTTGAAACCTGTCCTGGGCTGCGGCGGAAGATCACTTTGCGCCTCGCCTGATCGCCTGCCGCTGCTGCGCGTGCTCGATCACCCGAGGAACCTCGGCAGACCACGCGGAGACGGTCAAAGGCTCACCGCTTTGGGCCGAGAAAGGCCAGCTTCTCGCGAGCCAACGACCACCGTCGGCGTCAGCGGTCGGGTGCACGGCCAGCCACTACCGCATCAGCCGCCCGTGTCCGGGGTCGAAGCGACCAGCCGACCCTTGACGAGCATGGCGCAGCGCCGACGCACCATAGCCGCGCGCTCCCGCCAGGTGCGGGAGACGTCCTCCGGAGACTCCGCGAGCATGTCGTCGACGAGCCGCGCATAGCGCTCCTCCGGTTCGGCCACCTACTTGGAGCGCAGGTCCTTGCGCAGGATCTTGCCGCTGGCCGACTTCGGGATGGCGTCGATGAACTCGACCGAACGCACCTTCTTGTGCGGAGCGACCTGCCCCGCGACGTAGGACATGACGTCCTCGGCGGAGATCTCCTGGCCCGCTCCGACCACGACGAACGCCTTGGGGATCTCCCCACCTTCCTCGTCCGGTACGCCGATGACCGCCGCGTCGGCGATACTCGGGTTGCCGAGCAGGATCGCCTCCAACTCGGCCGGCGCGACCTGGTAGCCCTTGTACTTGATGAGCTCCTTGACCCGGTCGACGATGGTGAATGCGCCCTGCTCGTCGACGACGGCCACGTCGCCGGTGTGCAACCAGCCCTCGGAGTCGACGGTCGCGGCAGTGGCCTCGTCGTTGTTGAGGTAGCCCTTCATGACCTGCGGCCCGCGGACCCACAGCTCGCCGGGCTCGCCCTCGGCGGCATCCTCTCCGGTTTCCACCGACACCAGCCGGCACTCGGTGTTCGGCAGCGTGACACCGACGCTGCCGGTCGGGAGGTCCACGCCGTCGGGCATCGCATGCGACACCGGGGACAGTTCGGTCATCCCGTAGCCCTGCTTGACCTCGCACCCCAGCCGCTGGGCGCAGGCGTCGGCGAGTTCGGCGGACAGCGGCGCCGCGCCGGAGAAGATCACCGACAGCGCCGAGAGGTCGAACTTGTCGACCATCGGATGCTTGGCCAGCGCGAGCACGATAGGCGGTGCCACGTACGCCCGGGTGATCTTCTGGTCCTGTAGAACGGTCAGGAACTGCTCGAGGTCGAAGCGCGGCATCGTCACGACGGTCGCCCCGGTGGACAGTCCGACGTTCATCAGAACGGTCAGCCCGTAGATGTGGAAGAACGGTAGTACGGCGACCAGCCGCTCCCCCGGCCTTACTTTGAACAGCGCCTCGCACTGGGCCACGTTGGCCACCAGGTTGCGGTGGGTCAGCATCACGCCCTTGGGCAGGCCGGTTGTCCCGCTGGAGTATGGCAGCGTGACCAGGTCCGCTTCCGGGTTGATCTGGATCTGTGGGCTGGGCGCCTGCGAGCTGAGCAGGTCTCGCAGGGAGGCATGGCCCTCGGCGCCGTCCATGACGATGATCTCCTCGACCGGCTGCTTCTCGGCCGCGGCCCGCGCCCGGTCGAGGAACGGCGAGACGGTGATCAGCATCTTCGCGCCGGAGTCCTTGAGCTGGAACGCGATCTCCTCCGGCGTGTAGAGCGAGTTTATCGTGCTGGACAGCGCGCCGGCGGCGGCGATCCCGTGGAAGACGACCGGATAGTAGATGGTGTTCGGGCTGAATATGGCGACCGTGTCGCCTGGCTTGACGCCCCGCTCGGCCAGCGCCGCGGCCACCCGGTCGACGTAGCCGGCCAGCTGACCGTAGGTCAGCTGATCCCCGCTGAGCCCGTCGACGAGGGCTTGGTCGTCCTTGCGCTCCGCGGCGTTTCGCAGGACGTACGCCGGGACCGACACGTTGGGGATCTCGACAGTGGGATAACTGCTGCTGGTAACGGTCACGAGATCTCCTGGGTTCAGCGGGGCCAGAGCACGGCTTGGGTGCAGCGGAAAAGGGCGAGGGTCTTTCCCGAGTCGACATGTCGCACGGTGGCGTCCCAGACCTGCGTCGTCCGGCCGGCGTGGATCGCCTCGGCGTCGGTGCTGATCATGCCGTCTCGGGCGGTGCCGAGGAAGTTCGACTTGAGCTCGATTGTGGTGAACCCGCTGGAACCTTCCGGCAGCAGGGACCGGCAGCCGAAACCACACGCGGTGTCGGCCAGGGCCACGATGGTGGCGGCGTGCAGGTAGCCGTTGGGAGCCAGCAGCTCGGGCCGGACGGCAAGCCGAGCGCTGACCCGTCCCGACCTGGAGTCGGTGAACCGCATCCCCAGCAGTCCCGGCAGGCACCCCTCGGTGAGCTCGTTGAGCTCGGTCACCGACATCACCATCCGGGCGCCGCTCGGACTAGCTGTCGCGCTGCTCGGCGTCGCGCAGCAACTCACACAACATCGGCAACAGGTCGCGGGCGATCGTCGTCTCGGCCTCCAGCACCGGACCGAAGACCCACGGGGAGATGAACAGGGTGCGCATCGGTGTCGTCGCCCGCACGGTGGCCGACCGGGGCTTGCCATCGATCAGGGAGATCAGGCCGAAGTAGTCTCCGGTCCGGAGCTGCCGCCGCTGCTTGCCGCCGACCTCGACCACAGCCTCCCCCTCGGTGATCAGGTGGAAGCCCAGCGGCGTACCGCCTTCTTCGACGACGTGATGGCCCTCGGCATGCTCAACGCTCTTAGCCGAGGAGGCGAGCGAGCGCAGGGCGCGCTTCCCGATCCGTTCGAACGGCTCGGCAGCGGCGAGCGGCTCCTCCACGGACCGGTCTGCTTTGGCCATAGGAGCCCCTTTCGTCGCACCCGATAGCCCGGCGCTCGCCGGGTCCGCTCCCCCGGGTCACAGTAGAGGGTGCCGAGCATCAGCGGCGAGACCCGATCAGGCCGACCTCGCGGTGACCGGCCGGCCGGCCACGCACTCCAGGACAAGGCCTTCGGAGGCCGCGACGACCGAGACGTCCCGGTTCTCGGCGGCCGCCAGCATGGCGTCGACCTCATCGTCGGTGCGGGTCGGTGCGTGGTGGAAGAGCACGACGGTTCCGACTCCGGCCTGGACTCCCAACGCCACCGCGTAGTCGACGCTGGCGTGCCCGAGGTAGCCGACGCCGGGGAATTCCTCCCTGCGGTGCTGCGCGTCGTGGATGAGCACGTCGACACCGGCGGCGAGTTCCAGCGCGGCCGGGTGCCGTTCGCCGAGCCCGTCCGGGCCGGGGCCGACCGAGGTGGGGCTGTGGTCGGACAAGTAGGCCAGCGATCCGCCGTCCGCGCTGACCCGGTAGCCGTAAGTCCGGCCGCCCTTGTGCGGTATCTCCCGGGCCAGCACGTCGAAGCCCTCTAGCTGGAAGCCGCCCTCGTCGAGGTCCTCGAAACTCCACCCCCGGCCGAGCTCCGACGGCACGATCGGGAAGTTGGGCGGAGACAGGCAGCGCTGCAGCAACGCCTCACCGGAGTCGCCCTGCCGCGGCATGAGGACGCGGACGCGATGGCCGGGCCGACCGCCGGCGGCGAAGAACGGCATCCCGTGGGTGTGGTCCCAGTGCAGGTGCCCGAGCAGCACGCTGCCGTCGTACGCCCCGTCTACCAGCGGGCTGACCGCCTGCATCCCGGTGCCGGCGTCCAGGAGCAGCTGCACCGGCTGACCGGTTCGAGCCAGCGCCACGCAGGACGTGTGGCCGCCGTAGCGGACGAACGGCCGGCCCGGTGACGGCGTGGAGCCGCGGACTCCGCAGAACGTGACTCGCACGGGGGCACCGTAGCGGTCTGCCGGCCAGCTAGTTGACGCTTGCGCAGTCCGCGCCGACCTCCGACGGTTGTCCGGCCAAGCCGTCGGCCAGGAACTGAAGCATGTCGTCCGCGGCGGCCAACCGGAGGTTACCGTGCGAAACGCCGTCGTACTCCTGATAGCGCAGGTTGTCGTTGATGGCGCAGAGGTCCGGAATGGCCGAGCGGGTCACCTCGAGAGGGACCAGCTTGTCCCTGCCACCCTGCGCGATGAAAACCGGAGCTGCGATCGCACTCTGCCCGGTGCTGTTCTCCTCCAACAGGGCGGCCCACTCGGGGATGTCCAGCAGAGAGGCCTGCAAGAAGTCGTCGACCGGCCCCTGTGCTTGTGGTAGCCGACCGGTGCACTCGTTGACGACGATGTCCAGGACTTCGGCGCCTTGGGCGGTCACCAGGGAACTCGGGTCCTGGCCGTAGTAGTCCACCCACGAGGCGATCAGAGGGGCGGCAGTGTCGAAGGAGTTCGGCTCGTTGAACCTAACATCGGTGAGTTCGGTCAGGTCCGTCGGCGGCGCCAGTGCCGCCACCGCCACCACGTCGATCTCCGGGGCGTACGTCGGTGCAAGTTCCCCGGCGAACAGCGCCGCGTGCCCACCCTGCGAGTAGCCGACGATCATGGTTTGCGGACCTATGTTCGCCCCGGAAATTCCCCGGGCAGCGCGCGCCGAGTCCAGGACGCTGCGTCCTTCGCTCTCGCCGATCAGGAATCCGGGTATGCCGTCGGTGCCCAGGCCGGCGAAGTCCGAGGCCACGATGGCGTATCCGGCCCCGATGAAGGTCTCCAGGTAGAGCATCTTCTCGATGCCGCTGGTCGACGGCGCGCACTGGTCGCCGAGGCCCGCTGTACCGTGCGCGAAAGCGATCAGCGGCCAGCCACCCTCCGGGGCGTCGCCGTCCGGGGTTGCCAGCAGGCCGGTGACCTCGACGATCGAGTCGTCACGGCCCGTGGAGCAGTAGCGCATGGTCCAGCCCAGTACACCCTCCGGTGCCGGCGCGGATTCGCTCCCGGTCAGTCCGCCGGCCCCGGACTCGGCGGCCGCGACGTCGCCATTCTCGGTTGCGGACGTGTCGCACTTGGAGAAGGTCTGCGGTGGCGGCTCGGGCTCCGGCCCGCCGCCGCCGCCGCAGCTGGCCAGCAGCGTCACTGCGGCAATCGCGGCCGCGGTGATCGCAACTCTGGTCATAATTCGCACGTTACCTCACTCACTGTGTCGGCCGATCTCGATGAACAACGGGCTCAGTGCACCCGAAGTGCCCGTGAGGCGGGTGAACTGATTCACTGCATCGGGATCCAAGCCACGAGAAAGGTGTCATGCTCAGCGACGACCCGAGAACCCGGGCCTGGGGACGCGCGTGCACGGGTCTCCCGCTGGATTTCGCGATCATCGGGGCACAGAAGTCGGCGTCGACGTTCTTGCAGCGCCGGCTCGCCGAGCATCCCGACATCACCGTTCTGGAGCACGAGTCCCGCCACTTCGAGGATCCCGACTACGGCCGTGGCGGCCTGCGGCACCTCAGCGATCTGCTCGCGCCACGGGCCGGATCGCTCACCGGCTTGAAGCGCCCCGACTACCTGCCCAAGCCGGAGGTGCCCGGCCGAGTGGCCGATCACGTCCCGCGGATCAAGCTGCTGGCGGTCCTGCGGGAGCCGGTTGCCCGCGCGGTATCGGCGTACTACCACTTGGCCGTTTTCGGTTTCGTGCCGGTGATGGATCCCTCGGCCGCGCTCGCCGCGATTCTCGACGGAAGAATGCAGAAGGACCACCCCAAGTCACAGGAGATTCTGGAGTACGGGCGGTACGCCGCGCACCTGCGGCATTGGCACAACTGGTTCGCCCCCGAGCAATTCCTGGTCCTGCTGCACGACGACATGGCTCGTGATCCGGCGGGCAGCCTGGCCACTGCCCTCCACTTCCTCGACGCAGACGACACCGTCCCGAGGGACGGTGTGCGATCCACGGCCAATCCGGGCATCTACTGGCCGCCCAGGGTCCGGCTGCGGGCTGCCCGCAGCCGCCGCTACTACGACTACGACACCACGTACGGCAAGGTTTCGCCCAGGCGCAAGGGGCCGCTGGCATGGGGCATGGTTGCGGGGTTGACCGCAGTGGACAAGCTTGTGCTCAGCCGGCTCGGCCGCGACCGCCGACCGTGTATCGACACCGCGGTCGAACAGCGGTTGCGGGACTACTACGCCTCGGAGGTCGAGGATCTGGCGTCGCTGTTGAACCGGGATCTCGGGGCGTGGCAACGGAGCAGCGGCTGATGTCCCGAATCCCGCGTTCCGCACGGCGTGCAGTGCAGGCGGGAACCCGCACCGCCGGGCGGCTGACCGCCGAGTTGCGAATGACGCCGAGCTTCCTCGTCGTCGGAGCCAAGCGGGCCGGCACGACCTCGCTGTACGACACGCTGGCCGGCCATCCCCAGGTGCTGCGCGCGGTGCTGCACAAGGAGGTGCACTACTTCGACAACGCCTACCACCGCGGAGCCAGCTGGTACCGCGGGCACTTTCCGACCCGCGCCGCCGCGGCGATCAGCGCACGGCGGACCGGTCTGACAGCGGTCACCGGGGAGGCCACGCCGTCCTACATGTGGCACCCGCTCGCGGCGATGCGGATCGCCGCCGATCTGCCTGACGTCCGACTGATCGTGCTGATCCGGGACCCGGTCCAGCGCGCCCATTCCGAGCACGCCCACTCGGTCTCGATGGGCTGGGAGAGCGAGCCGTTCGAGCGCGCGCTGGACCTGGAGGAGCAGCGGCTGTCCGGTGAGGTGGCGCGACTCGTCGCCGAGCCGCTCTACCGCAGCCGTCCGCACGCCTGCCAGGCCTATGTCACCCGTGGGCGGTACGTAGAACAGCTGGAACGACTGGCGGCGCTCGTTGGACGCGACCGGCTCCACGTGATCGACAGCGACTCGATGTTCCTCGACGCCGGACCGGCGTTGGACGGCCTGACCTCTTTTCTCGGGCTGCAGACCTGGCAGCCGTCCGACCTGGCAAACCTCAACGCCCGCCCCCGCCCAGTTCTGCCCGCACACCTAAACACCCGGTTGGCCGACGAGTTCGCCCCCTACGACGAAAGGCTGGCCAGGTGGCTGGGCTGGACGCCCAGCTGGCGACGCTGACGCCGGGGACCGACCTCCGTTCGGGGAACCGCCGACTATGCTGGCGCACGATCCGCCGGCACCATCGGTGCCGTCGGCCATTCCAGCAGCAGTGCGGAGGTACACAGATGCGCCGGCTCAGAGCGGTCCTGGTGCTCATTGTCGGAGTGCTGCCTGCCTCCACGACAAAGAACAAGCTTCTCAATGCCCTGGGACACGACGTGCACAAGTCGGCGGTGATCGATCCCGTGGTCATTTTCAACGTCGGCCGGATGCAGGTGGACTCAGACGCCCGGATCTCCATCGGGAACGTGTTCAAGAACCTCCGCGGTGCGCGGGTTGGCTCCTACACACTGATCGGGCCGTGGAACTTCATCTGGGCGAACCCGAAGTTCCGCAGTTCCCCGGAGGCCGATCCTGAACATGTCGGCGTCTTCTCGATCGGCAAGAGCTGCCTGATCACCCGCCGGCACAACCTAGACGCCTCCGGCGGCATCGTGATCAGTGACTGGTCGGGCCTGGCCGGGCGCAGCATCACCATGATGTCGCACTCCTACGACCCGAAACGTCACGTCATGGCGTGTGCTGTGACGAGGATGGAGGAGAGTTCGTTCGTCGCCTCGTCGTGCATCATGGCCGTCGGAGCCACCCTGCCGGAACGGTCCGTCCTCGCGATGGGTGCCGTTCTGATGCCGGGCGCAACAGCGCCGCACGCGTTGTACGCCGGAGTGCCGGCGAAGGTCGTTCGCCCGGACATCAGCGACTGGGTGGCCTTTGACTACTCCGAGGACGGCACGCGGACGCGGACGCCGGCACACTCGCTACCGAACCCGCGTGTACTGAAGAACCGCTAGTCACCGCTCCCGTGACCGAAGCACTTCCCGAGCCCAGCCCAGCGCTCGCCGGCACCCGAAAGTCGGGCAAGAACGCGGTCTGGCTCGTTTTCGAACGGGTGGTGCACCTCGGCGTGGCGTTCGTCGTCAGCATCGTGGTCGCCAGGGCCCTGGGCAAGGAAGACCTCGGCAGTTTGGCGATCGGCCTGGCGTTTCTGCTCCTGGTCGGATCGGTGATCAACCCCGCGGTGCAGTGCCTGCTCCGCGACGTCATCGCCAAGCCGGCGGAGGCCGGCCGTCTGTACGCCGCATCGGCGGCCTCCGTCGGCATCGTGACCAGCCTGTTCTACCTCCTGATGGCCGCGGTGATCGGCGCGACCATGGGGTTCGGGAGCACCACCGGCGTTGTCATCCTCATCGTCGTCGGGTCCGCCCTGCTGCGGCCCCTCAACGTCGTCGATGCCTGGTTCAAGATGGAGCTGCAGAGCCGGCCCGCGGTGCTGATCCGGATTGCCGCCCTGCTGCTCACCGGCGCCGCCAGGGTGGCGCTGCCACTGCTCGGCTACGGCATCGTCGCGGTGGCCTGGACGTACGTGATCGAGGCGGCACTGGTCGGCATCGGACTGTGGATCGCCTATCGGCGGATGTCCGATCGCGACCACTGGGTGCTGGAGTCCAGCCGCGTGGGTGCCACCCTCAAGGAGTTCGCGCCGCTGCTGATCACCTCGAGCAGCGCCCTGATCTACCTGCGCCTGGATCAGGCGATGGTCGGATGGCTGTCCGGCCTGTCCGAGGCCGGTCTGTTCGCGGTCGCCTCCAGCATGGCCGAGGCGCCGCGGTTCGCGCTGCTGGCGCTGTTCATCTCCGTCGCGCCGCGGTTGCTCAAGCTCAAGAACCGGGACCCCGAGCGGTACCAGACCGAACTCATCGCGGTGACCCGGGTGCTGGTGCTGCTGGGCTACCTGCTCACCCTCGCCTTGGTGTTCATCATGGCTCCGCTGGCCCCGGTCCTGCTCGGGCCCGGTTTCGAGGACACCAGGCTGGTCATCGTCCTGCTGGCGTTGTCCACCCCATTCGTCTGTATCGGCGGGCTTCTGCAGTTCATGACGAACTGGGAGCGCTGGTACCGGGAAGCAATCGTGCGAAACGTTATCGGGGCCGTGCTGAGCATCGGCGTGAACTTTGCGCTGCTGCCGAAATACGGTGCGGTCGGTGCCGCGATCAGCAGCTTCATCGCCTACCTGTGGGTGTTCTTCCTCGGTGCGCTCGTCGCCCGCCGCACCCGGGCATTCTTCTGGATGGCCCTGCCGGCGCTGGAGCCGGTGGGAACCATCCGGATGCTGCTGAAACGCCGTCGAAAGCGTGCGCAGGCGCGGCAGGAACGCAAGGAGTTGCTCGCGGCATTCGACGAATCGCCGTGAGCAGTCGCCCCCGTGGGTGATTGCGGCGCGTTCTCGCCTCGTCACGCACTGCAGCCGGGGGAGCACAAACTGCGCTGGATCATCGGCTAGGGTTGTCAGCGGCGCTGGGAGGCAGCGCAACACAGGACGGGTGACACTGAGTGGATCTTCGCCAGTACCTACACGCGCTTCGGGTGCATTGGAGGGCGGTCTGGGTCTGCCTGCTCCTCGGAGTGGCAGTCGGAGGCGCGCTCACCCTCACCACCACTCCGGTGTACGCCGCCACGTCCAGCGTGTTCATCTCGACCTCCGGGTCCAGCCCGACCGAGACCGCTAACGTGCAGGCCGACACCATAGCCGCGAACCGGGTGCCGACGTACGCCAAACTACTGACCGGCCGCAACCTTGCCCAACGGGTCATCAACACGACCGGCGTCGACATGACACCGGCCGAACTCGCCGGCTCCATCTCCACCGAGTTCATCGCGGACATCTCCATCCTGGACGCCACCGTCACCGACGAGTCGCCGGTTCGCGCCCAGCTGCTGGCGAACGCGGTGGCCGGGGAATTCGTCATCCTGGTGAAAGAGATCGAGACGCCCGCGGAGAGCACACTCACCACCGAAACCGGCGAGCAGATCACGACGACCCCCACCGCGCCGGTCAAGGCCAGCCGGGTGGAGACCGCCACCCTGCCCGGCGCCCCGGTGGCGCCGTCCACCACGAACAACCTGGCGCTCGGAGCGGCCCTCGGACTCTTGCTGGGCATCCTGATCGCCCTGCTGCGCCACCTGCTCGACAACACCGTCAAGACCGGCAAGCAGGTCGAGGAGGTCACCAACGCCGCCGTCCTCGGGGGTGTGCTCTTCGACCCGTCGATCCCCGAGCACCCGCTCACCACCGACTATTCAGCGAACTCCCGCACCGGTGAGTCCTACCGCCAGATCCGGACCAGTCTGCAGTTCGTGAGTGTCGACGATCCGCCGCGGGTCATGGTGGTGACCAGTTCGGTCAGCGGCGAGGGCAAGTCGACCACGGCGATCAACCTGGCGCTCGTGCTCGCGCACTCCGGAAACCGGGTGGTGCTGGTCGAGGCGGACCTGCGGCGTCCCCGGGTGACCCGCTACATGCGCCTGGTCAGCGGCGTCGGCCTGACGAACGTGCTGGTCGGAAACGCCGAGCTGTCCGAGGTGCTGCAGCCGTGGCGGGACGGCAAACTCACCGTGCTAGCCGCCGGACCCCACCCGCCGAACCCGAGCGAGCTGCTGGGCTCGGCGCAGATGGGTCACGTGCTGGCCGAGCTGCGCGAGAAGAACGACTACGTCATCATCGACGCCCCGCCGCTGCTGCCGGTCACTGACGCAGCCGTGCTGTCGGTGCTCGCCGACGGCGCCGTCATCGTCACCCGATATGGATCGACCAAGCGCGAAATCCTCCGTACGGCGGCGGAAAGCCTGCAGGCCATCGACGCCCGGCTGATCGGAACCGTGCTCAACATGGTGGTCCTCAAGGGCGCCCAGGCCTACGGGTACGGGTACGGCTACGGGTACGGGTACGAGGCCGAGTCCAACGCCCCGCGTGACCTGGACCCGCGGGTGGCCAAGGGCCGCAAGCGCGGGAGCCGCAGCCGTGGGCGGACGACCGCCGACACGGGCAGTGGCGGCTGGAAGGCCACTGCCGACACCGCTGCGGACGCCAAGGGGGGCCTACCCGCCACGGTGGAGTCCACGTCGACCTCCCCGAAGTTGACCAAGGACGAGTCGGTCGCGGCCGACAGTTCACCGTCCCGGCCTGGTAGCGAGGATGCGACCGCCGGCGCGAGCAGAAGCGGTCGCAGCGCCAGCGCCGACACCTGATGCTGACCAGCAAGCTTGCCCGCCGCGTCCGCAGCAACCCGCGGTTGCGCCCGATCGGCATTGCCGGATACCGGCTGTACACCCGGCTGCGCCCGGCCGGGACCGGCCCCACAGTCCTCGCCAACAGCATCCCCAAGGCCGGCACCCACGTCCTGATGTCGTTGCTGGACTCCGTGGCGGGGATGCGCTTCGCCGGCACGCATTTCGCCTACACCGGGGCGGACCGGCCCGGGGGCTCGAACGAGCAGAGCCTGCGTGAGCTGCGGTCGTTGGTGCGCCGGCTGCGTCCGTCGCAGTACATGACCGGCCACATCCGCCATCAGCCCGATATCGCCGCCGTCCTGGCCGAGGCCGGGTGCCGAACGATCCTCAGCATCCGCGACCCGCGAGCGATCGTGCTGTCCGCGGCGAATTACCTGCATTCGAACGAGCGGCACCCCCTGCACGCTCGCGTTCTCCGGGAGTATCCCGACCTCGACGACCGCATCCACGCCGTCGTCGTCGGCATTCCGTCGACCGATGACGGCCCCGGGATCCCCGGCATCACGCAGCGACTGGATCGATACATACCTTGGCTCTCCGAGCCGGGAGTGTGCGTGGTGCGCTACGAGGATCTGGTCGGTTCGCAGGGCGGCGGGTCGGATCAGCAGCAACGCACTGTCGTCTCGGACGTCCTGCGCTTCCTCGGGCTGCCTGCCGGAGATGAGGAAGTCGGCCGGGTAGCCGGATCGGTGTATTCCCCCAAGAGCGCCACCTTCCGCCGCGGCCAGATCGACAGCTGGCGACAGGAGCTTGCTCCGCGTCACGTGGAACTCGTCAATGACATGTGCGAGCAGCAAATGCGCCGGCTGGGCTACTCGACAATCTGACCGGTACCGGCCCGCCTGGCCGCGAGCGCCGGACTGCTCCTGGCGGCATTGTTCCGCGCGGCCCGCGCCGCCGCGACGTGAGCGCTGTCCGCCGCTCGTCCCTTCTCGGCGGTGCGGTAGGCCGCCACCAGAACGCCGGCGACGAATCCCAGTGTCACCCACTCCACGATGGCCAGCAGACCGCCGCCCTGGGTGAGCATCCGGATCGTCGGCAGCGCAAGAGCGGCGGTGATCGGCAGCAGTTCGTCGGGCATGGTGCTGATCCGCAGCAGCATGGACGCCCACAGCGCGACCACCGAGAGGAACACGATCAGCGCCGGGACGCCGACGAAGACGCCGGCGCCTGACCAGGCGTCCAGAACGAAGTTGTGTGCGCTGGTCTCACCGGTCAGGTCTGGCTTGCCCAGCCAGAAGTTCTCCTGGATCGTCTGGAATGACAACGCCACGTTGCTCGATCGCGTGTCGTAGGAGTTCGTGTCTTCGAAGAATCGTTCGTAGAGCAGCTCCCAGACCCCGGCCAGGCCCACCATGACCGCCCCGATGAGAACCACGATTCCGGTCAGCTGGTTGCGCTGGCTGACCCGGCCGGTGACCAGCGCCCGGGCGATGAGGATGAGCGGCCACATCGCTGCCGCAATGATGATCGAGCGGCTCAGCGAAAGAAGGAGCATGCCAGCGCCGCCGACCATCGTGGCGCGGTAGATCCACGATTTCAGACCGGGCTGAAACGGCACACGGGAGTGCGCCCACCCGGTGACGTACATGGCAAGCAGCAAGCCGCCGAAGATCTCGTGTCGGAAGTTGGCCCGGACCTCATCGGACTCGAATCCGAAACCGCCGAAGACCCGCCGGAACAACCCGAACTCGATGACATTCGGGTCTCCCGTGGCGATGGCTTGCGCGATCACCGCGGCTATGTCCACTCTGTTCTGGACCGCCCCGAGGGTGAGCCCGCCCACTAGCACGGTGAGGGCGGCAGGGGCGGTCCACCGCAGCGTCTCGACAAATCTGACGTCGGGGGATAGCGCCGCGACATAGAAATACACACCGACCGCCAGGAAAATGACCATGTAGACCATTTCTTGGATGGGATCGATCGGCACCATACCGCCGTACATCGTGACCGCCGCCCAGATGATGTACATGTACGCGTTCGCGATCAGGAAAACACGGAAACGGTGGATGACATCGTCGGACTGCTTCATGCCATATGTGAGGAACACAATGATTGTCAGGACGAACACGCCGAGCTGATGGACCCGGATGTTCCCGCCGACCGGGGACCCGACGACCACGAACCACTGCAGCGGGAGCAGGGCAAGGCAGGCCACGCCGAGGAATCTCACTGGTGAGTCCCCCCCGTCTGCGCTAACCACTCATTGAATCGCAGACACAGCGTACAAGCCATCTGGTCAGCTTCCTCGACCCAAATAGCCGACCCACAGTTGCTCCCGCTGCTCGGTGGCGGCGGCGCGACTTCGCTGATACCCCTCCAGGGTCGCCCGCGACAACTCCGCGCCGACCTCCTTCCACCGTCCGACCAGGTGGGTTACGTGTTCGGCGAAGGCCCCCGGCGCCGCGAGCAGTTCGTCGGCGAAGAGTATCTCCGATAGCGACCCAATCGGGTAAGCGACCGCTGGCACGGCCCGACTCGCCGCCTCCAGAACGACCAGCGGCGCGGCTTCGTGGCGGTAGCTGCTCGGGAACAGCAGCAGGTCCAGCGTGTCGTAGAACGCGGCCAGGGCGCCTCCGTACAGCGGTCCGTGCACGGTGATCCGAGGGTCGGATCGCAGTGGTTCCAGCAGCGCGTCCAACGCCGCTTGGGTTCGCTCATCCTGTGCCGCGCCGGCGATGTGCAGCTCGAAGTCGTGCCCGGTCGCCCTGAGTTCGGTGGCAGTGTCCACGACCTCCTGGAGCCCCTTCTCGAAGGACAGGTTGGAGATGTGGCCCACGCGGACGGGGGACGATCCGTCGCGAATGTGTGCCGGCCCGGCGTCCGCGACGAAGATCGCATTGCTGAGCGGCAGGATGCGAGGGCGCTTGCTGCGTCGAAGGTAACGCTGGCGGAGTTGCTCGGCCATGCTGGCGCTCAGGGCGATGTGCGTGGAGCTGGCGGCGGTCAGGCGGCAAAGCCAGGCCATCGGCCTGCTGTGCTCGGCAAGATAGGCGCTGGAGTGGTGGTGGAATACCACCGGCACGCGGAGCAGCCGGGCCACCAGCACGGGGATCAGCTGAAAGTACAGACCGGAACCGCCCGCACCGCCGATGTAGAGCGCCTCGGGCCGGCGGACCAGCCGGACGCAGCAGACCAGGTGGAACCACAACCGGGCCAACAGATACGTCGCAACCCGGAACCGACTAGCGATAGAGCCGATGCCATGGCTGCTCACCGAGGCGTCGACGACGCTGACCGACCCGCCGTTTTCGCGCAGCCAGTCGAGCATCCCTTTGGTGACCACGGCCGCCCCATGCACCGGTGGTGGCAGTGGGCCGAGAACCAGGACCCGCCCACGCAAGCCCGGCACGCGTGACCACCTCCCTTCGGCTGGACAGTACCGACAGCCGCCAGTTGCTCACACACCGCATCGCGCGGCAGCGTGCACCGGGTACGATGTGGCCGCTGCCACGGCGGCACGTACTGCCCGGGTTCAGCGCATGGACCGGCGTACCCGGAGACCCGAAATCGGATCTGTCAATGCGAGGGGTTCAAGCATGGCGCAACGCACGGTGGACGTTCTGGTGGCCGGTGGCGGCGGGTTCATAGGCGGACATCTCGTGGGTGATCTTCTCACTCAGGGGCACAGCGTCCGCTCCGTCGACGTCAAGCCGATGCATGAGTGGTATCAGACCCATGCGGGCGCGGAGAATCTCGTCTTGAATCTGTCCGCTCTCGACTCCGCGCAGCAAGCCTGCGACGGCGCCGGACAGGTCTACAACTTGGCCGCCGACATGGGCGGTATGGGCTTTATCGAGAAGAACAAGGCAGCCTGCATGCTGTCGATTCTCACCAGCACCCACGTCCTGCTCGCCGCAAAGGAGGCCGGCGTCGACCGGTACTTCTACTCCTCTTCCGCGTGTGTCTATGCGGCACAGAAGCAGACCGATCCCCACGTCACGGCGCTGCGCGAGGAGGACGCCTATCCGGCGCAGCCCGAGGACGGTTACGGCTGGGAGAAGCTCTTCAGCGAGCGGATGTGCAGGCATTTCCTCGAGGACTACGACTTCACCACCCGGGTTGCCCGGTACCACAACGTGTACGGGCCGCAAGGCACCTGGGACGGTGGCCGAGAAAAGGCCCCGGCGGCGATCTGCCGCAAGGTCGCCCTTGCCGCGATCACCGGCCGCGAGGAGATCGAAATCTGGGGCGACGGTGAGCAGACCCGGAGTTTCATGTACATCGACGACTGCGTGCAGGGCAGCCGGCTGATCCTGGCCGGCGATAACGCCGAGCCGGTCAACCTCGGCAGCTCCGAACTGGTCAGCATCAACCAGCTGGTGGACATCGTCGAGGACATCGCCGGTGTGCGCTGCCGACGTACCCATGACCTCGGCGCCCCGCAGGGCGTCCGCGGACGCAACAGCGACAACACCGCGATCCAGAAGTGGTACGGCTGGGAGCCATCGATCTCGCTGGCCGACGGGTTGGAGAAGACATACCGCTGGGTCTACGACCAGGTGAAGATGCAGGCGGCGTGACTACGCCCGTTCCCCTGAAGATCTTCGTCTATGACAACTCCGGACATCCGTTTCAGGCGCAACTGAGCCGCCTTCTGGCCAAGCGGGGCCACCACGTCCTGCACGGGCACTGCGAGGCCTACCAGTCCGGGAAGGGCGCGCTCGCGGCCTCGCCAGGTGACACCGTGCGATTCACCTCGATCGGGGCGGGGAGCAGCATTGCGAAGTACAGCTTCGTACGCCGATTCCTGCAGGAACTCCGGCTCGGCGGCGAGCTGGCGCGGCTGTTCCGTCGGCACCGGCCCGACGTCGTGCTCATCGCGAACACGCCGATCCCGACGCTGTTCGTGGCCGTGCTGTGGTTCGCGGTGAGCAGCACACCCTGGGTGCTCTGGCATCAGGATGTCTACGCCTCCGCCGCCGGCAGCTTCGCCGCCCAGCGGGGCTCGAGCGTGCTCCGGTTGGCCGCGCGGATGATCGGGGCCGTGGAGGCGTGGTGCGCCCGCCGAGCCACGCACGTCGTCGTCATCGCCGACGCCTTCCGAGCCGTGCACGAGGAATGGGGCACGCTGGACAAGACGACGGTGATCACCAACTGGGCGCCGGTGGATGAGATCGTCCCCAAGGAGCGCAACAACACCTGGGCCGCCGAGCACGGCATCGACAGCGGGTTGACCTTGCTGTACTCCGGCACGCTGGGGCTCAAGCACAACCCCACGTTGCTGGTCTCGCTGGCAGCCCGGATCCAGGAGCGGGGCAGCGCCGTTCGGCTGGTCGCCGTCAACGAGGGGCCAGCAGTCAACGTGCTTCGAGCCGAGGCAAGCGCCCGCGGTGTGCCGATCGTGCTGCTGCCGTTCCAGCCCTACCAGCGACTACCCGAGGTGCTGGCGTCCGGTGACGTCCTCGTCGTCCTGCTCGAGCCGGACGCCAGCGCGTTCTCGGTCCCGTCTAAAGCATTGTCCTATCTGTGTGCCGGGCGGCCCATCGTGGGCTTGCTGCCGCAGTCGAACGCCGCCGCGGACCTGCTCGAGCGGGCCGGCAGCGCCGTATTCGCGCCGGTCGAGGCCTCGATCGACGCGGCCGCCAGCTGGGTGATCTCCGTGTGGGCCGACCCGGATCGGCTCGAAGCCCTCGGCGCGGCGGCTCGCGCCCTGGCCGAGACGGAGTTCTCCCCCGACCAGACGGTGGCCCGCTTCGAGGCGCTACTGCTATCGGTTGCCGTCAAGCCGGGCAGCGTAGCGGCTTAGGTGGCCGCCGTAGCGCCGCTCCTAGTCTCTCAGTAGGCGCCGTCGCGCCGTGCGACCGCGGCGACCGTCTTGGCCAGAATCGTGAGGTCGAGGGCGATGGACCAGTTCTCGACATAGTGCAGGTCCAGCCGGACCGCCTCATCCCAGGACACGTTGGAACGCCCGCTGATCTGCCAGAGACCGGTAATACCCGGCTTGACGAGCAGGCGACGGCGGACGTGACCCTGAAAGGCTGTGTCCATGACCGGCAGCGGTCGAGGCCCGACCAGCGACATGTGGCCGAGCAGAACATTCAGCAGCTGTGGCAGTTCATCCAGTGACACTCTTCGCAGCCACCTGCCCACAGGCGTGACCCGTGGGTCGTCCTTGATCTTGAACAACAGCCCGTCGCCCTCGTTGCGGTCCAGCAACTCGGCCAGCCGGTGGTCGGCGTCGGTGTACATGGTCCGGAACTTGAAGACGCGGAACTCCCGCCCCGCCTGGCCGATCCGAGTCTGCCGGTACAGGGCAGGGCCGTTGTCCGTCAGCCGGATCGTCAGTCCGATCGCAAGCAGCACCGGGAACAGCACGAACAGTCCCATTGCGGCACCCATCCAGTCGATGCCGGTCTTCATCGCCCGTCGGGCACCGGTGAACGACGGCTCGTCGACGTGCAGCAGCGCGAGGCCACCGATCGGGCGCATCGTGATCCGCGGTCCGGCGACGCCGCTCAGCGCCGGCGCGATGATCAGGTCGACGCTGAGACCCTCGAGGCTCCACGCGATCTCCCGGATGACCCGCGGGTTGATGGTCGCGGCGCTCGTGACGATGACCGCGTCGACCTGCATCGCCTGCGCGACGGCGGCCACGTTGTCGAGAGTGCCGATCCGCTGGATCCCTGAGACGGTGGTGTCATCATCGACACCCGGTGTACAGGCTCCGATGATCGTCAGCCCGGCATGCGGCTGGTCGGTAAGCTCTTTGACCAGCCCTTCGATAGACGACGGTGCGCCCACAGCCAGCAGTCGGTGGGTCAGTCGGCCCTGATATCGCTGGCGGACCAACCAGAGCCGGGCGAGGTAACGCCCGACGAGCACCATCATCAAGCCGAGCACGAACGCACCACCGACGAATACGCGGGCAGCGTCCAGCTTGACGACGTACAGGCCGAAGGCCACAAGCACGAGGGTACGAATCGACGCTGCGATGACGCGCTTGTACTCCTCCGGGCCGGAGCCGAAGAAGCGGCTCTCGTACGCTCCGGATGCGGCCAGGGTCGCGATCCAGCCGATGCCGTATACGGCAGCTATCTCCAGATACAGATATTTGCCCTGTTTAGCGCCGATCTCACCAAAGCGGCTGACGATCGCCAGGGCAAGGGCAAAGGCGATCACGGCGGCGTCGAGAACCACGAGGGTGAGTGAGTGCCGCAATTGCCAGCGCGGGCGCGAAGCCGAGCCGGGTTCCTCGAACTGAGGAGCTGCTTCTCCGGATGGTGATGATGAAGGCGCCCGCGGTCCGAGGTGGACCTGTGACATATGTGCCGAGCACCTCCCGAATTACGCGGCCCCGGGGCAGGGTAGCGGGTGAGCTGCCGCTCTGTCACCAGAAGGTGACGGAGATTGACCTTTTTCGCCACCCTACGTACACCGGCTGGTATGTGTAGCGGGCTCCTGCACCGTAGGCTGACCCGGCAAATTATTCCTAGTCAGCGGAGTGAACATATGAGTGTGGGCAGGGCCGTCGTCACCGGCGGTGCCGGTTTCCTCGGCTCGCATCTGTGCGAGCGGCTGCTGGACAGCGGGTGGGAGGTTCTTGCACTGGACAATTTTCTGACCGGCGGACCGGTCAACGTTCAGCACCTGCTCGGTCAGGACGGCTTCCGGCTGCTGCGCGCCGACATCACCGACTACGTCCACGTCGCAGGTCCGGTCGACGCCGTCTTGCACTTCGCCTCGCCGGCCTCGCCGATCGACTACCTCCAGCTGCCGATCGCGACCATGAAGGTGGGTTCGATCGGCACCCTCCATGCGCTGGGTCTGGCCAAGGAGAAGGGCGCCCGCTTCCTGCTCGCCTCCACCTCCGAGACGTACGGTGACCCGCAGGTGCATCCGCAACCGGAGACCTACTGGGGCAACGTGAACCCGGTCGGGCCACGCGGGGTGTACGACGAGGCGAAGCGCTTCGCCGAGGCCCTGACCATGGCCTACCGGCGTGCCCACGGGGTGGACACCGCGATCGTGCGCATCTTCAACACCTTCGGCCCGCGGATGCGGCCCAACGACGGTCGGGCCATCCCGACGTTCGTGCGGCAGGCGCTGCACGGTGAGCCGCTGACGGTCGCCGGCGACGGCTCCCAGACCCGCTCCATCTGCTACGTCGACGACCTGGTCGAGGGCATCCTCGCGCTGCTCCGCTCCGACCTACCCGGACCGGTCAACATCGGCAACCCGCACGAGATATCGGTCCTGGACCTGGCCAAGTGGATCCGTGACCTGTCCGGCTCGAAGTCCTCGATCACGTTCGTCCCCCGCCCGCAGGACGACCCGGAGATCCGCCAGCCCGATATCACGCAGGCCCAGCGGCTGCTGGGTTGGTCGCCGCAAGTCCCGATCGAGGAGGCGCTCAAGCAGACCATCGCCTGGTTCCGCGAACATCCCGACATCACCGAGATCGCCGGCGAGCCGCTCGCCGAAGACCTGGTGAACCACCCGTGAGCGAGTGGAGCGAGCGAACCATGTTGTGTCACGACCGCGCCGAGCGAAGCGAGGTGTCCGCGTGACCCGGCTGAGTGTCATCGGCACCGGCTATCTCGGGGCGACGCACGCGGCCGGGATGGCTGAGCTGGGCCATCAGGTCACCGGGCTGGACGTCGACAAGGAGAAGATCGACCGGCTTCAAGCCGGCGAGGTGCCATTCTTCGAACCGGAGCTCGAGCAGCTGCTGCAACGTGGCCTTGCCGGCGGCCGGCTGACGTTCACCACGTCGTATGAAGAGGTAGCCGCGAACGCCGACGTGCATTTCGTCTGCGTGGGCACCCCCCAGCAGTACGGCTCGGATGCCGCCGACCTGCGCTACGTGGAGGAGTCCATCGGCTCGCTGGCCCGCGAGCTCGACCGGCCCAGCCTGGTGGTCGGCAAGTCGACGGTGCCAGCCGGTACGGCGGTGCGCCTGGCCGGCCGCCTGCACGAGGAGTCGCCGGCGGGTACGGATGTGGAGCTGGCCTGGAATCCGGAGTTCCTGCGCGAGGGGTACGCCGTACAGGACACGCTGCGACCGGACCGGCTCGTCTTCGGCGTGGACAGCGCGAGCGCCGAGCAGCAGCTGCGCGAGATCTATGCGCCGATCATCGAGGCGAGCTGCCCCGTCGTCGTCACGGACTTCGCGACGGCGGAGCTGGTGAAGGTCGCCGCGAACTCCTTTCTGGCCACGAAGATCTCCTTCATCAACGCGATGGCCGAGGTGTGCGAAACGACCGGCGCCGACGTCAGCATGCTCGCCGAGGCGCTCGGACACGACGACCGGATCGGGCGCCGCTTCCTGCACCCGGGCCTCGGCTTCGGTGGCGGCTGCCTGCCCAAGGACATCCGGGCGTTCATGGCTCGCGCGGAGGAGTTGGGCGTCGTACAGGCGGTGGCTTTCCTGCGCGAGGTGGACGCGATCAATATGCGTCGGCGGGCCCGCACCGTGGACCTGGCGGTGGAGGAGCTGGGCGGCTCGACCGCCGGCGCGCACGTCGCCGTGTGGGGTGCGGCGTTCAAGCCGAACTCCGACGACATCCGCGACTCACCCGCGCTGGACGTGGCGACGACGCTGCAGTCACGCGGCGCCCGGGTCGTCGTCTACGACCCCGAGGCCATGGCCAATGCCCGGCGCAGCTACCCTCAGCTCACCTACGCTGACAGCGCGGTCGCGGCCGCGACCGAAGCCGACCTGATCCTGCATCTGACCGAGTGGTCGGAGTTCCGGACGCTGGATCCGGCCGTGCTGGAAGGCGTGGTCCGCGAGCGGCGTATTCTCGACGGCCGCAACGCCCTGGACGCGGACCGGTGGCGCGCCAGCGGCTGGAGCTACCGGGCCCTCGGCCGTCGCTGACAAGTCATTCGATCCGGAGGAACACACACGTGAGCACGCCCACATATCAGCTTTCCCAGCTGCAGTCGCTGGAGGCTGAGGGCATCCACATCATCCGCGAGGTCGCGGCGGAGTTCGAGCGACCGGTGATGCTGTTCTCCGGCGGCAAGGACTCCGCGGTGATGCTCTGGCTGGCCAGGCGCGCGTTCACACCGGCGCCGATCCCGTTCCCGGTGATGCACGTGGACACCGGCCACAACTTTCCCGAGGTGCTCGAGTACCGCGACCGGGTCGTGGACATGCTGGGGCTGCGGCTCGTGGTGGCCAGCGTCCAGGAGTCGATCGACGCCGGGCGGGTGACCGAGCTGCCGGGGCAGCACTCCTCGCGCAACCAGCTGCAGACCGAAGCGCTGCTGCTCGGCATCACCCAGAACCGCTTCGACGCTGCCTTCGGTGGTGCGCGACGCGACGAGGAAAAGGCGCGGGCCAAGGAGCGGGTGTTCAGCTTCCGCGACGAGTTCGGCCAGTGGGACCCGAAGATTCAGCGGCCGGAGCTGTGGTCGCTCTACAACGGCCGGCACCACGCCGGCGAGCACATCCGGGTCTTCCCGCTGTCGAACTGGACCGAGTCCGACGTCTGGCACTACATCGAGCACGCCGAGGTCCCCCTGCCGCCGATCTACTTCGCCCACCAGCGGCAGTGCTTTCGGCGTGGCGACATGTGGATGGCGGTCGGCCCGTGGACCTCCCCCCGACCGCACGAACAGGTAGAGACGGTGACGGTGCGCTACCGGACGGTCGGCGACATGACGGTCACCGGGGCGGTGGAATCCACCGCGACCGCGGTCGCAGACATCATCGTGGAGGTCAGCGCATCTCGGCTGACCGAGCGAGGCGCCACCCGGGCCGACGACCGCACCAGCGAGGCGTCGATGGAAGACCGCAAGCGGGAAGGGTACTTCTGAGATGGAGCTCCTTCGGCTGGCCACCGCCGGCTCCGTCGACGACGGGAAGAGCACGCTGATCGGCCGCTTGCTCTACGACAGCAAGAGCATCTTCGAGGATCAGTACGCCGCGATCGAGGACGCCAGTCGTCGACGGGGCGAGGACGCCCCCAACTTGGCGCTGCTCACCGACGGGCTGCGGGCCGAACGCGAGCAGGGCATCACGATCGACGTCGCCTACCGCTACTTCGCCACCCCGAAGCGGGCGTTCATCCTGGCCGACACGCCGGGGCACCCGCAGTACACCCGCAACATGGTGACCGGCGCGTCCACCGCGAACCTCGCGCTGGTGCTCGTCGACGCCCGCAACGGCATCGTCGAGCAGAGCCGGCGGCACGCCTTCCTCGCCACCCTGCTGCGGGTCCCGCACCTCGTGCTGTGCGTGAACAAGATGGACCTCGTCGACTACGACCAAGGTGTCTTCGACTCGATCAAGGAGGAGTTCGAGCAGTTCGCCAGCCGCCTGGACATCGGTGACCTGACCTCCGTCCCGGTCTCCGCACTCAACGGTGACAACGTGGTCACCCGCTCCGGCAACATGCCGTGGTACGAAGGCTCCGCGCTGCTGCACCACCTCGAGGAGGTCTACATCGCCTCCGACCGCAACCTGACCGACGTCCGTTTCCCGGTCCAGTACGTCATCCGCCCTCGCAAGGACTCCCATCACGACTACCGGGGGTACGCCGGAACGGTGGCCGCCGGTGTCATCAAGGTCGGTGACGAGGTGGAGGTACTGCCCTCAGGTCTCGGCACGTCGATCAGTGCGATCGACACGCCGAACGGCCCGGTGGAGGAGGCCTACCCGCCGATGTCGGTGTGTGTCCGGCTCAGCGAGGACGTGGACATCTCCCGCGGCGACATGATCTGCCGGCCGCACAACCAGCCCACGATGAGCCAGACCATGGACGCGACGCTGTGCTGGATGGCCGACCAGCCGCTGCAACCGGGCCGTCGCTACGCGATCAAGCACACCACGCGGTGGTCTCGGGCGGTCGTCCGGACGCTGCACTACCGGGTCGACGTCAATACGATGCACCGCGAGGAGGGCGTGGAATCGCTGCGCCGCAACGACATCGGCCGGGTCACGCTGCGGATGACCCAGCCGCTGTTCGTCGACGAGTACCGCCGCAACCGCACCACCGGAGGGTTCATCCTCGTCGACGAGGGCACCAACCAGACAGTCGCGGCAGGCATGATCACCGAAGCCTCATGACTTCAGACCACTCGCTGGCGGCGCACATCGCCACCGACGCCGGACAGCTGCTGCTGGCGATCAGAGCCGAGCACGCCGACGCCGACCCGTCGGTGCTGAGAAAGGCCGGCGACCACGGGGCACAGGAGGCCATCGCCGCGGCCCTGCAGCAGGCCCGCCCCGACGACAGCGTGCTGTCCGAGGAAGCCGCCGACGACCTGGCCCGGCTGCATGCCGTCCGGGTGTGGATCGTCGACCCGCTGGACGGGACCCGTGAGTACTCAGAGGTCGGGCGCACCGACTGGGCCGTGCACGTGGCGCTGTGGCAGGCCGGTCAGCTGGTCGCGGGTGCGGTCGCGCTGCCGGCCCTCGGCGTCACCCTCAGCACCGCCGAGCCGACGGAACTGCCGCCGGCGTACGGCGGCCCACCCCGACTCATCGTCAGCCGCACCCGAGCGCCGGCGCTGGTCAGCTCGGTCTGCGAGCAGGTCGGCGGCGTCACGATCCCGCTGGGTTCGGCGGGTGCCAAGGCGATGGCGGTCGTCCGCGGTGAAGCCGACGGCTACCTCCACGCCGGCGGGCAATATGAGTGGGACTCCGCCGCGCCGGTCGCCGTGGCCACCGCTGCCGGACTGCACACCAGCCGGCTGGACGGCAGCCCGCTGCGCTACAACAACGAGAACCCGTACCTGCCTGACCTGCTCATCTGTCGACCGGAGCTGGCCGCGCAGCTGCTTGCCGCTGTCGTTGCTGCCGGCTGAGGAGTGCACCCGTTACCCGTACCATCGGCGGGCACCTTGTCGCTGACCTGATCAGCCAGGGTCTGTCGGTCCGCTCGGTGGACATCGTCCCGGTCGAGGAATGGCAGCCGGAGGACGGCTACGGCTGGGAGATGCGCGGTCGCAACAGCGACAACACCCTGATCCTGGAGCGTTTCGGCTGGGAGCCGTCGATCCCGCTGGTCGAGGGGTTTGAGCGAACCTACCGCTGGATCTTCGACCAGGTCAAGCGCCGGGCCGCCTAGCCTAGCCAGTGCTGCTACCACGACCTTGGCCCGTTGTTGCGACCGCACAGCACCCTTGATCAACACGGGCAAATCGGGGTATCCGTCGGTTGGGATACCCCGATTGGCCGCAATGATCTTCACTTTGCCGACTTGGCAGGCATCGGCGGCCGCGACGTCTGCCGTTACGAGCGGTCGGGCAGTAGCCGCCGCTCGGTGAGGTGGTCGAGGATCTGCTGGGCGGCCTCGGCCGGTGAGCCGGTCGAGCCGTCCACGACGAGGTCGGGAGCAGAGGGCACCTCGTACACGTCGGAGACGCCGGTGAACTGGGTGATCTCACCGCTGCGGGCACGGGCGTAGAGACCCTTCACGTCACGCTTCTCGGTCACCGCGAGCGGGGTGGCGACGTACACCAGCACGAACGCCCCATGCCGGTCGACCAGCGCGCGCGCCTCCTCGCGCGCCCCGTCGTACGGCGCGATGGCCGCGACCACGACGGCGCCGCCGTGCTTGGTGATCTCACCGGCCACCCAGCCGATCCGGCGGATGTTCAAGTCCCGATCGGCCCGCGTGAAGGTGAGTTCACTGGACAGCATCTCCCGCACGATGTCACCGTCCAGGGTGCTCACCGGACGTCCAGCAGCCTCCAGCTGTTCGATCAGGATGTCGGCGATCGTGGACTTGCCGGCGCCGGACAAGCCGGTCAGGAACACGGTGAAGCCAGGACGGGTAGTCATCGCGCCATCAGTTTCAGAGCCAGCCGCACCGGCGCGGTCAGCACGCCGACGGCCAGTCGTTCGGTCACCGGCAACTGGGTGCGCCACCGTTCATCGGCTTTGATCTTGCGTAGCCGGCTGCCGAACCGGCTCGGGTTGCCGTTGACGACGTGACTCGGCGCCAGCTGTACGGCGTCAGCTGCCACAAAGGGCGGCGGGATGAGGCCGAGACCGTTGGACACCGCCGTCATCGTCTCCTCCGGCAGTGCGGTCAGCCGCTCGAAGCGCAGCAGCCGGTAGCCCGGGAACCGGCTGCCGACGAGGTGGCACGCGACCGTCGTCAATACCCAGTGCAGCGCACTGAGCAGGACCCCTCGGCCGGGCGGCGACAAGTGTGCCTTGACCCCCTCCCACTGCCACCGGCGGGACTCGCTGAAGGCCACCGCTCGGGGATCTCGAACCAGGTGGACCGGGGTGAGCTCGACGCCTGGGATCAGTGCGAACACCACCAGGGCGGTCGGCCGTTTGGAGGAGTCCACGATGACGCTGCACCCACTGACCTCGGTGACGGTCCGCAGCACGGTCCGCATCACCTCGGACAACCGCCTGACATCGGCCGGAAAGCTGTCGGGATCGGTACGCCGCAACCGCCGCAGGCCCGGCAGCCGCCTGAGCCGCAGCACGCCGCGGACCACGGCGTCGAAGTCCAGGTAGCTCGTGCTGCATCCGGGTCCGATGTCGTGCCGGTCGGCGACCTCGGTGGCCACGACTCCCCAGACCGGGCAGCTGCGAAGCGGCTGCCCGCAGGAGCAGTGATCCTCACGCTCCAGTGCGGTCCACATGGTGGCCAATTCGCCGACCGCGAGGGCGCCGGGTGAGGAGCCGACCAGTTCGGTGAGCAAGGTCGTACCGCTGCGCATCCATCCGGCGACGAACACCAGACGCATGACAGATCTCCTCCAACGACAGCGGCACCGGAGCATATCCCTCTACGCTGGGTGATCGGCTGCCGCCGTAGCGCAGCCTCGGCCGCCGACCCGCCCGGTATAGTCGGTGCCGATCTGCCGTTGAGGGGGGCCCAAGCACCGTGCACATCCTCTACGTGTGCACCGGCAACATCTGCCGCTCTCCCACGGCCGAGCGCCTCACCCGCGCCTATGCCGAGGCGTGCCTGCCCGACCCGAGCCAGCTCACCACCGCCAGCGCCGGAACGCAGGCCGTCGTCGGCAGTTCCATGCACCCGACGGCGGAGATGGTGCTGCTCGGTCTCGGCGGGCAGGGCAGCGGCTTTCGGGCCGGGCTGCTCGAGGAGTGGCAGGTCGCCGAAGCGGATCTCGTCCTGACAATGTCCCGGAAGCAACGCCGTACCGTCCTCGGCGGCTCCCCCCGGGCGTTGTCCCGCACGTTCACGTTGCGCGAGGCGCACGCACTCATGCAGGGCATCCCCTACGCGCCGCTGCCGGACGCCTCGGATCTGACCCGCCGGGGGCAGGCGCTCGTGGCGGCGTTGGCCCGCCAACGCGCCAGCCGGGTATCGCTGGATCCCCGCGTCGACGACATCATCGACCCCATCGGCCGCGACCAGCAGACGTTCCTGCGGGTCGGCAACGACATCGCCACGCCGCTGCTGGATCTGCTCGCGGTCCTGTGCGGGACAGAGGAGTGGGACGAGGAGGACGACTACCGCCGGATGGGCGTCTCACCGGCGAACGCCAGCAGCTAGCCCGGCGGCAGAGTCAGCGAGGTACGGCGGGCAGCGTGTTGAACTCGCCGAGATGATCGGCGAGGGTTCCCTGCCGGATGTACTCCCACATCTCCTGGGACCGGGCCTGGTCGAGGTAGACCACGCTCTGGTCACCTTCCATGCCCAGTCCCGCGACCGGGGCGGTGAGGAAGGAGACGTTGCGCGGGTCCAGGTTGCGCAGGCTGATCGCCAGCGAGAGCAGTTCGAGATCGCTCAACTCGGCGTCCACGCTGACCGAGCTCGTCACCGCGAGCAGGAAGTCGTCCAGCTTGGCCGGATCGGTGAGCAGGTTGTCGCGGCGCACGGTGGCCATCACCGCGCGCAGGTAGCTCTGCTGCCGCTGGACCCGGTCGAGGTCGCCGTTCGGAAGCTCGTAGCGCTGCCGCACGTAGGCCAGGGCCTCGTCGCCGTTCAGGTGGTTGATGCCCTTGGTGAACGTGACACCGAACGCCCGGGTCTCCTCGGCCACCCGAACGTCCACCCCGCCGAGGGCGTCGGTGATCGCTTTGAAGCCGACGAAGTCCACGGACAGGAAGTGGTCGATCCGAATGTTGGTGAGCTGCTCCATGGTCTGCACGAGCAGCGTGGGGCCGCCAAAGGAGTACGCGGCGTTGATCTTCGTCGTCCCGTATCCCGGAACCGGCACGTAGGAGTCGCGCGGAAAGGAGATCGCAAAGGCGTCCCGCCGGTCCGCCGAGATCTGCAGCAGCATGAGTACGTCGGAGCGCTGCGAACCGGCCTCGGCCGTTGCGGCGTCGCCGGTGGTCGGCTCGTCCGAGCGGGAGTCGCTGCCGACGAGCAGGAAGGTGAGGGGAGCCTCGTCCTCACCGGGTGCCGGGGTCGCCGGTTCGGGGCGGGTGCTCGGATCGAGCCCTTCGAAGACGCCCGGGATGCGGGCGATGTTGCCGACGTAACGCTCGGTCAGGAACCAGGCGAGCCCGAAGACCGTCAGGGCGACCACCAGGCCGCAGATCAGCAGAACGGTGAGCACCCGCCGCAACCTGGGCCTGCGGCGCGGCTCATCGGTGACCGCCGGCTCTGCGGTGGTGTCCTCGTCGGTCATGCCGTGCGGTCCCCTTTTGATCATGAAGCGCGGTCGAGTCAGCGTACGACGCCCAGCGGCACATAGCTGTGACCCGGGAAAACCGAGGCCACCGAACCGATGCCCAACTGCGCCCGGGCAAGCTCGGCGAGGACGTTGCGGTAGTCGTTGACCCCGGGCACGTCCCCGTCGACGAGCGCCTCGGTCGCGAGCCCCGGCCATCCGCCGTGCACCAGTCCTCCCGCCACCCGACCGCCGAGCAGGAGCATCGCGTTGCCCCCGCCGTGATCGGTGCCGCCGCTGCCGTTCTCGGCGACCCGGCGGCCGAACTCCGACATCGTGACCACCGTGACGTCGGCCAAGCGCTCGCCGAGGTCGGTGCCAAAGGCAGCCAACGTGTTGCCGAGCCCGGTCAGGTGGTAGGTCATGTCACCGTCTTCGATCGGCCCGGCGTTGGAGTGCAGGTCCCAGCCGCCGACGTCGACGGTGGCCACCCGCAACCCCACGTCGGCCTTGACCAGCCGAGCCACATCGGACATCGCCGAACCGAAGTTCCCCGCGGGGTAGCTCACCCCCTTGACCGGCACGTACGGCGTGGCCCGCAGCGCCTGAGCCTCGCTGAGAACGGTGAGCGCGAGATCGACCTGATCGGCGGCAACGTGGTCCAGTCCACTGAACAGCCCGCGCAGCGCCGTCGTCATCCGCTCCGAGCCGCGGTTGAGCGTGACCAGGTCGACGCCACGCAGCGCGACCGCGGTGCCCAAGCCGGCCAGCGAGGACGGCAGCGATGTCCCCTCGCTGACCGACCGGAACGTCGTGCCGGGACCGGCTGCCTCCAGCGCGCGTTCCAGCCAGCCGGTCCGGGTCGAGGGGGTGTCGACGCCGCGCTCGACGTGGTCCATGGCCTGGAAATGGCTGCGGGTGACGCCCGGGCCGCCGCCGACGGCATGGACGATGCCGAGCTGACCGCTCGTCCAGAATCCATGCAGGCCGCCGAGCGCCGGGTGCAAGCCGAAGCGGCGGTCCAGGGGCAGCAGAACCTCGGCCGGTACGCCGATGGACGGCCGGGCGGTGAGGTAGTCGGGGTCCCCCGCGGGCACCACGGCGGCGAGGCCGTCGAAGCCTCCCCGGAGGAAGACGACGACCAGCGCCCGGCCGGTGCCGGTGCCTGGTGCGGCGTAGGAGTACCGGGTAGTCACCAGTTGAGAACCGAGCGCAGCAGCGCCCACCATGCCGGCACCGGCCAGGAAGCGACGTCGGGTGAAGCCGCGGCTCCACAGCTCGGTCCGGCGTTCGGCGTCCGCGGCCACCCGCTCCGCGGCCGTTACGAGAGCCCGCTCCGCCAAATTCATCGGAGCAGGTGGTACGGAGAGTCGAGGATCAGGGCGATCAGGTCCGGCAGGTCGCCGTCGACCTGTGCTGCGACGTACAGCCGGTCCTCATCGGTGTCGAGGAACTCGACGAGCACCTGCCGGTGGTCCGACCGGAAGACCTGCCCGGTCAGCCGGGTGGTCAGCGCGTCGATGAGCTCACCAACCGTCTGCGGCTCGGAGTCGGCGGCCAGGCCGGCCAGCTCGGGGTAGGCCAGCCCGGGCACCCGTTCGGCGGTCAGTGCGCGGTGGTCGTTCCAGCGGCCGAGCGCTATCGAACTCGACAGCCATGGCGCCGCGACATCGGCGTACCCCGTCGGCGCCGCGGCTCCCAGCGGCGCCTGGCCGAGGTCGCGCGAGCGCCGTACCAGATCCGCCAGTGACGGCACCGGATCGTCCACCGGCGGGCCGATTCCGAGCGCCCGCACCGTCGCGACGAGGTCCTCGAGCGGGCGGCGCACCTTCTGGCCGACGGATGTGGCGAACTCCCGGGAGTCGAACAGCGTCCGCAGCCAGGCGATGATGCCGCTGCTGGCGGCCAGGTACGACTCGGCCAGCGTGTCGACGAGTTCGGTGGAGGGTTCGTCGGAGACGAAGCGGCGGGCGAGCTTCGTAGACAGGTGCCGGGCGGTGGCCGGGTGGTAGGCAAGGTGGCGCAGGTAGTCGGCTCCGACCTTGAAGCCGTCGGCGGCCTCGGCGTTGGCCGCCGACCAGGACATGACCCGCAGCGGGCCGGTGTAGTGCGCCTCCGGGGTGAAGAGGAACGTGCTGTCCGGGGCGACCCCCCATCCGGTCAGCGCGTAGGCGCTGTCCCGGACATCGGCTTCGGTGTAGCCGGCCTCGATCCCGACCGTGTGCAGTTCCAGCAGCTCGCGGCCGTAGTTCTCGTTCGGGTCGTCCCCCCGCGAGCTCGCGTTGTCCAGGTGCAGCAGCATCGCCGGGCTCGTGGCGTCGGCCAGCAACAGGTCCTCGAACGTGCCGAGGGCATGCCGGCGGATGACTGCCGCGTCCTCCACCGGCTTCGTCGCGTACGCCGGCCCGCCCGGGGTCGTGACGTTGAAGTGGTTGCTCCAGAAGTCGGTCATCACCTCGAGCAGCTGCCGCCGGCTCCACAGCTGGCGGGCCAGCGTCGCCGCGACCAGTTCGTCGCCCGGGGTGCGGCGGGCGCCGGCGTACTTCTGCTGCAGCTGAGCCGCAGAGGAGGCCAGCGCAGGGTACGCCGCCAGCAGGGCGTCGACATCGGAGTCGTCGATGCGATCGGGGTGCAGCTGCTCGTCCAGCCACCGCCGCGGCCCCTTCTCAGTGACATCGGTGAGCAGCGCGGTCGACATGCCGAAACTCGCCCGCCGGATCAGGTGCAGGGTGGCATCGGGATCGAGTACCGTCGCGCGCTCGGTGCCGAGCGGGTTGCCGCCGATCGGGTCGAGTCCCGCGGCGTACAGCGCGACCGCACCACTGCCGACGGCCAGCGCGCCGGTGGCTGCAAGCGCCCGGCCGGTCCGGGCCGAGGGCAGCTGGCCCCCGCTCGGCGGCTGCGCAGGCGCCTCGTTCTCGTGCACTCGACCCCCATCGTGACCCCGCGATGACACGCCGTGTTGGCAGCTGGCTCTCCCCATGGTCACACGGTCTGGTAGCCGGTCACCTGCATCTCCGGACACGGGTAGTACCGTGCTCGGATCTTGCGGACCGATCTCACCTTCCGTTCCGGGGATGACCGCTGCGCCGCGTGGCTCTACCGGCCCGACGGATCGGACCCGCCACCGGTGATCGTGCTGGCGCACGGCTTCGGGCTCGTCCGCGAGGCGCGACTCGATGCGTACGCCGAACGCTTCGCCGCCGCCGGCTTCGCCGCCCTGGTGTTCGACTACCGGCACTTCGGAGCCAGCAGCGGCACGCCGCGACAGCTGCTCGACATCAACCGCCAACTCGACGACTGGCGGGCGGCCATCGCCACCGTTAGGGGCCTTGTCGGTCTGGACGCCCGGCGGGTCGCGCTGTGGGGAACGTCGTTCAGTGGTGGGCACGTCGCCGCCCTGGCCGCCGAGGACACCAAGATCGCGGCGGTGATCAGCCAGGTCCCGTACGCCGGACTCGGCGGTCGAGGCGGGCGGCGGCGACTCGGCGGCCTGGCCCGGCTGCTGAGCGCGGCCGCTCGAGACGAGTGGTGCGGCTGGACCGGTCGCCCACCGGCCACCATTCCGATCGTCGCCGAGCCGGGCACCTTCGGTGCCCTCGTCTGGCCGGGAGCGCCGGCCACGATGGCGGCGCTGCTACCCGCCACGCACACGTGGGTCAACGCGTACACGCCGCGAGTGACCCTGCGGCTGCCGCGGTACCGCCCGTTCGACACAGCAGCGCGGATCGGCTGCCCGTGGCTGGTCATGGTGTGTGACCGGGACCGGATCACCCCACCGGATCAGGCCGCCAAGCTGGCCAGCCGGGCACCGCGGCTGGAGCTGCACCGGCTGCCGACGGGTCACTTCGACGTCTACAGCGGTGACTGGTTCGAGCGCGCGATCAGCGTCCAGGTGGACTTCCTCCGCCGGCACCTGCCGGAACGTTAACCTGCTGCCGTGCAGAGTCAGCCGGTGTCTGTCGCCTTTGTCGGCGGCGTCGGCCGCAGCGGCAGCACCCTGCTGTGCCGGATGCTGCACCGGATGCCCGGCTGCGTCCACGTCGGTGAGATCTGCTACCTGTGGTGGCGCGGTATCCAGGGCAATCTCCCGTGCTCGTGCGGCGAACCGTTCCTGGACTGCCCGTTCTGGACCGGCGTCGGGGAGGCCGCCTTCGGCGGATGGGACAAGGTGGACGCCGCGCGTGCCGAGCGGCTGCGCCGCAGCCTCGGCGCCAGGAGCGAGCTGTTCCGCGCCGCGGCGGGGCGCGGGCCGAGCCGACCGGATGAACTCGCCGAATACTCCGAGCTGACCAGGGCGCTGTTCCGCGCCGTGCGAGACGTCAGCGGGTCCGCAGTCGTCGTGGACAACTCCAAACTCGCCTCCGAGGCGCACCTGCGGCTGCGCACCGACGGGCTGTCCACCCGGATCATCCATCTGGTCCGGGACAGCCGCGGCGTGGCCTACTCCCGCTCCAAGCAGGTTCTCCGGCAGGACATCGAGAACCGGCACATGGGTCGACACCCACCCGGCCGCACGGCGGCCCGGTGGGTGCTCTACAACTTCCTGCTCGAGGCCATCAGCAGGGACGCCGGCCGACGCTCCCTGCTGCGCTACGAGGACTTCGTCCGCGACCCGTCGACACAGTTCGGGCGGGTCTTGGACTTCCTCGGGCTGGATGTCACCGCGGCGGATCTGGACTTCCTGGACGGCAACGAGGTCGACCTGGTCGGCGATCACGGCATCTGGGGCAATCCGATGCG